>NZ_JBEYVS010000040.1:0-72737 GCF_040644095.1 Streptomyces sp. NPDC047028
CATGATGACCGAGAACGGGGTATCAACATATCTGGCGTTGATTTTTGGCACGCTGTTGAGTTCTCAAGGAACGGTCGCTTCCTTTGTACTCACCCGAGAGACTCTCTCGTGGCTTTCCTCCGGGCGCTTCCCTTCGGTGTTTCAAACTCTACCAGGCTTTTTCCGTCTCCCTGACCACTCATCTGCGGACATGCAGACAGCGACCCTGGATAGGATCTGACGAGTTTGGTTGCTGCTGAGCGAGGACGCTCGGTCGCGCCGCTCTCCCTCAAGCAGGAGCACGACTGTACACGCGGCGCTGAACTGCGTGCAAATCCGCGGGGTTGGTGGTCTAGACCACTTGCTGGTAGCTTCGATCCGGAACCGCCACTTCATTTGACATACGCTGCTGCTCAGTGCGCCGTCCGGGACAAACAGGGACGACCCATCTGCAGCTCCACTCCTTGGGAGGCTTCCCATGACCACCGTGACGTCCCCTCTTGCAGGACGTGCCATCGGACTGGCCGCCGTGCCGGATCCGGTCTTCTCCGGGGCCATGGTCGGCCCGGGCACCGCGATCGACCCCGTCCGTGAGCCCTCCGAGGCCGTGGCGCCCGTGGCCGGCGTCATCGTCTCCCTTCATCCGCACGCCTTCGTCGTGGTCGACGAGAGCGGTCGCGGCGTACTCACTCACCTCGGTATCGACACCGTGCAGCTCAACGGCGAGGGCTTCGAACTGCTCGTCAGCAAGGGCGACACCGTGGCCCGCGGCCAGAGCGTCGTGCGCTGGAACCCGGCCGCCGTGGAGGCGGCTGGGAAGTCGCCGGTGTGCCCCGTCGTGGCGCTGGAAGCCACCGCCGAGTCCCTCGCCGACCTCAGTGAGAGCGGCGATGTGAAGGCCGGCGACCAGCTCTTCGTCTGGAACTGACAGCACTGCCGTCTCGCGACGGCCCCCAGGACAACCACGGCGGCGGGACCTGCCGCACTACCGGAGACGGGTGAGATGGAGACAACGCTGCGAGGCGTCGGTGTGAGCCACGGTGTGGCGATCGGCGAGGTACGGCACATGGGAACGGCGGTCCTGGAACCGCCGGCCAAGCAGATCCCGGTGGAAGAGGCGGAGCGCGAGCAGGGTCGTGCCCGCAAGGCCGTGGAAGCTGTGGCTGCAGACCTCATGGCGCGCGGCAACCTGGCCGGGGGCGAGGCCCAGGCGGTGCTGGAGGCCCAGGCCATGATGGCTCAGGACCCCGAGCTGATGGCGGATGTCGAGCGGCGTATCGCCGTTGGCAGTACCGCGGAGCGTGCCGTGTACGACGCGTTCGCCGCGTACCGGGAGCTGCTCGCCGGCGCCGGTGAGTACCTGGCCGGGCGCGTGGCCGACCTCGACGACGTGCGGAACCGTATCGTCGCCCGGCTGCTGGGCGTGCCGATGCCGGGTGTCCCGGACAGCGACGAGCCGTACGTCCTGGTCGCCCGGGACCTGGCTCCGGCGGACACCGCGCTGCTGGATCCGACCCTGGTGCTCGGTTTCGTGACCGAGGAGGGTGGGCCGACCAGTCACAGCGCGATCCTCGCGAGGGCGCTGGGTGTTCCGGCGGTGGTGGCGCTGCCGGGCGCCGGTGAGCTGGCCGAGGGCACGGTGATCGCCGTCGACGGCAGCACCGGTGACATCTTCGTGAACCCGAGCGAGGAGAAGAAGGCGCAGTTGAAGGCGGCGGCCGCCGAGCGCAGGGCCGCCCTGGCCGCCTCGACGGGGCCGGGTGCCACCGCTGACGGGCACAAGGTGCCGCTGCTGGCCAATGTCGGTGGTCCGGCGGACGTGCCGGCGGCGGTGGAGGCCGGTGCCGAGGGCGTCGGGCTGTTCCGTACCGAGTTCCTGTTCCTGGACGACAGCAAGAACGCGCCGTCCGAGGAGAAGCAGGTGGACGCCTACCGGCAGGTGCTGGAGGCGTTCCCCGAGGGCCGTGTCGTGGTGCGGGTGCTGGACGCCGGCGCGGACAAGCCGCTGGACTTCCTGACGCCGGCCGACGAGCCGAACCCTGCGCTGGGCGTGCGTGGTCTGCGGACGCTGCTGGACCATCCGGAGGTCCTGCGCACGCAGTTGACGGCGCTGGCGAGGGCCGCCGAGGGGCTGCCCGTGTACCTCGAGGTCATGGCGCCCATGGTGGCGGACCGTACGGACGCCAGGGCGTTCGCGGACGCGTGCCGTGCTGCCGGGCTGCGGGCGAAGTTCGGTGCGATGGTGGAGATCCCGTCGGCCGCGCTGCGCGCGCGGTCGATCCTGCAGGAGGTCGAGTTCCTGTCGCTGGGGACCAACGACCTGGCGCAGTACACGTTCGCGGCCGACCGGCAGGTGGGCGCGGTGTCGCGGCTGCAGGATCCGTGGCAGCCCCCGCTGCTCGACCTGGTGGCGCTGGCTGCGGAGGCGGCGAAAGCCGAGGGCAAGAGCTGCGGGGTGTGCGGTGAGGCCGCGTCGGACCCTCTGCTGGCGTGTGTGCTGACGGGTCTGGGAGTCACCTCCCTGTCCATGGGTGCGGCGTCGATTCCCTATGTCCGGGCGACGTTGGCGAAGTACACGCTGGCGCAGTGCGAGCGGGCCGCTGCGGCCGCTCGTGCCACGGACAGCGCGGAGGACGCGCGCGGCGCCGCGCAGGCGGTGCTGTCCGGCGAGTGAGGTCGGGCCGGTGCCTGCGGTGCCGGTGTCCAGGGGCGCCCCGCCTTCGGGTGGGGCGCCCCTGGTGCGTTCGGTGACGGGTGCGTTCAGTGACGGTGACCCGGGGTGGTGTTCTCCTCTCCGAGGTCGGGTGGTGTGCCGTAGTCGACGCCGGGTTCCGGGGAGATGAGTTCGCCGGTTTCGACGTCGGTGCAGTAGGCGTCGAAGACCTCGGCGGCGGTGAGCGGTTCGAGTCCGCCGCCGCGCAGTCGCCATCCGTAGACGCGGTCGGCGGTGCGGGGTGTGCTGGCGCGCAGCACGATTCCGCCGGGGCTGCGGGTGGCGAGGCCGAGGGCGAGCACGCTGGTGAATTCGAGGGTCTCGGCCTCGTCGAGGCGGGTGCCGCCGTCGGTCTCGGCGTCGGCGTTCAGGACGGAGAGGAGTGTCTCCGGTGGTCCGGAGACACTGCAGACGATGTGCCGGTCGCCGGGTGGGGCGGTGTCGAGGATGCGGACCAGGATGTCGGAGGCGCGGCTGAAGGCGGCGCGGCCGATGTCCTCCCCGCAGCTGGGGCAGGGGCCGAGGCGGGTCAGGAGGGCGGTGGCGTACTCCCAGGTGGCCTGGCGTACGGCCTCGTCGACGAGGGCAGGGAGGAGTGCGGCGAGGGGCTGGCCCTCGTAGGGGATGGTGGCGCCGGTGGTCGCCAGTTCGGCGGTGAACCGGGAGCGGCTCGTGGAGGCCTCGGGGTCGAGGCCGGTGGCCGCGCAGAAGTCGGCGTACTCCTCGGGGTCGAAGAGGGCCAGTGTGGTGTGGTTGCCCTGTCCGGCGCGGGCTTTGAGGAGGGCCTCGACCTGCTGGAGGTAGGTGGTGTGGTCGGTGAAGGTGAAGCTGCGGTAGCGCCGCATGGCGTGGAAGTCGTGTTCGTCGGTGATCAGGCCGATGGTGCCGGCGATCTCGCGGCGCAGGACGCGTCGCATGGTGTCGTGAGCGGTGTTCGCCATGGTTTCCCCCAAGTGCGCGGTCGATCGATGCTCACTCACCGTAACCGCGGGCACTGACAACGGAGCCGCCGAACGGCCCCGGCCCGGCCATCGCCGGGTCCGAGGCCGCTTGCGGAGGGTGGCGGGCCGGCGGGCTCAGGCGCGCTTGCGGGCGAGTTCCTCGTAGAAGTCGAGGAGGCCTAGGTTGTCGATCGAGCCGGGGTTGACGGCCTTCAGCAGGGGCGTGCCCTGCAGGAGGCGCTTGACCGGGACTTCGATGCGCTTGCCGGTGAGGGTGTGCGGGACGCCGGGCACCTCGATCACCTCGTCGGGGACGTGGCGCGGTGAGAGCTGTTCGCGGATGCTCTGCCGGATGCGGTTCAGCAGCCCGTCGTCGAGGACCGCGCCGGGCGCGAGGTGTACGAACAGCGGCATCCAGTAGCCCCCATCGGGCTGTTCGATGCCGATGACGAGGGATTCCTTGATCTCGGGCAGGCGTTCGACGACCTCGTAGATGTCGGCCGAGCCCATGCGCACCCCCTGCCGGTTGAGGGTGGAGTCGGAGCGGCCGTGGATGATCACCGAGCCGCGCGAGGTGAGGGTGATCCAGTCGCCGTGGCGCCAGACGCCGGGATAGGTGTCGAAGTAGCTGTCGTGGTAGCGGCTGCCGTCGGGGTCGTTCCAGAAGCGGATCGGCATGGACGGCATGGGGTTGGTGACGACGAGTTCGCCGACCTCGTCGACGAGGGGTTCACCACTCGGGTCCCAGGACTGCAGGTCGGTGCCCAGGCCGGGCGCCTGGAGTTCGCCTGTGTACACCGGGAGGGTGGGCACGGCTCCGGCGAAGCAGGAGCAGACGTCGGTGCCGCCGCTGACGGAGGCGATCCACAGGTCGTCTCGGACCTCGTCGTGCAGCCAGCGGAAGCCGTCGGGGGGCAGGGGGGAGCCGGTGGTGGCGACGCACTGGACGCGGGAGAGGTCGAAGTCGCGGGAGGGGTGCACGCCCGCCTTGCGGCAGGCCATGACGTACGCGGCCGAGGTGCCGTAGAGGGTGGCTCCGGTGCGTTCGGCGATGCGCCACTGGGCGCCCGTGTCGGGGTAGCCGGGGCTGCCGTCGTACAGGACGATCGTGGTTCCCGTGAGCAGGCCGGAGACGAGGAAGTTCCACATCATCCAGCCGGTCGAGGTGTACCAGAAGAAACGGTCTTCCGGGCCGAGGTCGCAGTGCAGGCCGAGCTGCTTGAGGTGCTCGACCAGGATGCCGCCCTGGGACTGCACGATGGCCTTGGGCAGGCCGGTCGTACCGGAGGAGTAGAGCACCCACAGCGGGTGGTCGAACGGGACCGGCTCGAAGACGGGCTCGGTGTCGGCCGACGTCAGCGCCGCCCAGTCCAGGGTGCCCTCCGGGGCGGGGGTGCCGAGGAGGGGGATGTGGACCACGGCTCGCAGGGTGGGCAGTTCGCGGCGCAGCTCGGCGACGACCTCGCGGCGGTCGTGCTCCTTGCCGCCGTAGCGGTAGCCGTCGACGGTGAACAGGACGACCGGCTCGACCTGCTGGAAGCGGTCGAGCACGCTGCGGGCGCCGAAGTCGGGGGCGCACGAGGTCCACACGGCGCCGACGGCGGCCGTGGCGAGGAGTGCGACGACCGCCTGGGGGATGTTCGGGAGGTAGCCGCTGACACGGTCGCCGGGGCGTACGCCGAGGGCGCGGAGTTCGGCGGCGAGTGAGCCCACCTGGCGGCGCAGCTCGGACCAGGTCACCGGGGTCGGCTCATGGGCCTCGTCGACGTACAGCAGCGCGGGTTCGGCCGGGCGCTCGCCGGCGGCGCGCAGAGCGTGCTCGGCGTAGTTCAGCGTGCCACCCGGGAACCACTGGGCGCCCGGCATCGTACGGTCGCCGAGCACGCGCGCGTAGGGCGTGGAGAACCGGACGTCGAACCACTCGGTGACGGCTTTCCAGAAGGTGTCGAGCTGGTCGACGGACCACCGGTGGAGGGCCGGGTAGCCGCCTTCCGCGGGGGCACCGTGGTGCTCGGCGGCCCAGGCCTGGAACCGGGTGATCCGTGCCTGCGCGATCCGCTGCGGATCGGGCTGCCAGAGCGGCTGTGGGTTGGCGGTCGACATCGGGCTGCTCCTGGACTGTGCGCGTCGTGTGCGTCGGTCCGCGCACGTGCCGGGGTGTGCGCGTGACGCGGCTGACAGGGACGATGCCACGTGATCGACTTCCGCACCAGGGCACGTCCCACATCGTCCGTGTCGTGAAGATCTTGGCGGGGTCCGGATGAACGGCGGCTGAACGCCACGCGCGCGTGGGCCGGGCGGTGACAGGGTGAGCGGCATGGACGGTCGTGACCTGGTGCGTTCGGTGGGTGTGGTCGGTGCGGGGAGGGCGGCACGGGGGTGGCACACCGTGCGGGCCGCTTGGCGGATGCGGCGGAGCGACGCCACCGGGCCGGCGCCGCGGGGTGCGGAGCGCGCTCGGGTACCGGGGTCGGTGGTCGAGGCCGAGCCGGGGCCGGGCGGAGGCGTGATCCGTTTCGCCCGCTCCGAGCTGCGGGTCGCGGTCGCGGTCAACGGGGCCGTGTTCTGGGGCTGGGACGGGGCTCGCGCGGAGCCGTCGTACGCGCTCGCCGGCGGGTGCCCCGAGCCGGACCCGCGGGCGGTGCTGGAGCCGGACAAGGACGGCGGCCGGCGGGTCGTGGCCGAGCGGGTGACGGTGGTCGTCTCCCGGCACGGTGCGATCGAGGTGCGCACGCCCGGTGGGGTAGTCCTGCGGCGGGACCTTCCGCCGCGTTGGTGGGAGCCGGTCGGTGGGGGTCAGGGGCGGCGGTGGACGCAGCGGTCCGAGGTGGCGGCGGACGCCCGGTTCTTCGGTCTGGGTGGCCGGGCCGGCGGGCCTCGGCTGCGGACCGGGACGTACCGGCTGTGGAACACCGCTCCGGGCCGTGCGTTCGGCTGCGGCGACGATCCGCTGTACGTGACCATGCCCGTGCATCTGGTGGTGGCCGACGCCGGCGCGCACCTCGTGTTCCACGACAGCTCGTGGGACGGCACGGTGACGCTGCGGGAGGGCGAGGAGGGGGCCGGGTCGGGGCACGACCTGGCGGGGTGCTGCGAGGTGCGGATGGACGGCGGTCCGCTGCGCTGCTGGGTCATGGTGGGCACTCCCGCGCGCGTACTGCGCACGTGGGCGTCGCTGACCGGGGCGCCCGCGCTGCCGCCGTCATGGGCGTTCGGCCACCATCACGCGCGCCGGAATCTGGGCGGCGGGCAGGAGGTGCGGCGCATGGTGTCGGGCTACCGGGAGCATGCCCTGCCGCTGGACGCCGTCCATCTGGACGTCGGCCGCCCCGCGGGGCGGCAGGTGCCCCCCGGCGACCGCGAGCGCCTCGGGGATCTGCCTGTGCTGGCGGAGGAGTTGCGCCGCGACGGGGTCCGGCTGGTGGCCACGGTGGGTCCGGCCGTGCCTGTCTCCCGCGGCGACGGCGTGTACGACAGTGGTGCGGAGGCGGGCGCGTTCGTCCGGGATGCCGCGGGGCGGACGGTGCGGGGCGTGGGGCGGGCCGGCGAGTCGGTGTATCCGGACTTCACGCACGCGCGCGTACGTGACTGGTGGGGCGGTCTGTACGAGGAGCGGCTGGGGCGGGGCGTCGCGGGCTTCTGGCACGACATGAACGAGCCGACGTCGTTCCACGCCTTCGGTGGGTCGACGCTGCCGCGTTCGGCGCGGCACGCGCTGGAGGGCCGCGGTGGTGATCACCGGGAGGCCCACAACGTGTACGGCCTCTGCATGGCCCGGGCCGGCTACGAGGGGCTGCGGGCTGCCTCCCCCCGGCAGCGGCCGTTCCTGTTCTCGCGGTCGGGCTGGGCGGGCATGCAGCGCCATGGCGGCGCCTGTTCGGACGGTTTGGCGACGGGGTGGCCGGGGTTGCGCGCGTCCCTGTCGCTCGTGCTGGGGCTCGGGCTGTGCGGGGTGCCGTTCTCCGGGGCGGATGTGGGCGGCTCCGACGGCCGTCCGTCACCGGAGTTGTACCTGCGGTGGTTGCAGCTCGGCGCGTGGCTGCCGTTCCTCCGTACGCACGCGGGTGGGCGCGCGGGGAGCGGGGAGCCCTGGGAGTTCGGTCCGGATGTGCTGGCGCACGCGCGCGTGGCGTTGCTCGGACGCCGTCGGCTGCTGCCTTACCTCATGACGCTGGCGCACCTGGCCCGGCGTACCGGCGCACCCTGTGCACGGCCGCTGTGGTGGGGGGCTCCGGAGGACCGGGTTCTGCGTGAGTGCGAGGACGCCTTCCTGCTGGGTGACGGTCTTCTGGTGGCCCCGGTGCTCGGTCCGGGGGTGGACCGTCGTGTGGTGTGCCTCCCGCGGGGGCGCTGGTACGACACGGCGACGGAGGTGGCGTACGAGGGGCCGGGGCGGGTTCTCGTGGACGCGCCGCTGTCGCGGATCCCGGTACTGGCCCGCGCGGGGGCGGTCGTTCCCGTGCGCGGGGAGGACGGCGGGCCGGTGCTGGAGGTGTGGGCGCCGGCGCCGGGGCAGGCCGGGGGTGGGCTGGTCGTGCCGGACGCGGGAGACGGCGTGGAAGACGGGTGGGACGAGCCGGAGATCGAACGCTACGTCGCCCGTCGTGAGGGCCGTCGGGTGGTGGTGGCACGGGAGCGGGAGGACGGCGTGACGGAGCCGCCCTGCCCGGTGCGTGTGCGTGGGCTCGGCTGAGGGGCCCGGCTCAGACGTAGCGGCCCTCGAACCAGGCCCGCACGGCGAGGGTGTGCAGGGGGAAGGCGAGTTCCTCCGGTCGGCGCAGCAGGTGCCATCCCTCGGTCTCGGCGGTGGTGCCGGACGGGGGGAGCCCCTCGGCCGGGCGTTCCGGAAGCAGTCCGAACAGCAGCAGGTGGCCGTCGGGTGAGCTCATGGCGTCGGCGAGGCGCACCTCACGGGCGGCCGCGTCGATACCCGTCTCCTCCTTGAGCTCACGGACGACGGCCTGTTTCCAGTCCTCGCGGTCGTCGACGTAGCCGCCGGGCAGTGCGGTGCCCCCGCGCGCGGGTGCGATCGTGCGGGTGATGACGACGAGGGCCGTGCCCTTGGTGTCGTAGACGGGCTGGAGGGCGACCGCGACCGGCAGGGGGTTGCGGTAGGCGACGGTTCCGCAGGAGGGGCAGGTGCGGGGCCAGCCGGTGACGCCCTCGCCATAGAGCGCCCCGCAGCTCGAACAGTGTGAGTTCGGCTCGGAGTTGGCCGTTGAGTGCTGAATTTCGGACACGCGCGGACTGTATCCGATCAGAGGAATGGCGTCTTCCGTCATCGGGGTTCTGCCGGTCGAGAGCGTCCGGTCGGGACGTACGGGGCGGCCTGCCCATTTCCGGCTGCCCGTGGCACACTTCTGACGTCCCGTCAGATTCGCTTGTCAGGGAGGGGCTTTGCCGCGCACAAGCACGCCCGCGGTCTCCGGCTGGTTCACCGGCGAGGGGGACGAGTTCCGGCTCCTGGGCACCCGCTGTTCGTCCTGCGCCTCGGTGTTCTTCCCCCGCGAGGACATCCACTGCCGCAATCCGCACTGCACGGGGGGCACGCTGGAGGAGGTCCCGCTGTCGCGAAAGGGGCGCGTCTGGTCGTACACCGACAGCAGATACCGCCCTCCGTCACCCTATGTGAGCAATCCGGAACTTCCGTGGGTGCCGTACGCGTTGATCGCGGTGCAGCTGGAGGCCGAGCGGATGGTGGTGCTGGGTCAGGCGGTTCCCGGGGTCACCGTCGCCGATCTGACGGTGGGCATGGAGGTGGAGGCCGTTCCCGGCGTGCTGTACGCGGACGCGGAGACGACCTGGACGACCTGGCACTGGCGGCCCGTGGGGGTGACGGCATGACGGAGGACGTGGCGGTGCTCGGCGTGGGCATGCACCCCTGGGGCAAGTGGGGGCGCGGCTTCGTCGAGTACGGAACCGCGGCGGCGCGCGCGGCGCTGACGGACGCGGGGCTGCGCTGGCGGGACGTGGGTTCGATCGTGGGCGCGGACACCATGCGTGGCGGCTACCCCGGATACGTCGCGGGTGCCTCGTTCGCCAAGGCACTGGGCTGGCAGGGAGCCCGGGTCGCCAGTGTGTACGCGGCGTGCGCGTCCGGGGCGCAGGCGATCGCGACCGCGCGGGCCCAGATCCTGGCCGGGCTCGCCGACGTGGTGCTCGTGGTGGGGGCGGACGCGGCGCCCAAGGGGTTCTTCCGGCCGGCGGGCGGGGACCGGCCGGACGACCCCGACTGGCTGCGCTTCCGTCTGCTGGGGGCGACGAACCCGGCGTACTTCGGGCTGTACGCGCGGCGGCGGATGGCGGTGCACGGGGACACCCTGGAGGACTTCGCGCTGGTCAAGGTGAAGAACGCCGCCCTCGGGGCGCTGAACCCGTACGCGCGCTACCGCAAGCGGGTCACCGCCGAAGAGGTCGCCGCATCCGCCGTGGTCGCCGATCCGCTTCGGCTGCTCGACATCTGCGCGACCTCCGACGGCGGTGCGGCCCTGGTGCTGTCCGGCCTGGACTTCGCTCACCGGCACGGAGTCGCGCGCCCGGTACGGATCCGGGCGGTCGCGACCGTGACCCCGCGGTTCCCGAGCACGGTGCTGGACCTCCCCGACATCGCCACGGACTCCGCGGTGTCGGTGGCAGCTCCCGAAGAGGGCTTCCGGGCCTCCATCGCCCGCTCCGCCTACGAGGAGGCGGGTATCGGCCCGGAGGACCTGTCCCTGGCCGAGGTGTACGACCTGTCCACCGCGCTGGAGCTGCAGTGGTACGAGGATCTGGGGCTGTGCGGCGAGGGCGAGGCCGCCAAGCTGCTCCGGGAGGGCGCGACGTCCCCCGGCGGTCGCATACCCGTCAACCCCAGTGGCGGACTTGCCTCGTTCGGCGAGGCCGTGCCGGCCCAGGCCATCGCCCAGGTGTGCGAGGTCACCTGGCAGTTGAGGAACGCCGCGGCCGGACGGCAGGTGAGCGGGGCGCGGGTGGGCATCACGGCCAACCAGGGGCTGTTCGGGCATGGTTCGTCGGTGATCGCCGTGCACTGACCGGCGGCTCAGCTGGTAAGGGCCTGACCGCGTTCGGAGGCGTACGCCATCGCGTGCTGGACGACCCCGATGAGCACCTCCTTGACGGACTCCCGGTCACGCGCGTCGCACAGCATCACGGGCACGTTCTCGTCCAGGTCGAGGGCCTGACGGACGGCCTCGGCCGGATAGCGGTCGGCCCCTTCGAAGCAGTTGACGCCGACGAGGAAGGGGATGGATCGCCGCTCGAAGTAGTCGACGGCGGCGAAGCAGTCCTCCAGGCGGCGTGTGTCGGCGAGGACCACGGCGCCGAGAGAGCCCTCGGACAACTCGTCCCACATGAACCAGAAGCGTTCCTGCCCGGGTGTGCCGAAGAGGTACAGCACCAAGTCCTCGCGCAGGGTGATGCGGCCGAAGTCCATGGCCACGGTGGTGGTGTGCTTGCCCTCCACGCCCTCGGTGTCGTCGACGGGGCGCCCGGCCTCGGTCAGTGACTCCTCGGTGCGCAGCGGCCTGATCTCGCTGACCGAGCCGACTAGGGTCGTCTTGCCCACGCCGAAGCCGCCGGCCACGAGGATCTTGAGCGTGACGGGCTCGACCGGGGACGTGCCGCGCTCAGAACGCCCGAAGATCATCCTTCTCTTCTCCTGCTTGATGGGGGTCGGGCGACGGTCGGCCGTAGCCGCCGCCACCGGGGGTCTCGATGACGAGTACGTCACCGGGGGCGACGTCCGCCGAGCCGCTTCCGCCGAGTTCGGTGACCGTACCGTCGGCCCGCTCCACCCGGTTGGCGCCGAGCGCGCCGGGTGCGCCGCCCGCCATGCCGTAGGGCGGAACGCGGCGGTGCTGGGAGAGCGTGGAGACGGTCATGGGTTCGAGGAAGCGGATGCGGCGCACCGCGCCGTCGCCGCCGTGCCACCGTCCGGCGCCGCCGCTGCCGCGCCGGACGGCGAACTCGTCGAGCCGGACGGGCAGCCGCCACTCCAGGACTTCCGGGTCGGTCAGCCGCGAGTTGGTCATGTGGGTCTGGACGACGTCGGCGCCGGGGAAACCGTCTCCGGCTCCGGAGCCGGAGGCGACGGTCTCGTAGTACTGGTGGCGTTCGTTGCCGAAGGTGACGTTGTTCATCGTCCCGGACCCCTCGGCCTGGACGCCCAGTGCGGCGTAGAGGGCGCCGGTCACGGCCTGGGAGGTCTCCACGTTGCCGGCGACCACGGCGGCGGGGGGTTCCGGGGCGAGGAACGAGCCGGGCGGGACGATGATGTCCAGGGGGCGCAGGCAGCCGTCGTTGAGGGGGATGTCGTCCGCGACGAGGGTGCGGAAGACGTACAGGACGGCCGCGTTGACGACGGAGAGGGGGGCGTTGAAGTTGGTGGTCAGCTGCGCGGAGGTGCCCGTGAAGTCGATGGTCGCCCGTCGTTCGGCCCGGTCGACGCGCACGCGGACGCGGATGACGGCACCGGAGTCGGTCTCGTAGGCGTATGCGCCGTCGTCGAGGGCGTCGATGACGCGGCGGACGGATTCCTCGGCGTTGTCCTGCACGTGCCGCATGTAGGCCTGGACGACGTCGAGGCCGAACTCGGCGATCATGCGGCGGACTTCGTCGACGCCCTTGCGGTTGGCGGCGATCTGCGCCCGCAGGTCGGCGAGGTTCGTCGGGACGTTGCGGGAGGGGTGGGCCGCCGCCGTGAGCAGACGGCGAGTCTCGGTCTCCCGGAAGCGGCCGTTCTCGGCGAGCAGCCAGTTGTCGAAGAGGACGCCCTCCTCGTCGATGGTGCGGCTGTGGGCCGGCATGGAGCCCGGGGCGATGCCACCGATCTCGGCGTGGTGGCCGCGTGAGGCCACGTAGAAGAGGATCTCGGGGTCACCCTCCGTGGCGTCGGCGGAGTCGCGGTCGAAGACCGGGGTGATCACGGTGACGTCGGGCAGGTGGGTGCCGCCGTGGTACGGGTCGTTGACGGCGTAGGTGTCTCCGGGGCGCATCCCGGTGGCGCGGCGGCGGATGACCTCCTGGACGCCGGCTCCCATGGAGCCCAGGTGGACGGGGATGTGGGGGGCGTTGGCGACCAGGTTGCCGTCGGGGTCGAAGAGGGCGCAGGAGAAGTCCAGGCGCTCCTTGATGTTGACGGACTGGGCCGTGGACTCCAGCCGGGCGCCCATCTGCTCGGCGATGGACATGTAGAGGTTATTGAAGACTTCAAGCAAAACCGGATCGGTTTCCGTGCCGAGTTCGGAACTCTGTGTAACCGCCGCGCGTTCCATGAGCAGATGCCCGTCGTCGGTCGCGGTGGCCCGCCAGCCGTCGTCGACGACGGTCGTGGCACTGGCCTCAGTGATGATCGCGGGTCCGGTGACCGTCTCGCCGGGAGGAAGGCCATCGCGGCGGTGGAGGGGTACGTCGCGCCAGGCGCCGCCGGTGTGGAGGCGCACGGTGTCGGCGGCCGCGGGACGGCCTTCGTACGGGGCGAGGGCGGAGAGATCGGGGGGTTCGGTGATGCCTGTGGCTTCGACGGAGAGGGCTTCCACGACGACCGGGCGATCGAGGGTGAAGGAGTACGTGGCGCGATGACGCTCTTCGAAGGCGTGCAGCATGGTGTCCGGCTCGGACAGCTCGACGGTGAGGGTGGTGTCGGTTCCGTCGTAGCGGAGCTGGGCGCGGCGGATGACCCGGATGTGCTCCTCGGGGACGTCCTCGGCACCGAGTTCGGCGCGGGCGGCGGCCTCCAGGTCGTCGGCGGTCTTGCGGATGCCCGGCATGGCGGCGGCGCCCAGGGTGGCCTCGACGGACTGCTCGCGCATGGCGGTGGTGTCGGCGAGGCCGATGCCGAGGGCGGACAGGACCCCGGCCATGGGGGGCACGAGGACGGTGCGGATGCCGAGGGAGTCGGCGACCCGGCACGCGTGCTGTCCGCCCGCCCCGCCGAAGGTGGTGAGGACGTACCGGGTGACGTCGTGGCCCTTCTGCACGGAGATCCGTTTGACCGCGTTGGCGATGCCGGCGACGGCGATCTGCAGGTAGCCCTCGGCGACCTGTTCCGGGGTGCGGTCGTCACCGGTCCGCTCGCGGATCTCCCGGGCGAGGGCCGTGAACCGGTCGTGGACGAGGGCGGCGTCCAGGGGGCGGTCGCCGTCCGGGCCGAACACGGCCGGGAAGTGGACGGGCTGGATGCGTCCGAGCATCACGTTGGCATCGGTGATGGTGAGCGGGCCGCCGCCGCGGTAGCAGGCGGGGCCCGGGGTGGCGCCCGCGGAGTCGGGTCCGACGCGGTAGCGGGAGCCGTCGAAGTGCAGGACGGATCCGCCCCCGGCCGCGACGGTGTGGATGTCCAGCATGGGCGCGCGCAGCCGGACTCCGGCGATCTGGGTGGTGAACACGCGCTCGTACTCGCCTGCGAAGTGCGAGACGTCGGTGGAGGTGCCGCCCATGTCGAAGCCGATGACGCGGTCGAATCCGGCAAGCTGCGACATGCGGGCCATGCCGACGATGCCGCCGGCCGGCCCGGAGAGGATGGCGTCCTTGCCGCGGAACTGTCCGGCCTCCGTCAGGCCGCCGTTGGACTGCATGAACATCAGGCGCACATCGTGCAGTTCGTCGGCGATGTGCCGCACGTAGCGGCGCAGTACGGGCGAGAGGTAGGCGTCGACGACGGCGGTGTCCCCACGCGGGACGAGCTTCATCAGGGGGCTGACCTCGCTGGACAGCGAGATCTGCGGGAAGCCGACGTCCGCGGCGAGCGCGCCGATCGCCTGCTCGTGGGCGGGGTGGAGATGGCTGTGCAGGCAGACGACGGCTACCGCGCGGATCCCGTCGTCGTACGCCTGCTGGAGCTCTTCCCTCAGCCCGCCCAGGTCGGGGGCCCGGAGCACGGCGCCGTCGGCGGAGATACGTTCGTCGGCTTCCACGACGCGTTCGTACAACAGTTCCGGCAGCTCGATGCGCCGGGCGAAGATGCGGGGGCGGTTCTGGTAGGCGATGCGCAGGGCGTCGCCGAATCCCCGGGTGATGACGAGGAGAGTGCGCTCGCCCGTGCGTTCCAGCAGCGCGTTGGTGGCGACCGTGGTGCCCATGCGGACGGCGTCGACGGGCTCCGCGGAGCCGTCGAGGAGTTCGCGTACGCCGGCCACGGCCGCGTCGGCGTACCGCGCGGGACGGTCGGACAGCAGTTTGTGGGTGAGCAGCCGGCCGTCCGGGCGGCGCGCGACGATGTCGGTGAACGTGCCGCCCCGGTCGACCCAGAACTGCCAGCCTGTCACGTCACTTCTCCGCTTCCGCGCCGGTCACAGCGCCCGGAGGCCGTTGATCACGTCGCGCAGAATACTCTCGTCCACCAGTTCCGCCGGGGGGACCGGGCGCGTCACGTGGATGAGTTCCTCGTGCACCAGGTCTCCGATGAGCACGCGTACGACCCCGACGGGGAGGTCGAGTTCCGCGGCGAGCTCGGCGACCGACTGCGGCGCCTTGCGGCACAGTTCGACGATCTCCACCTGCTCCGGGGAGAGCGCGTGGTTCGCCTCCGGGTCGCCCGCGCCCGGTTCCGTGCCGACCACCGCGATCAGATCGAGCCGGTGCTGGGCCGCACTGGTGGTGCGACCGCCTGTCATGGCGTACGGACGGACGACCGGCCCGGCCTCGTCGTCGAACCAGTGCTTTCCCGTCTGACCGTTACCGCTCATGCCATCCCACTACCCGCCCGCGGGCAGATCGGTGCGTGGAGCGGTGCCCAGATGTACGCCGACCCGCTTGACCAGGAGCGTCATCTCGTAGGCGACCTGCCCCACGTCCGAGTCGGCGTCCGCGAGCACGGCCAGGCAGCTGCCGTCGCCGGCGGCGGTCACGAAGAGGAAGGCGTCGTCGAGTTCCACGACCGTCTGCCGGACACTGCCCGCCTCGAAGTGCCGGCCCACGCCCTTGGCCAGGCTGTGGAAACCGGAGGCGACGGCGGCCAGGTGCTCGCCGTCCTCCCTGGTCAGGTCCTTGGACACCCCCGTGGGCAGGCCGTCGCCCGAGAGCACGACGGCCTTGCGGATGCTGGCGACCCGGTCGACGAGCTCGTCGAGGAGCCAGTTCAGCTCCCCCCTGTTCGTCGCGGTGTGGCCGGTCGCCTTCGGTGCGGTCATCGACCGTCCCCCTTAGTCGTTCCTGGTGCTGTGCCGTTGCGGGCGCTGTCGCCCGCGGCGTTCTCCTCGCGGCCGCGCTGCCAGCCCCGCTGGAGCGAGGCCATCCTGCTGCGGACCTCGTCGGCGTCGCGGTCGGCGGGCCCCGGCTGCGGGTCGGTACGCCGTTCGGAGTCCTGCTTCAGCTGCGGGGCCAGGCTGGCCTGCCGAACGCGCCGGGGCAGCGAGCCGGTGTCGGCGCGGGTCTGTGCGTCCGTGCCGCCGGTGGCCGGGAGGTGCTCGCCCTCCCCCGCCCTGTCCGACGGTCCGGTGCGCCGCGCGGACTCGCCTCGTCGGCGGGCGGGCAGCGGGGCCGGTCCCCCCGTGTCCGGGCGGCGCCCCCCGGCGGCCGGCTCCTCGGACTCGCCGCGCCTCCCGTGCTGGTCCGTGACGGGCTTGCCGTGCGAACTGACGAGCTTGGGCGTGTGGCGTCGGGGCAGCGGTACGGGACCGCGCTCGCCGGCCGCCCCGTCGTCCGGGAGCCGGGGTGCGGGCTGATGAAGTTCACTCACCCGGAGAGCGGGCTGGTCGTCGGCACGGGCGAGGGACCGGCGGGGGCGGAACAGGCCGCCGCGCTCGCTGTCCTCATCGGTCAGGACACCGGGGAAGTCGTCGAGGGCGTCCAGGTCGACGGGGGCCTCCAGCTCGACCGGGCCGTCCAGCAGGGTGCCCGGCAGGCCCGGCAGCTGCAGCGGCATCGGGGACCGGCCGGTGGCGCGACCGGCTGCCTCGGCCTCCTTGGCGGGCCGGTCCCGGTCGAGGCGGAAGCCGATGCCGTTGGTGTCCGGGACCTCGTCGGTGAGCAGCGTGTCGGGAATGAAGACGACGGCGGTGGTGCCGCCGTAGGGAGACGGCTGCAGGGAGACACGGACGTTCTGGCGCTGAGCCAGGCGGCTGACGACGAACAGGCCGAGCCGGTCGGTGTCGGAGAGTTCGAATTCGGGAGTCTCGGCGAGCCGGAGGTTGGCGTCCAGCAGCGCCTCGGCCGTCATGCCGAGACCCCGGTCGTGGATCTCCAGGGTGAAGCCGTTGGCGACCCGTTCACCGAGGACCTGCACGGCGGTGTGCGGGGGCGAGAAGACGGTGGCGTTCTCCAGGAGCTCGGCGACCAGGTGGGTGACGTCGGCGACGGTCGGCCCGGTGACGGCGACCCGCGGCAGCCGGCGGACCTCGATGCGCTCGTAGTCCTCGACCTCGGCGACGGCGGCGCGGACGACGTCCATCAGCTGCACCGGCCGGCGCCACTGCCGCGAGGGTGCGGCACCGGAGAGGATCACCAGGCCCTCGGCGTGCCGGCGCATGCGGGTGGTGAGGTGGTCGAGGCGGAACAGGTCGGCGAGTTCGTCGGTGTCCTCGGTCCTGCGCTCCATGGTGTCGAGCAGTGTGAGCTGCTTGTGCAACAGCACCTGGCTGCGGCGGGCGAGGTTGACGAAGACCTCGGAGACGCCGGCGCGCAGTTCCGCCTGTTTCACGGCGGCCTCGACGGCGGCGCGCTGGAGCGTGTTGAGTGCCTGGCCGACCTCGCCGATCTCGTTCTGGTCGTACTCCAGGCGCGGCACCTCGGTCTCGACGTCGACCTGCTCGCCGGACGAGAGGCGGCGCATCACGCTGGGCAGCCGCACACCGGACGCGTCGTGCGCCTCCAGGCGCAGCTGCCGCAGATCGCGGACGAGGCCGCGGCCGATGCGTACGGACAGCACGAGGGACACGAGTAGGGCGAGGAGGCCGAGGACACCGGCGACGGCCGCCTGGGCGATCACCCGCTGGCCCACGGGGTGCATCCGGTCCTGGAAGCGGTCTCCGGCCTGGTCGTCGAGGGTGCCGAGGTCGTCGAGCACGGCCGCCGCGGCGGTGTCCCAGTCCTTGGCGGTGATGCCGTGCGGAGTGCCGGACGTGATGCCGATGACGTCCTGTTCGGCGGCCCTCAGCTGGGTGCTGGTGGCGTTGCGCCAGAAGCGTTCGTAGCGTTCGCTCTCCGTGTCCGGCAGCAGCGGAAGGCTGATGCGGTAGAGGAGGCGGCGCTGGGCGACGAGGTCGGACACGTCGCGGGTCTCGGAGCGGGAGAGCCGGCCGACCACGAGCGCGGAGCCGAGCAGGGCGTCCTCACGGGAGAGCAGGTCGCGGGCGCGGCTGATGTTGACCAGGGCGCGGGACTGTTGGTTGAGGTCGATGTCGTCGACGCCGTCGAGTGCGGCGAGCAACGTGAAGCAGGGGTCGACGAGGCGGTTGTACTGGTCGAGGGCCTGGGCGCGGGTGACGGTTCCCCGCTCGATGCTGTGGCGCAGTGCGTCGAGGCCGCCGAAGCCGTCCAGCACGGCGGTGAGGCGTTCGGTGTCGTCCGCGTCCATGCCGTCGAGGACATCGTGGTCCTTGGCGTTCACGCGGACCCTGGCGATGGCCCGGTCGGTGGCCGTGCGGGTCCGGTGCAGGGCGGTGAGGGCGTCGGCGGCGCGCGGGTCGGCCAGGTACACGAGGGTCTGGCGGCGTTCCAGCTGCAGGACGCGAACGGTGTCCTCGGTGGGGTACCCGATGTCCTGGACGATGTGGTTGACGTGAAAGAGCCGGGTGACCTCACGCCCTGTCAGTACCGTGGTGAAGGCCCAGATGGCGGTCAGGGACACCAGCGGCACGAGAAGCAGCGCCACGATCTTCCGGCGGATGGACTTCCCGCGAAAGCGCATGGCCTCCCCCAGCTCGACCCCCGCCGGCCGGGGGCGCACATGTTCGTCAACAAACGGCGCGAGCCTACTACCGCCTCACAGCTATCTCGAAGACACGCTCGGCGGCCGAACGTCCGTGACAGCGGCGAGAGATGGCGAGTTGTCCGGGCATTGCGGGAGATGGCCACCGTGAAACCGGCGGCTGGAAACGGCCGGACGGTCCGATATGGAAAGCCAGTTGGCTGAATTCTTTCGCCGATCGGGAATCTTCGGACGGTGCCGTTCGTCCTTCTCTGTGGGAAATGGGGGCGGAATCGGCCACAGGAGCCGCATCCCGCATCCCGGCGGCGTAAAACAGCGTAAGCCGGGCAGCCAGTGGGTGTCGGGGTCTTCGGACACCGGGGCGAGCGGTCTTCCGGCGGTGGGGAGTGACAGGGTGATGGGCACGGCTCAGCGGCACGAGGCGCCCGAGGACGAAGGGGCCGCACGCTCGACGGTGCGGTGGGCCCAGGGGCCGCCGGATCGCGAGATTCCGGTGCGTGAGCCCGCCGAGCGGGCTTCCGGGGAGCAACAGCGGGCGCAGTACCGGCCGTTGTGGGTGGAGGAGCCGGCACGGCGGTACCGGATGCCCGATCCGGTGCGTACGGCGGCGGTGCGGGCCGTCCTGATCACCGCGGTGATGCTCATCCAGGCCGTGGTGGCGTTCCTGTGCACGGTGGCCGGGTCCTGGGTGGCGTTCCCCATGGTGATCAGCGGCGTGGCCAGCACGGTGGTGGCCACCTGGGCCGCGGTCGACGTGTGGGTGACCCGTCAGGTGTGGCGCCAGCGGAACGGGGTGGTCTCCCAGCCGAGCAGCACGGCCCGTGCACTGCGCCGCGAGCGGCGCGCCGGCCGCCGCCGGGAGCGGGCCGCTCTGCGGGAGCAGGAGCGGATACGCCGCCGGGGCGGCTCCGGGCAGCTGTCTCACTCCTGAGACGGGCGCCCCGCTTGCCCGCTGTGGGAGGTCGCGGCGCCGCCGCGGGAGGCCGGCGCCGCCGCGGCCCGGCCCACCCCGCCGCTACGAGGCGCTCGGTGCCGGTCGTCTGTACATCCGCGTCGCCGTGATCTCGCTGTGCGCCGCTTCCACCGCGGAAGCCTCGTTCGGCAGCCCCGGCCTGAGGTGTTCCTCCACGCTGATGTACTTCAGGCCCGCCCTGAGGTCGGCGTCGTTGCGCAGGCGGATGACCAGCGGAAACTCTGCCAGCGCGGTCGTGTCGAACAGGCCGGTGGTGTACAGCAGCTGGACGCCGAGCGCGTCGGACACGGCCCGCTGGAGCTCCAGCAGATACGTCGCGTTGGCGCGGCCGATCGGATTGTCCAGGAACAGGGTTCCGGCGTGCCGGTGCTTGTCGCGGCCGCGGTCGTTGGAGCGCAGGGCGGCCATCGTGCAGTACAGGGCGATGGCCGCGGTGAGCAGCTGGCCGCCGGAGAAGACGTCGCCCATCTGGCCGACGGGCACCCGCTCGGCGCGCAGCACGGCGTCCGGTTTGAGGATCTCCACGGCCACGCCCTTGGGCTGCAGCGCCGCCGCGACGCCTCGCAGCAGCAGGGACATGCCGTCGCGGCGCAGGTCGGAGTTCTTCTTCACCGCGGCGCGGGTCGCGTCGTCGATGACCTCGCCGAGACGCTCGGCGAGGGTCGCCTGGTCGGGTTCCTCGAAGCGGATGCGCAGGAACTCCTGCCCGGACCACTCGCCGAGCCCTTCGGGGAGGCGGGAGAGCCGCTGGGCGGAGCGCAGGGTGGCGAGGGCCGACTCGACGAGGCCCCTGAGCCGGTCCACGATCGAGTCCCGGTTGCGCTCCAGCTGCGCCAGTTCGTCGGTGAGGACGCGCAGCCGGGGCGCGAAGGCGTCGGCCCACTTCTGCGCGTGTTCCGGCAGCGCGGAGGCGGGCAGTTCGCGGATCTGCTGCCGGGCGGGGGTGCGCACCTGCTCGTAGCGCGTGGAGTTGGCGTGCCGGACGAGGACGTCGCTCGCCTCGCGCACGGCCGTCTCGGCGGCGGACAGGTCGGCGGCGCAGCCGCGCAGCGAGCGGCGGGCCTCGGCGGCGGAGTGCCGTGCCTCCTCCGGGCTGCCGGGGTAGGGCTCGGTCTCCTCCTGCTCCTCCTCGGGGCCGTGTTCGCGCAGCAGGTCGCGGAGCATGGCGGCGATCTCGTCGAAGCCGCCGGCCGCGTCCTCGGCGGCCCGGTGCGCCTGGAGCAGTTCGGTGTGGGCGGCGCGGGCCTCGGTCAGCGCCTCGGTGCGGGCGGTGAGTTCGGCGGTCGCCGTGCGCAGGAGGGCCTGGGCGTGCTCGGCGTCGCGCGGTAGGAGTTCGTCGGGCAGTTCGGTGTGTGCCTCGCCGTCCGCGGGGGCGTGCCGTTCGGCCTCGCCGCGCAACCGGCCGAGCTGTTCGCTCGCGGAGGACATGCGGGTCTCCAGGAGCTGGACCAGTTCCTCGGCGCGCGCGGCCGCCGCCTGCCGGGACGGGCCGTCGGAGCCGTCCGGGGACCGCAGCAGTTGCTCGGCGCGGGTGCGGACCTTGTTGCTGAGCCGGTCCAGTTCCGCGTGGGCGGCGCTCTCGTCGCTCTCCGCGCGGGCCTGCTCGGCGCGCAGGTCGGCACCGACGCCGACCTTCTCGTACACCTGGGAGGCGGCCCGGTAGGCCTCGCGGAGGGCGGGAAGGGCGGTCTTCGGGGCGTCCGTGCCGTCGTCGGACACGTCCTCGGGCACGTCCTCGGGCACATCGTCGGGGGCGCCGGCGA
Organism: Streptomyces sp. NPDC047028; assembly: GCF_040644095.1. NCBI lineage: Bacteria > Bacillati > Actinomycetota > Actinomycetes > Kitasatosporales > Streptomycetaceae > Streptomyces > Streptomyces sp. NPDC047028. The sequence goes on from NZ_JBEYVS010000040.1 coordinate 21,236, forward strand.
TCTCGGAGCGCTCGGCGCGCAGCGCACGGGCGGTGCGGCGGGCGTCGTCGGCGGCACGCTGAGCGGCGCGCCGGTCCTCGTCGGCGGTGCGGGCGCGGTCCAGGCAGGTCTGGGCGCGGTCCTCGGACTCGGCGGCCTCGTCGGCCAGCTCACGGAGCCGGACCTGCCAGCCGGCCCGTTCGCGGAGCCGGAAGGCGAGTCCGGCGAGGGCGTCGGCGGCGCGACGGGCCTTCTGCGCGGCTTCCTGCCGCTCGTCCCGGACCCGCACGGTCTCGCCACCGGCCTCGTCGGCCTCGGTCCGCACGGTACGGGCCTCGGCGAGTTCGGCCTCGGACTCCTCGGCGAACGCGCGGGCCTCGCGGGCGGCCCCGGCGAGTTCGGCGAGCCGTCCGGCGGGACAGCCGGTGCGCCAGGAGGTGAGCCGGGCGGTCAGCTCCCGGTCCTTGCCGAGCCGGGCGGCGAGGGTGCGGATCTCCTCGTCCCGGTCGGCGGCCCGCACGCGCAGGGCCTGTCGTTCCTCGTCGGCGGCCTGTTCGTCGTGCATGGCCGGGTTCGGCGGCACCAGGAAGACGTCCTCGGGGGCGCTGCCGGGGGCCGGGGTGGGGGCGAGCAGGGCGGCGGACGTGCCGACGGCCACGGCCGAGCGGGGCAGCAGGGCGGCGGCGCTGAGCGCGTCGCGGGCACGCGCGTGCGTGCCGGGGTCGGTGATGATGACGCCGTCGACGAGTTCGGGCCGTGCGGCGAGCACGCGCGCGTGGTCGGCGGGGTCCACGGCCTGGGCGAGGTAGCGCCAGCCGGGCAGCGCGGGGATGCCGTGCTCACCGAGGAACTCGACGGTGGCCAGCACGTCGGGGCCGGGGGGCAGCAGCCCGCCGTCACCCAGGGCGCCGAGGATGCGGGCGTCGTCGGCGGCAGCCGTACGCAGCTCGAACAGGTGCCGTTCGGCCGAGGTGACGGCGGCGTCGAGCAGGTCGCGCAGTTCGTCTGCGAAGCGGTCCAACTGCTCGGGGGTGAGCGGGCCGCCGTCGCCGATGGCCGCGTCTGCGGACGGGTGCGGGGTGCCGTCCGCGGCGGGGCCGCCCTGAGCTCCGGCGTCTCCGGGCGCGTGGGCGGCCGTGGCTTTCGCGTGTCCGCGCGGGGCCGGTTCGCCCGCGTCCCCTCCACGCGGGGCAGCGACTTCCGCGGTAGCGAGTTCTGCGGTAGCGAGTTCTGCGGTGCCCTGCTCTGTGGTGCCCCGGTCCACGCCGCCCTCGGCGCCCGTCCGGGGGCCCGGCACAGCGGCCCGGCCGGCCACGGGGGCGCCCGGCAGGCTCAGCAGCTCCGCGAGGCGCTCCTCGGCCGCCAGGGCCTCGGCGAGCCGCCGCTCGGCCTCGTGGGCCCGCTCTGCGGCCGTCGCCGCGTCCGCCGCGCGGGCCGCCGTCAGCTCCGCGCGGGACTCGGCGGCGGCCGCTTCACGCGCGTGCTCGGTGGCCCTGCGAGCGGCTTCGCGGGAGGTGTCCCAGGCGGCCACGGCGCTCTTCTCGGCGTCGCTGGCGGCGAGCGCCGCGCGCGCGGGGTCGGCGTCCGGGGCGCTGTCGTCGAGCCAGCCCGCGCGGACCGCCTCCGCGGTCTCCTGCTCGACCTCGGTGAGGCGCTGGCGCAGGTGCCCGGCCTCGCTGCGGGCGCGCTGCGCCTCGGTGGCGGCGGCGGTGGAGTCGCGGTACGCGGCATCGCTGACCTCCTGGAGCGCGGCGGAGCGCTCCTCGTCCTGGTCGGCGAGGGCCTCGGCGCCCTCCGCGGCCGCGTGCAGGGCCCGTACGAGGTCCACGGCGGCCTTGGCGCGGGCGGCGAGCGCGGGTGCGGCGTCGCGTTCGGCCTCCTGGATGGCGGCGGACACGCGCGCGACGCGGTCGGCGGCGGCGCGGTGGCGCAGTACGGCCTCGGCGGCCTGCCAGGCGGCGTGCAGGGTGCGTGCGTCGGCCAGTTCCCGCTTCTGCGCGGCGGCGGACTTCTCGGCGCCGGCCAGCGCCAGGGACGCGTGACGGTAGGCGAGTTCGGCGGCGATCAGGGCGCTGCGCTCGCGGGCGCCCTCGGAGTGGGTGACGGCGTAGGCGGCGGCCGTGACCCGCTGGGCGAGGTCGGCGGCCCGCACCCGTTCCCGTACGGCACGCGCGGAGAGTCTGCGGGCCAGGGTGCGGGTGCGGCGCTCGGCCCCGGCGTGGATGTCACGCGCGCGGGACCGCGTGTCGGCGGCCTCGACGATCCGGCCGAGGAGGTCGGCGGAGCCGGCGGTGAAGTCGCGTTCGGCGATCAGCTCGGCCCGGCGGCCCAGCTTGTTGCCGAAGCCGCTGACCAGGTCGGCGAGGCCGTCGGTGTCGCGAGTGTCGGTGACGGCGCGCAGCAGCAGGTCGGTGAAGTCGGAGTCCTTCTTGACCGCGAAGAGGCCTGCGGCCTCGCCCTCGTCGGCGTTCATCTCCCGCTGGTAGCGGAAGAGTTCGGGGTCGAGGCCGAGGTCGCCGAGGTGCTCGATCCAGCGGTCGTGGATCTCCTCCCAGTGCGCCTCCAGGTGCGGGTAGGCCTTGCCGGCCTCGGTGAAGGCGTCCCGGAAGCCCTTCATGGTGCGCCGTCGGCCCTGGGCGCCCGACTGGCCCTCGACGGGCGGCCGTACGGCGGTGGACTCGGCGACCGGCAGGTTGTCCAGGCTCAGGCCGGGGCCGGGCCGGAAGGAGTACCAGGCCTCGGCGAACTTCCGCGGGTCGCCCGAGACCTGGCGCCCGCGCCACTCGCTGACCTTGCCGACGACGACGCACTCGCCGGTCTGCACGTGCTGCCACTCCAGGGCCACGTGGCCGCAGTCGTCGGCGAGCAGGAACTTGCGCAGCACGCCGGAGCTGGCGCCGCCGAGGGTGTTGCGGTGGCCCGGCAGCATCACCGAGAAGATCAGCTTGAGCAGGACGGACTTGCCGCCGCCGTTCTCCAGGAAAAGCACGCCCGCGGGCGCGGGGCGGCGCGGCGGGCCGGCCGGCTCCTCCTCGAAGAACTCCGCCTGGGTGGGGGCGGGGTCGGGCACGGGTTGGCCGACGCCGCGCAGGTCGAGCACGGTGTCGGCGTAGCGCGCGCCGGCGGGCCCGATGGAGTAGAGGCGGACCCGGGACAGCTCGTACATGGCGGACTCTCGTCAGTGTGGTCGAAACGTGCGGTGGGTCAGGAGTGGAACGGCAGTCCGGCGCCGGCCACCAGGTCCAGGTCGTCGGCGTCCTCGCCGGGCAGCAGGCTGGCGGTGCCGTCGGTGACGGGGACGACGCCGAGGTCCAGCAGTTCGGCCATGGCGGCGGCGCCGGCCATGTCGCGGACCTGGAGCTGGTAGCGGGCGGTGGTGCGGTAGGTGCCGCCGTTGTCGTCACCGGTGCGCTGCAGGAAGCCGCAGTCGGTGAGGAAGGCCGCGGCCTTGGCGACGATGCCGGTGGTGGAGGCGGCGGGCCGGCGCGCGTCCTTTGTGGCGCCGGTCGCGCTGCGTCTCGCCCAGATCCGCCAGGCCGCCTCCAGGCCGGGCGCGTCGGTGGCGGGGTCGGTGTTCTCGCCCTGTTCCTCGGCGCGTTCCTCCAGGCGGCGGCAGGCCTGCCGGACGAAGGCGTCGACGCCGTTGACGGTGATACGGCCGATGTAGGCGTCGTCGGCCAGGTCCTCGGGGCGCGGGAAGGCCAGCGCGGCGACGGCGAGATGGGCCAGGCCGTGCAGGAAGCGGTCTCCGGAGTCGGCGGCGGTGCGACGCGCGTAGTCGCCCATGCGGACGGCGAACACCGAGTCCTCGGCGGCCGTCACGGCCATTCCCGCGCGCGGGGACACCTCCAGCACGACGAGCCCCAGGCCGGCGGCGACGGCGTCGGCGAGCCGCGCGAACGGGGGGTCGTCCCGGTAGCGGCGGAGCAGTTCCGTGTACTCCTGGTCGCGGGCGGGCTGCAGTTTGGGCTGCAGCCCGAATGCGACGAGCCGGGCCGCGTCGGCGGCGTCGGCGGGGGTGACGGCGGCGGACACCGACGGCGTCGGCGTCTCCGTGTCAGTCCACTCGACATGCTCGCTCACGGCCGGGGCTCCTTTGTCTTCAGAACGGTGTTGAGAACGGTCTTGAGTACGGCGCCGGGCGCGGGCGCCGCCGGCAGGTCCCTCACGCGGCCTCCGTCCGGTCGGCCGCCATGCCCGCAGCGTCGAGCAGGGCCGTGCCGACGATCAGGTCGGCCCCGCCGAACTCGGGATCGTCCAGTTCCGTGCCGTCGTCCACGGCGAACAGCAGTTTCTCCTCGCCCTGCCGGTAGGCGGTGCCGACCGGCGGGCTGGCCGCGTGCACCGCCAGCAGCGCGACGAGATAGGGCAGGTCGGGATCGTGTGCGCGGGCGTCGGCGAGCAGCCCGGACAGTCTGCGCGGCGCGTCGGCGGGCAGGTCCAGCAGCTCCATGGCGGACGCCAGCTGCTCCTCGCTGAACCGGCTGTCGTCCGGCGTCGCGATCAGGTCGGGCTCCGGCATCTCCGCGCCCAGGTGCTCCCGTTCCTGGGGCGGCGTCAGCAGTATCCCGACGAGGTCACTCACCCGGACCGACACGGGCGTGCGCGGCCCGGTTCCGCGCGCGAAGAAGGCGTCGGTGACCCGGACCGCCTGTTGCAGGGGCAACGGCAGCGCCGGGGCGACGAGATGGCCGTACAGGTCGATGCCGGAGGTCGCGGCGGGTGTGGCGAAGGCCTGCCGGTCCTGTTCGGCGCGGAAGAGGGGGCCGGCCTCCAGCAGGCGGGACTGGAGCTGGGTGTGGCGGCGGATGCAGTCCTTGACGATGTCGACCAGTTCGGCGGCCCGCCGCTTGTGCTCGGCGTCCTCCGTCTCGTCGCGCGCCTTGCGGATGTTGGTGAGGATCGCGTTCTCGTGCCGGTAGCGGTCGGCGACGTGTTCCAGGGCCTCGGCGATCATGTCGGGGACGGCGCTGAGCCAGTCCACCGCGCGGACGTTGCGCCGGGTGGCGTCCAGGGCCCGGCGGAGGGTCTCGGAGTACTGCACGGTGCGGTAGCGGGCCTGTTCGGCCGCGAGCTGGGCGTCGGCGAGGCGGCCGCGGCTGATCAGCACCTCCAGTTTGACCTCGGCGGCGATCTGGGCGCTGGTGACGTCGGTGTCGAGGGCGCCCACCAGCACGTTGACGGCCTCGTCGGTGGTGCGGAGGTAGACCGTGCCGCCGGGGCCGGGGACCTCCTCGATCAGCTTGAAGTCGTAGTCCCGGCGGACGTAGGTGCCGTCGGGGGCGAAGGTGCCGTACACCGCGCGGAAGCCTCGGTCCACGCTGCCGACATTGATCAGGTTCTCCAGGACCCAGCGGGCCACGCGCTCGTGCTCGGCGACGGGCCGGTGCGGGGCCTGTACGGCGATGCGCGGGATGAGCCGGGCGACGATCTGCTCGTGGTCGGCGCCCGTGTCGAAGTCCATGTTCAGCGTGACCAGGTCGATGGCGGCCAGGGCCACCTCCGCCATGCCGTAGACCGAGTACTCACCGGCGAGGTTGGCCTTGCGCTGGTCGAGGTCGTGCAGCGGCGCGGTGCAGGCGAGCGCGCGCAGCCGCCGCGCCAGCCCCTCGTCGGCGGCCGGCCCCGGAGCGGGGCGCGGCCCCGCGTTGAGCTGGGGCGGAACACGGTCCGTCGGTGCAGGCGAAGTCACGGTGCACAGATTAGGTCCTCGGTCTGACAACGGCCCAAACGACGTCCCGGTGCCGCTACGGGGTGCCGTCCACTCGGCGCCGGTACACCTCGACGACCCGCTGGAGGGAGTCGGCGAGATAGGTCTCCAGCAGCCGCTCCGCCTCCCGCCGGTCGCCCGCCTCCAGGGCCTCGAGCAGCCGGCGGTTGCGGACGAGGTAGGGCTCGTGGAGCCGGCGCGGGTGGTCCACGACGTGGAAGGCGAGGCGCAGTTCGGCGAAGACGCTGCGCATCAGCTCGTCGGTGCGCTCGCTGCCGGCGAGGGCGACCAGCTCGCGGTGGAAGTGGATGTTGGCGGTGCCCAGCGCTTTCCAGTCATTCTCGGCGGCCGCCACCTGGCCGTCGGTGACGGCGGCGGCCAGCTCCTCCAGCGGGTAGGGCGGGTCGCCGAGGCCCCGGACGACGGCGCACTCGACCAGGGCGCGGGTGCGGTAGATGTCCTCGACGTCCTCGACGGTGGGGACCCGTACGAAGACGCCGCGGTTGAGTTCGTGGACCAGCAGGCGCTCGTGGGTGAGCAGTCGGAACGCCTCGCGCAGGGTGTTGCGGGAGACGCCGAGCGCCCCGCCGATGCTGTCCTCCGACAGGCGGGTGCCCGGTGGGAAGAAGCCCTCGGCGATCCGGCTCCTGAGGATGTCCGAGACCCGCTCGGCGGTGCTGGTGCGCCCCAGGAGCGCCCGGTCGTCGGCCAGTTCCGTCAGCTGCTCTGCCATGCACGGAATTCAAGCGCAGACCCGGGAACGAAACAACAGGGGTATTGAAGGATCGTTGAACGATCCCCTACGGTGCTCCGCACGGCTCGTTTCCCAGCACCCTCCGTCCCCCTCTGCGAGGTGCCCATGAGCATGACCCCGTCGCCCCCGCCCGTGGCCTCCGGCGTACGCCCGGCGCACGGCGAAGGCGCCGACCCGGACCGCGCCTTCGGCTGGCTGCGCGCCCTCGGCCCGGGCGGCCGACGCGCGTTCGCAGGCGCTTTCGGCGGGTACGCCCTGGATTCCTACGATTACTTCGCCCTGCCGCTGAGCATGGTGGCGCTCTCCGCCTACTTCAGCCTGGACAGCGGCCAGACCGGACTGCTCACCACCGTCACGCTGGTGGTCTCCGCCGTCGGCGGTGCCCTGGCCGGCGTGCTCGCGGACCGGGTGGGCCGGGTGCGGGCGCTGATGATCACGGTGAGCACCTACGCCGTCTTCACCGTGGCCTGCGGTTTCGCGCCCGACTACGGGACGCTGCTGGTCTGCCGCGCTCTGCAGGGCCTCGGCTTCGGCGGTGAGTGGGCGGTCGGCGCGGTCCTGGTCGCCGAGTACGCGAGCGCACGCCACCGGGGCCGCACCCTGGGCGCGGTCCAGAGTTCCTGGGCGGTCGGCTGGGCGCTGGCGGCCGTCGTCTACACGCTGGTCTTCTCCTTCGCCGGTGACGACCTGGCCTGGCGCGTCATGTTCTGGACCGGCGCGCTGCCCGCGCTGCTCGTGCTGTGGCTGCGCCGCCGCGTGCACGACGCCCCGGAGGCGACAGCGGCCCGCGAACACAGCCCGCGGCGCGGCTCGTTCACGGCGATCTTCCGGCCCGGCCCGGACGGCGACCGAGGGCTGCTGCGCACCACGGTCTTCGCGAGCCTGCTGTCCACGGGCGTGCAGGGCGGCTACTACACGCTGGCGACCTGGGTGCCGACGTATCTGAAGACCGACCGGGGCCTGTCCGTCGTCGGCACCGGCGGCTACCTGACCTTCCTGATCTCCGGCGCCTTCCTCGGCTATCTGACCGGCGGTCACCTCACCGACCGCCTGGGTCGGCGCCGCACCATCTGGCTGTTCGCCCTGCTCTCGGCGATCTGCGTCCTGGTGTACGCGAACATCCCGCAGGGCGCCAACACCCTGCTGCTGGTGCTCGGCTTCCCGCTCGGCTTCTGCATGTCGGCCATCTTCAGCGGGTTCGGCTCCTACCTGAGCGAGCTGTACCCGACCGAGGTGCGCGGCACGGGCCAGGGCTTCACCTACAACACGGGGCGCGCGGTGGGCGCCGTGTTCCCCACCCTGGTCGGCTTCCTGGCCGACAGTTGGGGCGTGGGCGGCGCTCTCGTCTTCGGCGCGATCGGCTACGGCATCGCGGCCCTGGCGCTGCTCGGGCTGCCGGAGACGCGCGGAAAGGAACTGGCGTGACGCGGGTGAACCGTACCGACGACCGTCCGGTGACCCTCACCGACCCGCACGCGCACGCGTGGAGCCCGCAGACCGCCCGGGCCCGTTTCCGGGCGGGCCTGGCCGGCCCCACGGCCGGGGTCTCGGCGGGCCACACCCAGGCCAACCTGATCGCGGTCCCGGCCGACTGGGCGTACGACATGCTGCTGTTCTGCCAGCGCAACCCCCGCCCCTGCCCGGTCCTCGACGTCACGGACGCGGGTTCGGTCACGACCGTCCTCGCCCCAGGCGCCGACCTGCGCACCGACCTGCCGCGCTACCGGGTGTGGCGGGACGGCGAGCTCGTCGAGGAGCCGACGGACGTCCGTGCGCACTGGCGTGGCGACCTGGTGTCGTTCCTGCTGGGCTGCAGCTTCACCTTCGAGTGGGCGCTGGCCCGGGCGGGCGTCCCCGTCCGCCATGTCGAGCAGGGCCGCAACGTGCCGATGTACGTGACCGGCCGACCGTGCCGGCCGGCGGGCAGGCTGAGCGGGCCCATGGTGGTGTCGATGCGCCCGGTGCCGCCGGAGCACCTGCGTGCGGCGATCCGGGAGAGCGGCCTGCTGCCGGCCGTGCACGGCGGCCCCGTGCACTGCGGCGACCCCTCGGCCCTCGGCATCGCGGACCTCGGCCGGCCGGACTTCGGCGACGCGGTGGACGCCGGACCCGACGACATCCCGGTGTTCTGGGCGTGCGGGGTGACCCCGCAGGCGGCGGTGATGGCCTCCCGGCCGCCGTTCGCGATCACCCACGCGCCGGGCCGGATGTTCCTGACCGACGCACGGGACGAGCAGTACCGGGTGGTCGGCGTGGACTGACCCCGGCCGTCGCTGTCACCCCGTACGACCACGGACCACGACTCACGGAGACACGGAAAGACCGATGAGCACGATCGATCTGAACGCCGACCTCGGCGAGGGCTTCGGCCGCTGGCGGCTGACCGACGACGAACAGCTGCTGTCCGTCGTCACCAGTGCCAATGTGGCCTGCGGTTTCCACGCCGGGGACGCGGCCACGATGCGCCGGGTGTGCGAGTTGGCCGTGGAACGCGGGGTGACGATCGGCGCCCAGGTCTCCTACCGGGACCTCGCCGGGTTCGGGCGCCGTGCGATGGACGTGCCGCCAGCCGAGCTGGCCGCCGAGGTGGCGTACCAGGTCGGCGCTCTGGAGGTCTTCGCGCGGGCGGCGGGCGCGCGCGTGGCGTACGTCAAGCCGCACGGGGCGCTCTACAACCGGGTGGTGCACGACGAGGAGCAGGCACGTGCGGTGATCGACGGTGTGCGCCTGGCGGACGCCGGCCTGCCCGTGCTGGGGCTGCCCGGCTCGCGTCTGCTGGCGCTGGCCGGTGAGGCGGGCCTGCCGGCCGTGCCGGAGGCGTTCGCGGACCGCGCCTACACGGACGAGGGCACGCTGGTGCCGCGCGGCAGGGAGGGTGCCGTGGTGAGCGATCCCGAGGCCGTCGTGGATCGCTCGGTGGGGCTCGCGCGAGGCGGTACGGTCACCGCGCGCTCCGGCGCCTCCATCGCGGTGCGCGCGCGTTCGCTGTGCCTGCACGGGGACACCCCGGGCGCGGTGCAGCTGGCCCGCCGGGTTCGGGAGCGCCTGGTGGCGGCGGGCGTGACGGTGGAGGCCTTCGCATGAGGACGCTGCCGGTCGGCGACGACGGGCTGCTCGTGGAGCTGGCCACCGCCGAGGAGGCGCGCGCCCTGCACGCGGAGCTGCTCCGCCGCCGCGCCGAGGGCTCGCTGAGGGTGCGCGAGATCGTCCCGGCGGCCCGTACGGTGCTGCTCGACGGCCTCGACGACCTGCTCCGTTGGACAACCGAACTGGCCGCGTCCCCCGCTCCGGCCGCTTACCCACGCGCGCGGCAGCTGATCGAACTCCCGGTGCGCTACGACGGCCCGGACCTCGCCGCGGTCGCCGCGCACTGGAAGGTGGCCGAGCACGAGGTCGCCGGCATCCACGCGAATACGGAGTTCACGGTCGCGTTCTGCGGCTTCTCGCCCGGTTTCGGCTACCTCACCGGCCTGCCGGCGCGGTACGACGTCCCGCGCCGGGCCACCCCGCGCACGGCAGTCCCGGCGGGCGCCGTGGCCCTGGCCGGCCCGTACACGGGCGTGTACCCGCGCTCGTCCCCGGGCGGCTGGCAGCTGATCGGCACGACGGACGCGCCGCTGTGGGACCCCGCCCGCACACCGGCCGCCCTGCTCTCGCCCGGCACCCGGGTGCGGTTCGTCCCCGTGGGGACGACATGACCGGCCGGCCGACGGTCACGGTGGTGATCGTATGACCGACCGCGCGCTCGTCGTCGTACGGGCGGGGGTACTGACCACGGTGCAGGACCGCGGGCGGCCGGGGTACGCGCACCTCGGCGTGCCGCGTTCCGGGGCGCTCGACGCCGCCGCCGCGGCGCTCGTGAACCGGCTCGCCGGCAATCCGCGGGACGCGGCCGTGCTGGAGGCAACGCTCACCGGGTGCGCGCTGCGGCCCCGGTCCACGGTGACCGTCGCGGTCGGGGGCGCGCCCTGTGCCGTCACGGTGGGAGGCCGCCCCGCCGCCTGGGGCGCCCCCGTCGTCGTCCCGGCCGGTGAGGTGCTCGACGTGGGACCGGCCACGGCGGGAGTGCGCGCGTATGTGGCCGTATCCGGTGGCGTCGCCGTGGAGCCGGTTCTCAGCAGCCGGGCCACCGATCTGCTGTCCGGGCTCGGCCCTCCACCGCTCGCCGACGGCATGGTGCTGCCCCTCGGTACGCCGTCGGCAACGCCCGCGCGCGTGGACACCGCGCCGCAACCGCGTCCGCCGGCCGAACTGGTGCTGCGGGTCACGCTGGGGCCGCGCGACGACTGGTTCACACCGGAAGCCGTACGGCGGTTCACCGGGCGCGGGTACCGGGTCTCGTCGGCGAGCAACCGCATCGGCCTGCGGACCGAGGGGCCCGCGCTGGAGCGGGCCCGGCCCGGTGAACTGGAGAGTGAGGGCATGGTGCTCGGCGCGGTCCAGGTGCCGCCGGACGGCCGCCCCGTGGTCTTCCTGGCCGACCATCCGACCACCGGGGGCTACCCGGTGATCGCGGTGGTCCGGACCGCCGACCTCGCGGCCGCCGCTCAGGCCGTACCCGGCACACCGGTCCGCTTCGTGGCAGTACGCCACCGCTGAGTCAGCGCCCGGACGGACGCCTGCCGACGGTGGCGGGTCCGGCCGGTACGCGACCGCTGAGCAGTGCTACCGGCCGCAGGCGCTCGACCTGCGGCCTCGCCACCCCGGCCGAGGGCCGCCTTCGCCCGCTGTCACGCCTGGCTGCTGTTTCGCGCCCCCATTGGGCCCGGCGCGGGGCGACGCGGCCCCCCTGCGAGGCAGCCGCCGCTCGCGCGGGAGCCGGGCCGCTCCGCGCGATGACGCGTCGCGTGAGCGGCTCCCGCCGTAGGGCCCGGTCAGGGCGGGGGCCCCGCGCCGGCGCCTGTCCTCCGCGGGGCCGGGGAGCGCCCGGCGGGCCCGGGCCGGGTGGCGGTGCGTCTCACGGTGGACCCGGCACGCGGCTTCCCGGGGTCAGGACGCCGGGCTGTCCGGGGTGATGCGGCTGCGTACGGCCGTCTGCACCTCTGCTTCCTCGGCCGGGTCGGCGGCGAGGCGGCGGAGGCGTTCGACGACGCGGGCGTCGCCGGTCTCGGCGTGCCGTGCGGCGAGTTCGCGGGTGGTCTCCTCGCAGTCCCAGAGGCATTCGACGGCGAAGCCGGTGGCGAACGAGGGGTCGGTGGCGGCCAGGGCGCGGGCGGCGCGGCCGCGGAGGTGGGAGGAGGCCGTCTCGCGGTAGATGTGGCGCAGCACGGGGGCCGCGCAGGCGATGCCGAGTCGTCCGGCGCCGTCGACGAGGGTCCACAGGGTCGGCGCGTCGGGGCCCTCGCCCCGTACGGCCTCGCGGAGGGCGGCGAGGACGAGGTCCTTGTCCCGGGCTCCGCCGCGACAGGCGAGCACCCGGCCGGCGGCGGCGCCGAGGGCGTCGGGCCGGTGGGCCCATCCGCGCGCGCGGTCGACGGCGGCGACGCTGCGCATCCGTTCGAAGGCGTCGACGGCGGCCTCGACCACGCCCACCGGTCCGCTGGTCGCGGCGGCCTCGATGAGGTCGAGGGCGTCGGGGTCGTTGCTGTCGGCGAGATAGCGCAGCGCGGTGCAGCGGGCGCCCTCACTGCCGTCCCGGGCGGCCCGGACGATCTCCGGCCGGTCCTCGGGGCCGGCGACGGCGACCAGGCAGCGGGCGGCCGGGACGTGGAGTGCGGCGCCGCGTTCGACCCCCTGCTGAGCCCACTCGAAGACGGCGTTCACGCTCCAGCCGGGGCGCGGTCCGGTGGGCCGCATCTGGCGCTGCCAGCGATCGAAATTGCCCGTCTCCTGGGCGGCACGCACGCGCGTGGCGATCGATTCGCGGGGATCGTCGGCCCACAGCCGCCAGGGGCGGGGCTCGAAGGCGTCGCGTACGGCCGCGGCCAGTTCGGCGTCGCCCTCGGGATCGGCGGGGAAGCGGGCCAGCACCGGCGCCGCGAGGGCGCGCAGGGCGGCGTCGTCGTCCCTCAGGGCCAGCTCGTCCAGGGCCCAGGCCCAGTTGGAGCCGTGAGCGGCGTACCTGCGCAGCAGTTCGAGCGCGTCCCGCCGGCCGTAAGAGGCGAGGTGCCCGAGAACGGCCAGGGCGAGGCCGGTACGGGACTCGTCGGCGTCGAGGACGTCCTCGGCGTCGAAGAGGTGCGCCTCGATGGCGTCCAGCTCGCCGTCCAGGTCGAGGTAGAGCCGCGCGCAGTACAGGGAGCGGTTCTCCACGTGCCAGTCGTGGCGTGGATCGTGGAGCACACAGTGGTTCAGGGCCGCCAGCGCTTCCGCGCGGGGGGCGGTGAGCGCGTGCAGCGTGCCGTCGCCGCGGCCGCGCTGAAGCAGGCCGAGCAGCGTTCCGCTGGGCGCTATGACCGGATCGAACATGGGAAACAGCCTCACATCAAGCGTCGACGCAACCGGGGACCACGCACTACCTGGCCGCGTGACACAACGTCGGGGCGCCCGCCGTCTCTTGCTTGCTGTAGACCATCTTCCTCTGCCTCTCGTCGTGGCCCTCGCGGACCGCATCACGGTCCGCGCGGTGCGGCAACACCTGCCCAGCCATCGCGTCCGTGAATCACATCGCCATGATGACCGGCACTTTCCGCTGCCGCGACCGTATTTCCGGCGGCCCTTTACCGCCTCCCCCGTTTTCCGTGTCGTACCTGGTAGGAACGTTCGGATCAGTGTGCGCCGAACAATTCCAGGAGTTCCGTCCTGCCGAACATGCGTGCCGTGTCCGTCGCCGAGGGGGTGCCCTCGTCGGGATCGGCGCCGCCCTCCAGGAGGGCTTTGATCACGTCCGTCTCACCCTTGAAGACGGCCCCGGCGAGGGGGGTCTGGCCCCGGTCGTTGACCTGGTCCGCCGCGGCGCCCCGGGCGAGCAGGGCACGCACCGCGTCGGCGTGGCCGTGGTAGGCGGCGAGCATCACCAGGGAGTCGCCGCGGTCGTTCGTGAGGCCGGCCGGCACACCCGCGTCGACGTACGCCACGAGCGCCTCGGTCTGGCCCCGCCGGGCCAGGTCGAAGATCTTGGTCGCCAGCTCCACGACCTCGGGGTCGGGGGCTTCGCTCATCGGCCGGTCCGCCTCTCTTACAACCGTTCGGGTGAATCGCCAGGGTACTGGCTCGCGTCACACATGCGCCGAAGTGCCGGAGGTAAAGATCACTTCAGACGCCGGCGGGCGCAAGTGCCCTGCTCAACCGGCCCACGTACGACTGCATCGGTCGGGGGAAAAGCGACGGAAATCACCCGGTTGCACCTTTTGTCGTATAGATACATTCTGTGATCCTGGAAGAACTCATGGTGACTGTCCCCTCTCGACACCAGGAGATCGCAAATGATCCTCACCTGTTCAGGCGTCGTCCTGCTCGCCATCATCGTGTTCCTCTTCTTCAAGAAGGACGGCCTCAAGGCATCGCACGCCGTGGTCACGGCACTGTTCGGTTTCTACCTGGCGAGTACGCAGGTCGCGCCGAGCATCAGGGCCGGAGGCGAGAGCCTGGCGAGCCTCCTCGGCGGAATCAAGTTCTGACACCGCCCGTCCTGCCCGTACCCACCGACAGGAGACAGCCGTGGCCCGCCGCCCTCTCCCCCGCATTCTGAGCAACGGCAGCGCGCAGATCGCCCGCACGCAGATCGCCCGGAGCCGGGAGCTGGCCCGGACGGCGGCCGACAGCGCCACCGACGTCCTCCACCCGCTGATCACCATCACGCGCGGGCTGCGCCAACTGGCCTCGGCCGGGCGGCGCAGATGGGCGGAGACGCCCAAGGACAAGCGCGGGCCGCTGCTGTTCCTGGTGGCCTCGCTGGTCCTGGTGGTGGCGCTGGTGCCGTACGGTCCGCTGCTCGCCGTCGTCACCGTGATGGGCGCGGCGGCCTGGCAGGGGCGCGATCGCACCCCCCCGGAACCCGATGGGCCCGACGAGTCGCAGACCCAGCGGCTCCAGTCCCTGTACGAGGCCCTCGTGCCGTACTTCTCGACCGCCGAGGACCCGGCTCCGGTGTACGCGCACGGCGGGGAGTGGGAAAAGGCGTTCGCGGAGCACGAGTTCGACGACGCCGGGCGCGTCGGGCGGCTCGTGATCCGCTACCCGGCGTACTTCCCGGACGGCGAGCCCGAGGCCCGCGCGCGGGTCGAGCAGCTGCTCGCCGCGAAGGCCGGCCGGGGCCGCGAGTACCACTACGCGTGGGACGAGGAGGGCAACCAGCTCACGGTGGCCGTCCTCGACCCGCTGCCCACCGACATCGCCGCGCAGCGCTTCGTGACGGCGCCGGGCGAGACGGTGCTCGGCTTCACCGACCCCGCCGAGGAGCCGCGCACGCTTCCCCTCGCCTACGGGGAGGAGCAGCGCGACGTACCGCCGGTGGTCTGGCGGACCGGCATCCGCTCCACGGAACCGCATCTGCTGGCCATGGGGCAGCCGGGCAGCGGCACCTCGACGCTGCTGCGCTCCATCGCCCTGCAGGCCCTCCACCACGGTGACGTGCTGATCGTCGACGGCGGCGGCACCGGCGAGTACGCGTGCCTGACCGGCCGGGACGGCGTCCTGGCAGTCGAGTGCGGGCTGGCCGGGGCGGTGGCCAGCCTGGAGTGGGCCGCGCACGAGACCGAGCGGCGGCTCGTCGCCATCAACAAGGCGCGGCAGGCGGGCGATCCGCCGCCGGAGGACACCAGGCGGCCGCTGTGGCTCCTGCTGGACCGGCCGACCGCGTTCGCCCACCTCGCGGCGGCGGACGGGCGCAAGGATCCGCAGGCGCTGCTGCAGGTGCCGCTGCGGCACGGCCGCGCCGCGAACGTGACCGTAGTGGTGGCCGAGCAGTTCGACAGCGCGGAGGCGCTGAGCGAGGCGGTACGGCAGCACACGCGCGCGCGTGTCGTGCTCGGGCCGGCGGCGGCCTCGCAGGTGCGGGCCGTGCTGGGGGTGCGGCCGCACACGACGCCGCTCGACCAGGTGCCGCCGGGGCGGGGGTACGCGCGGCTGGGGAGCGGGGCCGTGCACCGGCTGCAGGTGCCGCGCACGCCTGACCCCTACGACGACGCGACCAGCGAGGCCGACCGGCAGGCGGTGGAGGCGCTGCTGCCTTCGCGCACGACGCCGGCGGACGCGGAGGGGGTGGAGTCGACGCCGATGGCTACGGAGGCGGTCCCCGCGGAAGCCGTCGCAGCGGAACCCGCGTAGCGCTGCCGTTGCGCTGGTCCGGGGTAGGTCCGCTTACCGGCGCTGCCAGGGTGCCGCTGCGCCCACCCGTGCCGCCCCTAGCGACACGCATGCCCGCAGCTGGGTAGCCGTTCGGCGCCGTCGCCCACGGCACGCATGCCCGCAGCTAGGTGCGTACACGCCCCGTCAGGGTCGCG
Source organism: Streptomyces sp. NPDC047028 (assembly GCF_040644095.1). NCBI lineage: Bacteria > Bacillati > Actinomycetota > Actinomycetes > Kitasatosporales > Streptomycetaceae > Streptomyces > Streptomyces sp. NPDC047028. The sequence goes on from NZ_JBEYVS010000040.1 coordinate 37,062, forward strand.
GGGAACTGCGCGATCAGCCACCACGCACCCGCACCCGACGGCGGACCAGCCCCCCAGGGCGGGGCCGCGGGCTATGCCACGAATGTGCGGGGGGACTCGGTGGAAGGGGAGGCGCCCTGTTCGACCAGGTGGGCCGCGGCTGCCAGGCGGGCCGCGGCCTCGTCGGCGACGGCGCCGCCGACTGTGAACGGCAGCCGCACGTACCCCTCGAAGGCGCCGTCCACGCCGAAGCGGGGCCCCGAGGGGACCCGGACGCCCACGCGTTCGCCGGCCTCGGCGAGGCGGGAGCCGGACAGCCCCCCGGCGCGGACCCAGAGGGTGAGACCGCCCTGGGGGACCTCGAACTCCCAGCCGGGCAGCTCGCGGCGGAGCGCCGTCACCAGGGCGTCCCGGTTCTCGCGGGCCTGACCGCGCCGCAGCTCCAGCGCCTGTTCCCAGCCTCCCGTGCTCAGCAGCCAGGCCACGGCCAGCTGCTCCAGCACCGGGGTGCCCAGGTCGGCGTAGGCGCGCGCGGCGACCAGGCTGCGGATGACGTCCGGCGCCGCCCGCACCCAGCCGATCCGCATGCCCGCCCAGAACGCCTTGCTGGCCGAACCGACCGTGATCACCGTGGAGCCGGCCGGATCGAACCCGCACACCGGACGGGGCATCCCCGCGGGCCCGATCTCCTCGTCCAGCCACAGCTCGGTCATCGTCTCGTCGGCGACCAGTACCGTGCCCGCCGATCGGGCCGCGTCCACCAGCCGGCGCCGCTGGTCCTCGTCGGCCAGGGCGCCGGTCGGATTGTGGAAGTCGGCGACGACGTACGCGATCCGGGGCGCGGCCTCGCGCAGCACCTGGCGCCAGCGGTCCATGTCCCAGCCGGTCAGCCCCTCCGCCATTGCGACGGGCACGAGCCGCGCGCCCGCCTCCCGCATGAGCTGCAGGATGTTGGCGTAGGACGGCGACTCGACGGCGATGCGCTCGCCGCGGCCCCCGAACAGGTGGCAGATCGCGTCGATCGCGCCCATCGCCCCGGTCGTCACCATGATCTGCTCGGGCATGGTGGGGATACCGCGCGCGGTGTACCGCTCGGCGATCATCGCTCGCAGCGCGGGCAGCCCCGCCGGGTAGTCGCCGTGCGTGTGGGCGTACGGCGGCAGTTCCTCCAGCGCGCCCTGCACGGCGCGGGTCAGCCACGGTTCGGGGGCCGGGAGGGCGGCGCAGCCCAGGTCGATCATCGAGCCGAGCGCCTCGGGCGGCAGCGGTTCGAGGCCGCGGGCCGGGACCGGGTTCCCGGCCGGTACGGCGGTCCAACTGCCCGCGCCGCGCCGGGACTCCAGGAAGCCCTCGGTGCGCAGCGCCTCGTAGGCGGCGGCGACGGTCGTGCGGCTGACGGAGAGCGCCAGGGCCAGCTCGCGTTCGGCGGGCAGACGGGCGGCCACCGGGACGCGCCCTTCGAGGACCAGCAGCCGGATGCCGTCGGCCAGCGCGCGGTAGGCGGGCGGGCGGCGCGTGCCCGGGCCGGCCGGACGGTCCTGCTGGGAGTTGAGCAGCCGGGCGAGCTGCGCGGCACCCACCGCAGAGGTCCACTGCGCCATGACGATCAGTCCACCTTCCCCGAATTGGCCATGGATGGCATCGCATCCCAAGCCACAGAGTGTCATGCGTCAGGCCACCGCCACCACCCAGGGGGGTACGTCGTGTCCACGCAGGGCCACATCGGACGACGGTTGATCCAGCTGTACGCCGGGCTCGCGCTGTACGGCGCGAGTTCGGCGCTCCTCGTCAGGGCGGGCCTTGGGCTGCAGCCCTGGAACGTGCTGCACCAGGGGCTGGCCAAGCTCACCGGCCTCACGATCGGGGTCGTCTCCATCATCGTGGGAGCCGCCGTGCTGCTCCTGTGGATCCCGCTGCGGCAGCGTCCCGGCCTCGGCACGGTCTCCAACGTGTTCGCGGTCGGCCTCTCCCTGGACGGCACGCTCGCCCTCGTCCCGGACGTACACGGTTTCGCCGTCCGGATCCCGCTGCTGCTGGCGGGCATCGTGCTGAACGGTGTGGCGACCGGCCTGTACATCGCGGCGAGCTTCGGTCCGGGCCCGCGGGACGGCCTGATGACGGGGCTGCACCGGCGCACCGGCCGTTCGATCCGGCTCATGCGCACGAGCATCGAGGTCGTCGTGGTGGTCACCGGCTTCGTCCTGGGCGGCACCATCGGCGTCGGCACGCTGCTGTACGCGCTGTCGATCGGGCCGCTGGCCCAGTTGTTCCTGCGGGTGTTCGCCGTGCCGGCGGCCGGGGCGGGAGGCACGGTCGTTGCGGCGCGGACCCCGGCGCGCGCGATACTGCGTCGGTGACGACGACCCTCATACGCCACCCGTACCTCGACCATCCCGGTCCGATCGCCTTCGCACACCGGGGCGGTGCGGCCGACGGACTGGAGAACACGGCGGCGCAGTTCCGGCGTGCGGTGGCGCTCGGCTACCGGTACATCGAGACCGATGTGCACGCCACGGCTGACGGGCGGCTCGTCGCCTTCCATGACGCCACCCTGGACCGGGTGACCGACGGGGCGGGCCGCATCGCCGACCTGACGTGGGACGTCGTACGGCACGCGCGCGTGCGCGGTGAGGAGCCCGTGCCGCTCTTCGAGGAGCTGCTGGAGGACTTCCCCTCGGTGCGCTGGAACGTGGACGTGAAGGCGGAGCCGGCGCTGCGGCCCCTGCTGGAGCTGGTCGAGCGCAGGGACGCCTGGGACCGGGTCTGTGTCGGCTCGTTCTCCGAGGCGCGCGTGCTGCGGGCGCAGCGGCTGGCCGGACCGCGTCTGGCCACGTCGTTCGGCAGCCGGGGCGTGCTCGGGCTGCGGCTGCGGTCCTGGGGGCTGCCGGCGGCGGTGCGCCGGTCCGCCGTGGCCGCGCAGGTGCCGGAGGCGCAGTCGGGCGTGCCCGTGGTCGACCACCGCTTCGTGCGCGCGGCCCACGCGCGCGGGCTGCAGGTGCACGTGTGGACGGTCAACGAACCGGAGCGGATGCACCGGCTCCTGGACCTGGGAGTCGATGGCATCATGACCGATCACATCGACACGTTGCGCGAGGTCATGGAGGACCGCGGCGTCTGGGTCTGACCGCCCGGGAACCGGGGCCGCGCCTTCGCACGGCACACATGCGGGGAAGCGAGGGCACGGGTGGACACCGGGACCGTGCGGGCACAGGCGGCCGACGAGGCCGCCGGACTGCGGCGCGAACAGCGCGGCTGGTACTTCTACGACTGGGCGTGCTCGGTCTATTCGACGAGCGTCCTCACGGTGTTCCTCGGCCCCTACCTCACCTCGGTCGCCGAGTCGGCGGCGGACGCGGACGGCTATGTGCACCCGCTGGGTCTGCCGGTACGAGCGGGCTCGTTCTTCGCCTACTCGGTGTCGCTGTCGGTGATCGTGGCCGTCGTGCTGATGCCCCTGGTGGGCGCGGCGGCGGACCGCGGCGGCCGCAAGAAGCCGCTGCTCGGGGCCGCGGCGTACACCGGCGCGGCCGCGACGACGGGCATGTTCTTCCTGGACGGCGACCGTTATCTGCTCGGCGGGGTGCTGCTGGTCGTCGCCAACGCGGCGCAGTCCGTGGCGTCGATGCTCTACAACTCCTACCTGCCGCAGATCGCCCCGCCGGAGGACCGTGACGCCGTCTCCTCGCGCGGCTGGGCGTTCGGCTACGCGGCGGGCTCGCTGGTTCTCGTCGCCGATCTCGTGCTGTACTCGGCGCACGGCTCCTTCGGGCTGTCCGAGACGGCGGCGGTCCGGATCTGCCTGGCCTCCGCCGGCCTGTGGTGGGGCGCCTTCACGCTGGTGCCGCTACGGCGGCTGCGCGACCGCCACGCGCGTGGAGAGCGCGCGGCCGGCGCCGCCTCCCCCGGCCTGCGCCAGCTGGCGGCGACCGTGCGGGACATGCGCCGGCATCCGCTGACGCTCGCCTTCCTGCTGGCGTACCTGATCTACAACGACGGCATCCAGACGGTGATCACCCAGGCCTCGGTCTACGGCTCCGAGGAACTGGGGCTAGGGCAGTCCACGCTGATCACGGCGGTGCTGCTGGTGCAGGTGCTGGCGGTGGCGGGCGCGCTCGCGATGGGCCGGCTGGCCCGGACGTACGGCGCGAAGCGGACGATCCTCGGCTCGCTGGTGGCGTGGACCGCGACCCTGGCGGCCGGGTACTTCCTGCCGGCGAATGCGCCGGTGTTCTTCTTCGTGCTGGCCTGCGGGATCGGCCTGGTCCTCGGCGGCAGCCAGGCGCTGTCCCGGTCGCTGTTCTCGCACCTGGTGCCGCCCGGGAAGGAGGCCGAGTACTTCTCGGCGTACGAGCTGAGCGACCGCGGAATGAGCTGGCTCGGTCCGCTGCTGTTCGGGCTGACGTACCAGATCACCGGAAGCTACCGGTCCGCGATCATCTCTCTCGTGGCGTTCTTCGTCATCGGTTTCGCCCTGCTCGCCCGGGTCCCCGTACGGCGGGCCGTCGCGGCGGCCGGCAACCCGGTGCCCGAGAAGATTTAGCACTCAACACGAAAGGGCGGTAGTGTACGCCTTTGGCCTGCCAGGCGTACCGTTACTGCGCGTCAAAGAAGCCGAAACGCTGGGTGACATCTGCTAGCAGATGTGACAAACCGGGCGCCGGTGGGTACGACATTGGTCAGCAAGGCTGCGGCTACGACGGCGACGCATGGCCCCGGATCGGGACTCGGGGCGGGAATCTTTACCGCCGACCGGACGTTGACCGGATGACGACGACAGCGACACCTGTCCTGTGGGCGACAAGCCCGGGAGGCACGATTCATGAGTGAGCGAGCTCTTCGCGGTACGCGCCTCGTGGTGACCAGCTACGAGACGGACCGCGGTATCGACCTGGCTCCGCGCCAGGCCGTGGAGTACGCATGTGAGAAGGGGCACCGCTTCGAGATGCCCTTCTCGGTCGAGGCGGAGATCCCGCCGGAGTGGGAGTGCAAGGTCTGTGGGGCCCAGGCACTCCTGGTGGACGGCGACGGCCCTGAGGAGAAGAAGGCCAAGCCCGCGCGTACCCATTGGGACATGCTGATGGAGCGCCGGACCCGTGAGGAACTCGAAGAGGTCCTCGAGGAGCGTCTGGCGGTCCTGCGCTCGGGGGCGATGAACATCGCCGTTCACCCCCGGGACAGCCGCAAGTCCGCCTAGCGGGAGCCGCGAGGCAACCAAAGCGAGTAACCGCGGGCGCCGTACATGATGTACGGCGCCCGCGGTTTTCGCGTTGTACCTCTGTCTGTACCCGAGGTTGGTCCTCTCCGTGCCCGAGGATGGCTACCGCGCCAGCGGCGGGCGCCGGTCCTGCTCCCCCGACCCGGGGCGGTCGTCGCGGATGACCTCGCCCTGCACCACCTTGCCGTCGGGACGGTGGATGCGGGCCTGCTGGAAGACGTTACCCAGGCTGCCCGGGGCGGCCCGGCGGAGCCTGCGCTCCAGGGCGCTCTCGGTCCAGCGGCTCACGGCCTTGTGGACCGGCGGGAGCAGCAGGAGCAGGCCCATCACGTCCGAGATCATCCCCGGGATGATCAGCAGCAGGCCGCCCAGCATCATCAGGCCGTTGCCACCGCCACGCTCGGGCGAACCCCCGCGCTGCAAGGCTTCGTTGAGGCTCTGGAAGGCGCGGCGGCCGGCCCGCTTGATGGCCACGGAACCGGCCACGACGCCGGCCACCAGCAGCAGGAACACGGTCAGCCCGCCCGCGGCTCCGGCGACCAGGGTCAGCAGCCAGATCTCCAGCACCAGCCACGCGGCGAGCCCCAGCGGCAGATACCTGCGCAGCCGGGAGCGGCGGGCCGGTGCGGTGGATGAGGAGGTCGGAGCACCAGTCGTCATGGTCCCAGTGTGCCTGGGTCCGGCTCAGTGCGGGATAAGGGGGAGGAAGCGGGCGCTACGCCTGCTGTGCGCCCTTGCCCCTGGCCTTGCCGGTGATCTTCCCGACCCGGTCCCCCACGCCCCAGGCGGTGACCCGCCACAGTGCCTCGACCAGGATGTCCTTGCTCATCTTGGAGTCGCCGAGTTCGCGCTCCACGAAGGTGATGGGGACCTCGACGACGTGGTAGCCGGCCTTGACCGCGCGGCGGGCCAGGTCGACCTGGAAGCAGTAGCCCTGCGAGGCGACCTCGCTCAGGCCCAGCCCTTCCAGCGTCTCGCGACGGAAGGCGCGGTAGCCGCCGGTGATGTCACGCAGTGGCAGATCAAGGGCGAGGCGGGAGTAGAGGCTGCCGCCGCGGGAGATGAACTCGCGGGACTTGGGCCAGTTGACGACCCGGCCGCCGGGCACCCAGCGGGAGCCCAGCACCAGGTCCGCGCCCTTGAGGGCGGTGAGCAGCCGGGGCAGTTCCTCGGGCTGGTGGGAGCCGTCGGCGTCCATCTCGACGAGCACGCCGTAGCCGTGCTCCATGCCCCAGCGGAAGCCGGCGAGGTAGGCGGCGCCGAGCCCTTCCTTGCCCTTGCGGTGCAGGACCTGGACGTGGTCGTCCTGGGCGGCCAGCTCGTCGGCGAGTTTGCCGGTGCCGTCCGGGCTGTTGTCGTCCGCCACCAGGACGTGGGCCTCGGGGACGGCCGTGCGCACCCGGCCCACGATGGTCTTGATGTTCTCCGCCTCGTTGTACGTGGGGATGATCACCAAGGCCGTGCCGAGCGGACCGAACTGCCTCCCCTGGGCCTTCGCCGCGAGGGTCCCGTCGCCGTCGTTCACTGCTGCCCCTTCATGTCGTACGCAGATGTCCACCATAGTGGCCGCGGCCTGCGATGACGTGACATCGGGTTCATACAGGGGTGTCGATTCCACAAGAGTGGGGTAAGAGCCCCTGTTTCGGCATGTTCGTCCGACGGACGCGACCGGTGCGGCGGATGGGGGCCCGGTGCCCTTCGGGCCGACCTGGCACCCGCTGGCTGCGGGTCCGCCGAAAGCCGTTGTCTACTGAGCATCCGGGCCCCACCCGGGTCACACCTTGCCGACCGGCCGGAACGTTCCCTCGTCGGCGCGGGCGCTGAGCCTGGCTCCCAGTGACGGTGCCCCGGTGCGGCACACCGTCCCTGACCCAGCGGCGCTGCGACGAGTGGCGAACACTCCCCGGTCGGACGTCCGGTGGTGGACTCGGCCGAACCTACCGGCCCCCGGCCGTCGACTGTCAACAGCCTCCTGACCTGCGCAGACGTGCTGCCGTACGCGCTGACCGGCGAGGATGCCCAGGTCGGGCGACACAGCGGGGGCGGACGATCTTCGCCGCGCCACCCCGGGAGATCACTCGCCCGGCCCTACGAACACAGTCCGGCCGCCGACGACGGTCCGCAGGCAGACCGGCAGGTCACGGCCCGGCGAGAGGTCGGGCAGGCCCGGCGTGCCCGAACGCGGGTCGGTCGACCAGCGGGCGACGCGGTCGTCGGGGGCCTGGACGACCAGTTCGTCGGTGCGCCACACGGCGTAGTCGGCGGGCGCGCCGGGCACCAGGACACCCGCGTCGTCGCGCCCCACGGCCCGCCAGCCGCCCCGCGTGTGCGCGGTGAACGCGGCCCGCACCGAGACCCGGTGCTCGGGCGTGTGGTGGAAGGCGGCGGCGCGGACCGTGCCCCAGGGGTCGAGCGGGGTGACGGGGCTGTCGGAGCCGAAGGCGAGGGGCACGCCGGCGCGCAGCAGGGCCGCGAAGGGGTTGAGGGTGCGGGCCCGCTCCACGCCCAGCCGCTGGGCGTACATGCCGTCCTCGCCGCCCCAGAGGGCGTCGAAGGCCGGCTGGACGGAGGCGATCAGGCCCAGTTCGGCGAAGGCGGCGACGGCCTCGGGGGTGAGCATCTCGGCGTGCTCCACGCGGTGCCGGGCGGCGCGAACGCGGGCGAGGCCGGTCTTCTCGGCGGCGGCGCGGACTCCGTCGACGACGGCGGTCACGGCGGCGTCGCCGATGGCGTGGAAGCCCGCCTGGAGGCCCGCGTCGGTACAGGCGAGGACATGGCGGGCGACGGCGTCGGCGTCCAGGTAGGCGGTGCCGGTGTGGCCGGCGTCGGCGTACGGCTGGTGCAGGCAGGCGGTGTGCGAGCCGAGGGCGCCGTCGACGAACAGGTCGCCCGCGGCGCCGAGCGCGCCCAGTTCCTTCGCCTTCGCCACGCCCTCGTCGCCCTGTTCCGCCCAGTAGCCGACGACGCGTGGCCCGGGCAGTCCTCCGGCGAGCCGTAGCAGGCCGGTGAAGTCGTCCTCGGAGGAGATCTGCGGGCCGCCGCACTCGTGGACGGTGCCGATGCCCAGGGAGGCGGCGCGGGCGAGTGCCGCGCGCTGGGCCTCGTCGCGCTGGGCGGGGGTGACGGCGCCGAAGGCGGCGGCACGCACGGCGTGGTGGGCGTCGCGGGTGAGCGGGGCGTCGTCGCGGGCGGTCACGTCCGGGACCAGGTCGAAGAGGGCGGTGGTGACGACGGCCGAGTGGACGTCGATCCGGGACAGGTACAGGGGGCGCCCGCCGGTGGCCTCGTCGAGTTCCGCGCGGGTCGGCGGGCGGCCGCCGGGCCAGCGGGCGGCGTCCCAGCCGTGGCCGAGCAGGACGCGGTCGCCGGGGCGGGCGGCGGCGAACTCCCGGACGAGGCCGAGGGCCGCCTCCAGGCTCGGGGCGGCGGACAGGTCCAGGCCGCTCAGCGCGAGACCGGTGGACGTGGTGTGCACGTGGGCGTCCGTGAAGGCCGGGGTGACCAGGGCGCCGTCGAGGTCGACCACCTCGTCGACGCCGTCGGCGAAGGCGTCGGCGGCACCCTCGGAGCCGACCCAGGCGACCTGCCCGCGTTCCACCACCATGGCGGTGGCGAAGGGATCGGCGGGGCTGTGGACCTCTCCGCGGCGCAGCAGCACGGTGTGCGGGGTGGCCCGGGGGTCGCTCCGGTGGTCGGTGGACAGCTCACTCATGCCCCACAGTCTCTCCCGCGCGCGGGGCGCGCGAGGCACCGGGGCGTCCGCCTCATCCTCCGGGGCAGCCGCGCGTCCCGTGGGACCGCGCCCGGCGCCGGGATCCGGCCGGGTCTCCCGGCACTTCGGTCGGTCCCGTTCCCCGGCAGCGTTCAGATCTTCGGCGGGCGGGCCTCGTACGGGGTCGACAGGACCACCGTGGTGCGGGTGGAGACGCCGGCGAGGGTGCGGACCCGGGCCAGCAGTTCCTCCAGTTCGTGCGGGGTGGCCACGCGCACCTTGAGGATGTAGTTCTCGTCGCCGGCGACGCTGTGGCAGGCCTCGATCTCGGGTACGCCGGCGAGGCGGTCCGCGATGTCGTCGGGGGCGCTGGGGTCGAACGGTTTGACCGAGATGAAGGCGGTCATGGGCAGCCCCACCGCCTCGGCGTCGACCACCGCGGCGTAGCCGCGGATGACGCCACGCTGTTCGAGCCGGCGCACCCGCTGGTGCACGGCCGACGTGGACAGGCCCGTGGCCTTGCCCAGGTCTGTGTAGCTCATCCGCCCGTCCTTGACGAGCAGCTGCACGATTTGACGGTCCAGCTCCTCCATGACGCAAGAACCTACCGTGCCGTTGATCTCCTCGGATACCTCAGCGGCGCAGGTCATGCCCGGTTCGTGATGTCCGGGGCGGGCGGTGGGCCGACCGGGGGACGCGGACCGTCGCCGGCGGCGCCCACCCCAGGCGTGTGATGAACGCCACAGCGGCGGGGCGGTCTGCATGCCGTCGGCGCGATTACCGCCGAGAGCGGGCGGGAAGTGCTTGCTGTGGTCGAGGCCGCAGTGCCGTTGACGGCCCAGCCTTAGGGGGAGAAATCCATGCAGAGTGTCAAGCGCCCTGGTCGTTCCGCGCCCAAGCGGCAGCAGTCGGTCGTCGAGCCAGAGCCGGAGGGCGTCGAACGCGACCTCGTGGACGCCGACGACCCGTACGACACCTTCGAGATGTACCGGGTGATCTGCCCGGACTGCGCGCAGCCCATCGCGCTGCTGGCCGACGAGGAGGCGCTGCCGGAGCACGCGCTGTGCGCCTCGCCGTGGAATCCGTTCGGCCTCACGGTGTGCGCGGGGACGGGCCGCGCGGCGGCGGACGCCCGCCCCGCGGACGAGTCCGTCCTGCCGCAGGAACAGGACACCGCCCTGCTGCTGACGCTCCCTCAGGGGCTGGACTGGCGGACGCAGCCCTTCTCGCACGCCGGCGGCCCGGGCTCGCGCCCGCTGCGCGTCCCGGTGATGCGCGGCGAGGCCGCCTGAGCCGTCGTAGGGGGTGGGTTGACGTCGCGTCGGCCCACCCGGCTCGGCGGGACGCGATTGAACGCACTCCCGATTCCGCCGGGCGGTGACCTGTCCGGCCGCGGTCGCGTTGCCCAGGCATGGCCCCCATGAACTCGGTCACCGGGCGTCAGCGCCGCATCTTCGTACCCCGGCCCGCAGAATCGGTTCCGCCGCCCCCGCCCGCCCCGGACCCGCCGATCTACCGTGATCTGCTGCGCGCCTGGGCCGAAGGGGGCCGCACCCTGCCGGGCCGCCACGACCCGGAGTGGGTCAGGCTGGCGGCCCCGACGGTCCTCAGGGGGCAGTTCAGCGACCCTCTGGTCCCGCCACGTGACGGGCGATGACCATCCGCTGGATCTGGTTGGTGCCCTCGACGATCTGCAGGACCTTGGCCTCGCGCATGAAGCGCTCGACGGGGAAGTCGGCGGTGTAGCCGTAGCCGCCGAGTATCTGCACGGCGTCCGTGGTGACCTTCATCGCCGCGTCCGTGCAGAGCAGCTTGGCCATGGCGGCCTGCTTGGCGAACGGCCTGCCCGCGTCGCGCAGGCGGGCCGCAGCGAGGTAGAGCGCGCGGCCGGCCTCGATCTGCGTCGCCATGTCGGCGATCATGAACCGCAGGCCCTGGAAGTCGGCGATGGGCCGGCCGAACTGGCGGCGGTCGGTGGCGTACGCGACGGCCGCGTCCAGCGCGGCCTGGGCCACGCCGATGGCGCAGGCGGCGATGCCGAGCCGTCCGGAGTCGAGCGCGGACAGGGCGATGGCGAAGCCCTGGCCCTCCTCGCCCAGCCTTCGGTCGTCGGAGACGCGGACACCGTCGAAGTGGACCTGGGCGGTGGGCGAGCCCTTCATGCCCATCTTCTTCTCGGGCGCCGCACCGCTCAGCCCCTCGGCGTCGCCGGGCACCAGGAAGGCGGTGATCCCGCGCGAGCCGTCCTCGCCGGTGCGGGCCATCACCGTGTAGAAGTCGGCGATGCCGCCGTGGGTGATCCACGCCTTCGTGCCGTCGAGCACCCAGTGGTCGCCCTCGCGGACGGCCTTGGTGCGCAGGGACGCCGCGTCGGAGCCGGAGGCCGGTTCGGAGAGGCAGTAGGCGCCGAGCAGGCCGCCGCCGAGCATCGCGGGCAGGTGCTCGACCTGCTGCTGCTTGGTGCCGTACGCGGCGAGCCCGTAGGAGGCGAGCGTGTGCACGCTGACGCCGAGGCCGACCGTGAGGCGGGCCGCGGCGAGCTCCTCCAGGACCTGGAGGTAGACCTCGTACGGCTGGTCGCCGCCCCCGTACTCCGAGCCGTACGGCAGGCCCAGCAGGCCCGATTCCGAGAGCAGGGTGAAGACCTCGCGCGGGAAGCGTCCGGCGTCCTCCTCCTCGGCCGCGTTCGGCGCGATCTCGCGCTGAGCGATCTCACGGACGAGCGCGAGCAGATCCCTCGCCTCTTCCGTGGGCAGTTGACGCTCCACCGGCTGCGGGTCGCGGTCGGACATGGCGTCGGTCTCCTCCCTGTTCGGGCACATCGGCGGACGTGCGCCTTGGGTGGGGCGGCTCCGCCTGATCGTTCCGGTTCCGGCCGCGGCGCTCGCTCCCGGGTCTCGGAGGCGGCTGACCAGCGGCTGCGCTGTGAGTATGCCCGATCCGCGACCTCCCGTCACCAGTTAACGGTCGCTTACTTCGAGAAGCCACCCCTGACTTTCCGGGGTCGCACCACTACGGGGGGGTGTTCGACGCGTCCATGACACGATCTCGGCCGCCTCGGCGCCGTCAGAAGGTCCGCTTCCGGTTCTCAGGCGTCGCGACGGGCCGGTGGCGGCGCCGGGTAGGAGGGGTCCATCTCCTCGATGGCCCGCAGGGTGCCGCCCAGCGCCTTGACCAGCAGTTCCCGCATGGTGTCGCGGGAGAGGTCGGGGCGGTCGATCCAATCCAGGGTGGCTCCCTCGACGCTGCACAGCCAGGACAGCAGGCCCATGCGCGCGAGCGGGGCGATGTCGCTGCGGCCGTAGGCGCCCTCGGCGATGGTGGCCACGATCGCCTCGCGCACACCGTCCCGGATGGCCTGCACCTCGGTGTCGAAGCCGACGCCGCCGCTGGTGATCGTGCGGTAGGCGGCCTGGTGGCCCTCGGCGTAGCGGAGGTAGCTGTCGACCGTGCGGTGGACGCGGTCCACGGCGGGTAGTTCCAGGCCGCTCGCGGCGGAGGTGACCAGGTCGGCGACGGCGTCCTGGATGATCGCCAGGTAGTAGCCGCGCTTGGAGCGGAAGTAGTAGTAGATCAGCCCCTTGGCGACATGCGCCTGCCGCGCGATGTCGTCCATGGACAGCGCGTCGTAGGACGTGTCGGCGAACAGCTTCCGCCCGATGGCGATGAGTTCGGCACGACGCGCCACGGAGCGCTCCGTGCCGCGCACCCGGCGGTGGACGGCGGCACGCTGGGGACTCGTAGGCAATTTCGACCCTGGTCCAGTCGGTCGGCGGGACATCCGCAGTATGTCAGAACAACTCCCGCCCACCGAGCGGGCGTCGGGCCGAGCGGACCGCGGCCCGGATCAGAACAGCCCGAGCCGGGTGACGAGCATCGCGGTCACCACGACGAGGACCCAGCCCATCACGTGTTCGAGGATCGCGGGCCCGTCTTCCTTGGGCCCGCCCGTGCGGACGCGGGTGGCGGTGGCCGGGTGTGCGGTCATGGTCGCTCGCAGAGATCGGACGTATCGGGGGAATCCCCCACGGGTCCATCCACCTTGCCATCCGCGACGGCCCGTGCGGTGGAGAGGTTGGTCACACGGTCAGCGCACGCCCACCGCCGCGAGCGCCATCCGCTGGTGCGGGCTGGGGTGGGCCGGGAAGTACAGGTAGCAGACGCCACCCGTGCCCGAGGCCACCTTGCCGGAAGCGTTGTACCGCTTGGTGCGCAGCCAGATGTTCTCGAACTCCCGCCGCAGGTACACGCGCCGGACCGCCTGGTCGCCCGGCGAGGCCGGGTCGTTGGCGATCACGTCGCCGTCGGCGGTGAAGCCGATCACCGTCATCAGATGGCCCGAGGTGCCGTATCCGGCGCCGGTCAGCTCGGTGCTGAGGAACGACTGGGACGTTATGGCCGGGATGCCGGCCGCGATCAGCGTCTCCAGGTCGGTGAGCGAGCCGAGCCGGGTGACCACGCCCTGGACGCCCTCGTAGGTGGCCGCGTAGGCGGCGTTGAACGGCCAGTTGCCGCAGCCCTCGTACTGGTAGTCGTAGGTGAAGCGGGCCGCGTTGTCCACCTGCGGGTCGGCGTAGGAGGGGTCCACCCAGGACAGTTGTTCGGGAGTGAGCCGGCCGCCCCAGTACTCGATGATCATCTGCGAGGAGGTGGGGCTGCACCAGGCCTCGCCGCCGCCGTCGTACTGCGGGTACTGGCCCTTGTGGGTCTCCTGCGAGTAGCGCGGGACGGCCAGTTCCTGGGCGAGGCCGGGCGTGGAGGCGGGGACGGTGAAGCGGTCGGGGATGTCGGAGCCCATCGCGCCGAGCCGCCACACGGTCGGCGTGAGGCGGGTGCCCGGGGTGCGGTAGAGGGTCAGCCGCAGGCGGTACGAGGCGAGGCGCAGCCCGGTGCTCGCGTCGTCGATGGCGAAGGTGTCGGTCCAGATGCTGCTCTTTCCGTCGCTCTGGCCGTCGACGGAGGTCCGCTTGATGTCCTGGTCGCCGGCCGCCCAGCGGCCCATCACGTACCAGGGGGTGGCGGTGTGGTCGGAGTACGACCCCTGCAGTTCGACCTGGATCCAGGTGCCGGCCGGGGTGTGCGCGTTCCAGGAGGCGATCGTCTCGGTGGCCGGGGCGCTCAGCCGGTGCTCGGGAGAGGTCCAGGTGGCGTACTCCCAGGTGGCGGTGGTGCCGGTGTGCGGGTCGGTGTAGTCGGTGCGGCCCGCCGCGGCGCCGATGACGACGCCGGGCCGGTGTCCGGCGACGACCCGGACGCCCTCGGAGGTGCCGCGACGCCAGTCCCGGACGGTCGTCCAGGCGTGGTAGTCGACGGGGCGGGCGGTGGCCCGGCCGGGGTCGTCGTGGTCGGCGGGCTCCTGCGTGGTGGCCGCCGCGGGCGTGGTCGCCGCGGCTCCCGCGGCCACCGCGGCGACGACCGCGGCGGCGAGGACGGTTCTGCGGGACGGCTGTTCGGCTCTGCTCATGGGCGCGAGTACCCCCAGGGGTGCGAGTCGGGGCTGGTCCGGTGCACGTTGTGCGCCAACTATGGAGCAGCGCGCAGGGCCCTGCCAGCACTTCGACGCACGCCACGCCATCAATATTGGTCTCGTCCACTGGCGGCTCCACCGGACCGGGATCGCCTGTTCCCCGGCACGGGACGGCCCCGGCGCGGGCGGGCGAGCCGTGCGCCGGGGCCGTGGTCCGGTCCGTTCAGTGGTCCGGTTCGCTCAGTGGTCCGGTTCGCTCAGTGGTCCGGTTCGCTCAGATGAGGTCCATCGCGGCGACCTCGTCCGGCCGGCCGTAGCTGACCGGGCCCTGGAAGCGGCGGCGGGCGGTGGCGAACCACCACACCGTGGCCACGAGCAGGACGACGGCCAGCGCGATCGGCGCGTAGTTGAAGGAGTCGACGGTGATCGGCGAGGCCTGCGGCAGCATGAACAACACGCTGCTGAGCAGGATCCAGACCACCGCGAGCCAGCCGATCGGCTTGCCCCAGCGGCCCAGGTGCCAGGGGCCGGCCTGGAACGCGTCGCCCAGCCGCAGCCGCAGGAAGATCGGTACGGCGTAGGCCAGGAAGAGGCCGACGACGTTGACACTGACGATGGCGGTGAAGGCCGTGTGCGACCACCAGCCGGGGATCACGAGGGCGAGCGAGCAGCCCACCGCGAGCCAGACCGCCTTGACGGGCGTCCGGGTGCGCGGCGAGACCGAGTGCCACCAGCGCGAGCCGGGCATGGCGCCGTCCCGGGAGAAGGCGAAGATCTGCCGGGTGTTGCTGGTGAGGTTGGCGAGGCCGCAGAAGAGCATCGCGCCGATGACGATGAGGAGCATCACCTTGGCGGTGCCGAGGCCGAGGCCGTCGATGAGAATCTGGACGGGCGGTGCACCCGAACTCGCCACCTTGGCGTAGTCGTTAATGCTGTAGACCAGTGCCAGCATCAGGATCAGGCCAGTGATCGCGGAATAGCCGATCGCCCGCGTGATCCCCTTGGGGGCGTTGACCGTCGCCTGGACCGTTTCCTCGGACATGTGGAAGCTGCCGTCGAAGCCGGTGAAGGTCCAGCTGGTGACGAGCAGACCGAGCATGCCGCCGTAAAGTCCGTTGGTGAAGCCGGTGTTGTTCACGAAATGCGTGACGAAGGACGCCGACTGGTGATGGTCGGGCATCACGATGAGTGTGCTCACGATCACCACGAGTCCGATGATCAGCCACCATACGGAAATGCGGTTGAGTACGGCGACGAGCTGGACGGTGTAGGTGTTGGCCAGCCCCTGCAGCACGATGATCAAGGCTGTGATCAGCACCGTCTGGTGGGTGGTGGGCTGGTACGACGACCACTGCAGGGCGATGAACGCCTGTATGAAGGTGGCCGCTGCGTAGCCGGTCGCGGCGGTCCCGCCGATCTGGCCGACGAAGTTCAGCCAGCCCGTGAACCAGGACCAGGCACCCTTGTGCCGCTTGGCGAGTTTACCGGCGGAGAAATAGAGCGCACCGCTCGTCGGATAGGCCGAGGCGACTTCCGCCATGGCGGCGCCGATGAGCAGCACCATGATGGAAACACCTATCCAGCCGAATACGAGAATACGCGGGCCGCCCGCGTTCATACCGTATCCGAAGGACGAGAAAATACCCGAGAGGATATTGATGATGGTGAACGAGATCGCGAAGTTGTCGAACGCCTTGAAGCGCCGGGTCAGTTTCCGCGGATAACCCATCGCGTGCAGAGTGGCGTCATCGTCGAGCAGCTCCGGTTCCTTACCGGCGGGGGACGTGGCCCGGGGTCTCGATGTCCGTTCCGACACTGATCGGCCTTTCTTCTCGGTGGGGCAGGGCACGTGCGGGGTCAGGCGGGTCCCGGGACGGGCAGGCCGCATGCGCGCCGGGCCCGGGAGAGCTGCTCGGCGGGGTCGCCGAAGACGCTCCAGGGCATGCGCGAGGCGTACGGCCCCATCGCCGCGAACACCGCCCGGGCCTCGAACTCGCGCTGGGCCATGACCAGCGCGTGTGCGAGGTACGCCAGGTCGAGCACCGGGGTGAAGCGGTAACCGGCCGCCGCGGGCAGCCAGTTGTGGTAGATGGCGAGCGCGGTGGAGCGCCACTGCGGCTGTTCCCAGACGCGGTCGGCGAGCAGCTGGCCCGGGTTGTAGCTCTCCACGAGGGCCACCAGGGGCAGCAGCCGGAGGGCGGAGTCGGCGGGCGCCCGCTGGCTGAGGAAGGCGGCCACGTCCCAGGCCGCGTTGACCGAGCCGCCGTGGCGCGAGAAGAAGAACGACAGGAAGCGGTGGTGGGCCTCGCGGTGCCACGGGTCGAGGGACAGGATGTGCGCGAACAGCCGCCAGGGGCCGGGCGGCGCGGTCAGCAGGCCCTGCGGGGCGGGGTCGCGCAGCCGGTGCAGCCGGGCCATGGCCAGCTTGGCCGCCCAGGGCGTGGGGTCGTCGGGGGCCAGCGCGCCGGCCCGGTCACAGGCCGCCAGCGCTATCCGTTCCAGCGCCTCGGCGCGTTCGTCCCGGCCGTCGGCGGCGCGGACCGCGCGCTGCACCGCCACCCGGGCCCACATCAGCGCGGCCTCGGGTGAGGGCTCCTCGTCCAGCCAGCGTTCGACCAGGTCGGAGCCGGCCGCCTCGGACGCCAGCACCAGCGAGCGGTGGGCGCGCAGCCCGAAGTCGGAACGCGTCTCGGCGAGAGCTTCGTACGCGCTCCGATAACGTCCGGCCCGCACGTCGACGCATACGCCCGCCAGGGTGCGGTCGTCGGCCGCCGGATGCCATACGTAGTGCCCTTCGAATAACCCCGCGGTCATGTTCCCCTGTCCGTCCCCGTACGACGCGTCGCACTTGCGCAGGAGCACCTTACTCAGCGGGGAGCACAACAGGAACGCCGAATTCGACATATCGGTCAGCGGATTCGGAATGTTATTCCGGGGCGATTGACCGACGGTCAGCCGTTGGTTCAAGGTGTGACGTTTTTCCGTCCCACCGGTCCACCCGCTATGGGCTTCTACTAGAATGTTTCCGGAAAACCCCCCACACCGCACCACACCTCGGGAATCACCATTCACCACCTCGCCGCCCGGCTCAGCGGGCTCCCCCCGTCCTGCGGGCCGGTACGGCTGGTCGGCGTCGACGGGCACGCCGGGTCCGGGAAGTCCACCTTCGCGGGACGGCTGGCCGCAGCCCTCGGCGAGGCGCCCGTGCTGCACCTGGACGACGTCGCGAGCCACGAGCACTTGTTCTCGTGGACGGAGCGGCTGCTCACCCAGGTCATCGACCCGTTCACCCGCGGCGAGAACGCGCTCTGCACCCCCTACGACTGGCGAGCCCGGCGCTTCGGGCCGCCCCGCACGCTGCCGCCGGCACCCGTGATCCTCGTCGAGGGCGTCGGTGCCGGGCGCCGGGCGCTGCGGCCGCATCTGACGCGGCTGCTGTGGATGGAGGTGTCCCCGGAGGAGTCCTGGGCGCGGGGCCGGGCGCGGGACGGGACGGAACAGCGGGAGTTCTGGGACGGGTGGGTCAGGGCGGAGCGGGCGCACTTCGCCGACGACCCCTCGCGGCCGTACGCCGACCTTCTGGTGCTGCGGTCTCCCCTGGGGTACGAGGTGCGTTCCGGGCCTGGTGCGACGGTTGGACCGGACCAGTTGTGACCCACGGTGACGGACTGTCGGCAATGTGCTGAACTTGTGAAGACCCTTGTCCGGCAACTTCTCCGAGAGCCTCAACTCCGCTTGACCCGGGGGCCGTACAGGACTTACGTTCTCAATGTGCGGCCATTCGGAGCCGCCCGCATGCGCGAAGCCCCCGGTTGTTCCCCCGTGATCGGGGGCTTCGTTCTGCCCGCAGCCGCTTTCGCGGCCGCCCCGCGCACCGCGCCGCTCACCCTCGGTCACCGCTCCCCGTGCGCCCCGTCTGCTCCCACCTCGCCGAACGGCCGGTGCGGCACCCTACGGCGCGCGGTCGTGCCGCGGGTACGATGCCCTCGGTGCGACCTTCGAGCAGCTGCCTCGCGCACCGCAACTCCGGTCCGCGGCAGGGCGGTTCGACCGCGGCGGGCCGCCGGGCCACCGCCCGGTGGCGAACCTACGGGGGCACGGTCTGTGGGGGACGTGATGGACTTCGGCACGCAGGGCCCCGAGGCCCCGGCCGGCCTCGCCTGGCTGCGGGGTGTGGACGCCTACACGATGGGCGCCTATCCGCAGGCGGAGGAGGAGTTCCGCGCCGCGGTGAGGATGGACCCCGGCATGGCCGACGCCTGGCTCGGACTGCACGCGCTGCGCGTCGACACCACCACCGCACTGCTCAGGATGTTCCGGCACCGAGAACGCTTCGGGGAGCAGCGCGGGCGGCACCGCCGCACCCTCAACTCCTGGTACTGGCTGGGCTGGTGGGTGCAGCCGGTGCTGGAGAGCCCGCGCGATCTGCTGCTCGCGCACGCCTCGCACTGGCTGGACGGCCGGCACGTGCCCGAGCTGGACCGGGCGCTCGCGGGCCTCCCCCCGGTGGACACCGACCCGCAGGTCCGCTTCCTGCACGCCTGCCGAGCCTATCTGGTCAAGGACTGGGAGCAGCTCGTACGGCACACCGATCCCCTGCTCGACGACACGCTGCTCGGCATCGAGGCCGGCCTGTTCGGCGGGATGGCCCGGGTCCGGCTGGAGATGTACGGGCACGCCGAGCCGCTGCTCTCGTCGGCGCTGATGCGGTGCCGCAGTGAGCAGCCGCAGCGCAAGGAGCTGCGCTACTGGCTGGCGCGGGCGCACGAGGGCACCGGCCGCAGTGCCGCCGCGCTCCCTCTGTACCGGGCGGTGCACCGCGTCGACCCGGCCTTCATGGACACCTCGGCCCGGCTGGCCGCGATCGCCGAGGGCGACGGGTACGAGGACGCGGCCGGTTTCGCCGCGATCACCCTCACCGGGGCCGGGCAGGACGTGGTGGACGGGCAGGACCTCTTCGATCCGTTGTTCGGCACCGACGGGCGGGACCTGCGGCTGCCCGAGCCCGACCTGCCGACCGGGCCGCTGCCGTCGGTGGGTGATCCGGCGGTGCGGGCGAAGACCGTCACGTCGTCCTCCGGACTGCCCGCCGGGCCGACCGATCCCGCGCTGCTGGAGGAGGCGCTGGCCGAGCTGGAGCGGATGGTGGGGCTGGAACCGGTCAAGCGCCAGGTCAAGGCGTTGTCGGCGCAGCTGAACATGGCGCGGCTGCGGGCCGTGCAGGGGTTGCCGGTGCAGCCGCCGAAGCGGCACTTCGTGTTCTCGGGGCCGTCCGGGACGGGGAAGACCACGGTCGCGCGGATCCTGGGCCGGGTGTTCTACGCGCTCGGTCTGCTGGGCGGGGACCACCTGGTGGAGGCGCAGCGGGCCGATCTGGTCGGCGAGTACCTCGGGCAGACCGCCGTGAAGGCGAACGAGCTGATCGACTCCGCGATCGGCGGGGTGCTGTTCGTGGACGAGGCGTACTCGCTGTCCAACTCCGGGTACGGCAAGGGGGACGCCTACGGGGACGAGGCGTTGCAGGTGCTGTTGAAGCGGGCCGAGGACAACCGGGACCATTTGGTGGTGATCCTGGCCGGCTACCCGGAGGGCATGGACCGGCTGCTCGCGGCCAACCCCGGGTTGTCGTCGCGGTTCACCACGCGGGTGGACTTCCCGTCCTACCGGCCGGGCGAACTCACCTCGATCGGGGAAGTGCTCGCGGCGGAGAACGGGGACGGGTGGGACGAGGAGGCGCTGGAGGAGCTGGGGTCCATTGCCGGGCATGTGGTGGAGCAGGGGTGGATCGACGAGCTCGGGAACGGGCGGTTTCTGCGGACGCTGTACGAGAAGAGCTGTGCGTACCGGGATCTGCGGTTGTCCGGGTATCTCGGGTCGCTGTCCCGCGACGACCTCGCCACGCTCCGCCTTCCTGACCTGATGCAGGCCTACGGCGAGGTCCTCTCGGGCCGAGGCCCCTCGGACCCCTCGGCCCTGTGAGGCACGCGCCGCCAGCCGGGAGCGGGCCCGCTCACCGGCGCTGCGAGGGCGCCGCGGGCTGCCGCCGGCCAGGTGGGTCCGCTCACCGGCGCTGCCAGGGTGCCGCTGCGCCCACCCGTGCCGCCCCCTGGCGGCACGCATGCCCGCAGCTAGGTGCATACGTGCCCCGTCAGGGGCGCGGGGAACTGCGCGAACAGCCCCCACTCGGCCGCACCCGACGACGGCGCTCGGGGTTACGTGGCCAGGACCTGTTCTGGTTCTGGTGGGGGAGTCACTCTGTGGGCCGGGTCTCGGACTTCGCCGACGAGGAGTTCGAGCGCGTCCTCGAGGGCGACGAGGCCGAGGACGCGGCCGGAGGCGTCGGCGACCTGGGCCAGGTGGGTCGCCGCCCGGCGCATCACCGTGAGCGCGTCGTCGAGGGGCAGTTCCGCGCGGAGCGTGGTCATGGGGCGCCACACGTGCTGCGGCACAGCGCGGTCGGAGTCCTCCACGTCCAGGACGTCCTTGACGTGCACGTACCCCATGAACGCCCCCTTCTCCGCGGCCACCGGGAAGCGGGAGTAGCCCGTGCGGGCGGTGAGGGCGACGATTTCGCCGGGAGTGACCGACGGCGGCACCGTGACGAGGGACTCGCGGGTGAGGAGGACGTCGGTGACCGGGCGGGAGCCCAGTTCCAGCGCGTCCTCCAGTCGTTCCCGCTCCTCCGGGCCCAGCAGCCCAGCCTGACCGGAGTCCTCCAGGAGCCGGTTGAGCTGTTCGCTGGTGACGACCGCCTCGACCTCGTCCTTCGGCTCGACCCGGAACAGCCGCAGAATGCCCTGCGCGCAGGCGCCGAGCGCGACGGTGATCGGCCTGCACAGCCGCGCGAAGGCGACGAGCCCGGGGCTCAGCCACAGCGCGGCCTTCTCGGGCGCGGCCATCGCGAGGTTCTTCGGCACCATCTCGCCGATGACGAGGTGGAAGAAGACCACCGCGGCGAGGGCGATGACGTAGCCCAGCGGGTGGACCATGCCGTCAGGCAGGTGGACCGCCGCGAACACCGGCTCCAGCAGGTGCGCCACCGTCGGCTCGGCGACCGCGCCCAGCGTCAGGGAGCAGACGGTGATGCCGAACTGTGCCGCGGCCATCATCTGCGGCAGCCGCTCCAGCCCGTACAGCACCTGCCGGGCCCGCGCGGTGCCGAGCGGTTCGATCTGGCTGCGGCGGACGGAGACGAGGGAGAACTCGGCGCCGACGAAGAAGCCGTTGGCGAGCACGAGCAGTCCGGCGAAGACCAGTTGGAGGACGCTCATCGGACGGCCTCCATCACGTTCACCGCGGGGGCGGTGCGGACCAGGCGGACCCGTTCGGCGCGGTAGTGGCCGACCTGGCGGACGGACAGCCGCCAGCCGGGCAGTTCGGCCCGGTCGCCGGGGGCGGGAATGCGGCCGAGCAGGTCGGCGACGAGGCCGGCGACCGTCTCGTACGGCCCCTCCGGCACGTCGAGGCCTATGCGCTGCAGGATGTCGACGCGGCAGCTGCCGTCCACGTCCCACGCGGGCCTGCCGTCCTCGGGCGGGGCGGCGGCCAGTTCGGGCATGTCCTTGGCGTCGTGCTCGTCGCGGACCTCGCCGACGAGTTCCTCGACGATGTCCTCCAGGGTGACCACACCGGCCGTGCCGCCGTACTCGTCGACGACGACGGCGATGGGCTGCTCGCTGCGCAGCCGGGCGAGCAGCGGCTGGACGGGCAGGGTCTCGGGGACGAGGAGCGCCTTGCGGGCGATCCGGCTCACCGGGGTGCGCAGCCGCTCGTGCACGGGGACGGCGAGCGCGTCCTTGAGGTGGGCCATGCCGACGATCTCGTCGATCTTCTCCCGGTAGACGGGGAAGCGGGACAGGCCGGTGGCGCGGGTGAGGTTGACGACGTCCTCGGCGGTCGCCGACGCCTGCAGGGCGCTGACCTTCACGCGCGGGGTCATCACGTGCTGCGCGGTCAGCTCGCCCAGCGACAGCGTGCGCACGAACAGGTCGGCGGTGTCCTGCTCCAGGGCGCCCGCCCGCGCGGAGTGCCGGGCCAATGACACCAGTTCGCCGGGGGTGCGGGCGGAGGCAAGCTCGTCGGCGGGTTCGACGCCGAGGGCCCGCACGAGCCGGTTGGCGACCGTGTTGAGCATGGCGATCACCGGGCGGAACAGCAGGGCGAAGCGGTGCTGCGGGCCGGCCACGAACCGGGCGACCTGCAGTGGCTTGGACACCGCCCAGTTCTTGGGCACGAGTTCGCCGATCACCATCTGGATGGCGGAGGCGAGCAGCATGCCGACGACCACGGCGATGCCGGAGACGGCGCCGCCGGGAAGGCCGGTCGCGGCGAACGGACCGCGCAGAAGGGCGGCGAGGGCCGGTTCGGCGAGCATGCCGACGACGAGGGAGGTGATGGTGATGCCGAGCTGGGTGCCGGAGAGCTGGAATGACAGCTCCTTGAGCGACTCGACGACCGTGCGGGCCCGCCTGTCGCCGTCGGCGGCCGCCTTCTCGGCCTCCGGGCGCTCGACGGTGACGAGCCCGAACTCGGCGGCGACGAAGAAGCCGTTGGCGAGGATGAGCAGGAACGCCGCTGCCAGGAGCAGCAGGGGGATGGTCATGATGCCGCCGCCTCCGAGGTCTCACGGACGCGGTCCGCGGTATGTCGGGAGGGGGCGGCGCAGGTACTACAGGACGATCCGTCCATCGCCGGAGAGGGTCACTCCTCGGGTAGCAGGAAGCCCCGTGCGCCGGGTGGCGCAGCGGGGACGGAGGCGCGACGAAAAAGCCTCCGCCAACAGATTAGTCAAGACCGGGCCCGGTGCGGCAGGGTGGACGCCCCCGACTCAGCCCTGATCTTCCGCCGTACGGGCCGTCGCGTGGGCGTCGGCGAGGGCCCGGAGCGCCTGTGCGTCGGCGATGGCCCGCTTCCGGGCGAGGCCCGGCTGGATGCCGAGGGCGGGCAGGCTGGTGCCGTCACTGAGGTTGAGGAACACCCAGGGGTCGCCCGGGCGGAGGTTCACCTGGAGGATCTCCGCCCAGTCCAGACGCCTTCTGCTGACGATGTTGACGACGGTGACACCGGTCTCGTCGGCGACGACCTTCACCCGGGCTAGCTGGGCGAGCACCCAGAAGAGGAGCGCGCCGGTGAGGATGAAGGTGAGCCGCTCCCCCGGGCCGAGCTGCTCCAGCAGCAGGGCGATCCAGGTGATGACCAGGAAGATCGCCAGGCCCGCGGTGAGCAGGATCACGCGGGTGTGGCCCGGGCGGAAGGTGACGGGCAGGGCGGGGAGGCCGGACGTGTCGGACATGGTCGAGCGGTCCCTCAGAGGCGGCAGGCGTGGATGGCCGTGGTCAGGATGGCACGGGCGCCGATCTCGTACAGGTCGTCCATGATGCGCTGGGCCTCCCGGGACGGGACCATGGCGCGGACGGCGACCCAGCCCTCGTTGTGCAGCGGGGAGACGGTCGGGGACTCCAGGCCGGGGGTCAGGGCGACGGCCCGCTCCAGCTGCTCGACGCGGCAGTCGTAGTCCATCATCACGTACGTCCGGGCGACCAGGACGCCCTGCAGGCGGCGCAGGAACTGCTGGACCTTCGCCTCGTCGGCGTCGTCGGCCTCGGCGGCTGCGCCGGTGCGGCGGATGACGACGGCCTCGGACTTCATGATGGGCTCGCCGAAGACCTCCAGGCCGGCGTTGCGCAGCGAGGTGCCGGTCTCGACGACGTCGGCGATGACCTCGGCGACGCCGAGTTCGATGGCGGTCTCGACGGCTCCGTCGAGGTGGACGACGGAGGCGTCGACGCCGCGGTCGGCGAGGTGTCCGGCGACGATTCCCTCGTAGGAGGTGGCGACCGTCCTGCCCTTGAGGTCCTCGATGCCCTGCGCGGTGCCGGGCTTGGCGGCGAAGCGGAACGTGGAGCGGGCGAAGCCGAGCGGGAGGATCTCCTCGGCGTCGGCACCGGAGTCGACGAGCAGGTCCCGGCCGGTCACCCCGATGTCGAGGCGGCCGGAGGAGACGTAGATCGCGATGTCGCGGGGGCGGAGGTAGAAGAACTCGACGTCGTTCTCGGGGTCGACGATCCGCAGTTCCTTGGACTCGCGGCGCTGCTGGTAGCCGGCCTCATGCAGCATCTCCGCCGCAGGGCCGGACAGGGAACCCTTGTTGGGGACGGCGATGCGCAGCATGAGGTTCGGCTTCCTTTGCTCGTTCTTCTACGGGGACGGGGGCGGGGCAGGGCTCGGCCGTACGGCTCAGAGGTGGGCGTAGACGTCGTCCAGGGAGATCCCGCGGGCGACCATCATCACCTGGACGTGGTACAGCAGCTGGGAGATCTCCTCGGCCGCCGCCTCCTTGCCCTCGTGCTCGGCGGCCATCCACACCTCGGCGGCCTCCTCGACGACCTTCTTGCCGATGGCATGGACGCCCTTGCCGACCAGCTCAGCGGTGCGGGAAGTGGCGGGATCGCCGTGGGCGGCCTTGTGCTGGAGCTCGGTGAACAGCTCCTCGAACGTCTTCTTGGACATGGTGAGCCTTACCCTACGCGGTTCGGGCGACTCCCTAGTGCCAGGGTTCAGATACTGAGCGCAGCGTGGCGGCGGTCGCGACCGCCGCGGTCACCGCCTCGTGGCCCTTGTCCTCGTTCGAGCCCTCGATACCGGCCCGGTCCAGGGCCTGCTCCTCGGTGTCGCAGGTGAGCACGCCGAATCCGACGGGCACGCCGGTCTCGATCGACACCTGGGTCAGGCCCTGGGTGACGCCCTGGCAGACGTAGTCGAAGTGCGGGGTGCCGCCGCGGATGACGACGCCGAGCGCGACGACCGCGTCGTAGCCGCGGCCCGCGAGGACCTTGGCGGCGACCGGCAGTTCGAAGCTGCCGGGCACCCGGATCAGGGTCGGCTCGTCGATGCCCAGCTCGTGGAGGGCGCGCATCGCGCCGTTGACCAGACCGTCCATCACCTTCTCGTGCCACTGCGCCGCGATGACGGCGACCCGCAGGTCGCTCGCGTTGCGTACGGACAGCTCCGGTGCACCCTTGCCGCTCACGTCTCTCCTCAGTGCGTTCTCTTACTGGTTGCCGCAGGTGGACACGGCCGGCGTGTCCAGCCAGGGCAGATCGTGCCCCATCCGGTCCCGCTTGGTGCGCAGGTACCGCAGGTTGTGCTCGCCGGCCTGGACGGGCATCGGCTCGCGGCCGGTGACTTTCAGGCCGTGGCGCAGCAGCGCGTCGGTCTTGTCGGGGTTGTTGGTCATCAGGCGGACGCCGCGGACGCCGAGGTCGGCGAGGATCCGTGCGCCGGCGCCGTAGTCCCGGGCGTCGGCGGGCAGGCCGAGTTCGAGGTTGGCGTCGAGGGTGTCACGGCCCTGCTCCTGGAGTTCGTACGCCCGCAGTTTGGACAGCAGGCCGATGCCGCGCCCCTCGTGGCCGCGAAGGTAGACGACGACGCCCCGGCCCTCGGCCTGGATGCGTTCCAGCGAGGCGTCCAGCTGGGGGCCGCAGTCGCAGCGCAGGGAGGCGAAGATGTCGCCGGTGAGGCATTCGGAGTGGACGCGGACCAGGACGTCCTCGCCGTCGCCGATGTCGCCGTGGACGAGGGCGACGTGCTCGACGCCGTCGACGGTGGACCGGTAGCCGTAGGCGGTGAAGGTGCCGTACCGGGTGGGCAGGCGGGTCTCGGCCTCGCGGCGGACGGTGGGCTCGCTGGTACGGCGGTAGGCGATGAGGTCCTCGATGGAGATGATCGTCAGGCCGTGTTTGCGGGCGAACGGGATCAGCTCGGGCAGCCGGAGCATGCGGCCGTCCTCGCCGGCGATCTCGACGATGGCACCGGCCGGGCGGAGCCCGGCGAGCCGGGCGAGGTCGACAGCGGCCTCGGTGTGGCCGTTGCGGACCAGGACGCCGCCGTCCCGTGCGCGCAGCGGGAAGACGTGGCCCGGGCGGACGAGGTCGGTGGGTTCGGCGGTGCCGCCGGCCAGCAGCCGGAGCGTGGTGGCGCGGTCGGCGGCGGAGATGCCGGTGCTCACGCCGTGCGCGGCGGAGGCGTCCACGGAGACGGTGAACGCGGTCTTCATGGACTCGGTGTTGTCCTCGACCATCTGCGGCAGCCGCAGCCGGTCGAGTTCCGCGCCCTCCATGGGGGCGCAGATCAGGCCGCGGCACTCGCTCATCATGAAGGCGACGATCTCGGGGGTCGCCTTCTCGGCGGCGATGACGAGGTCGCCCTCGTTCTCGCGGTCCTCGTCGTCGACGACCACGACGGGGCGGCCGAGCGCGATGTCGGCGACGGCCTGTTCGACGGGGTCGAGGCGGAAGTCCTCGATGTCGTCCGTGCTGTAGAGGATCGGTGCCGAGGTCATGCCGGCGCTCCTTCCAGGACGGGCTGCGGGCTCTTGCGGGAGCGCAGCCACCAGTCGCGCATGCCCCACAGGACGAGTGCGCCGTAGATGACGTAGACGAAGCCGGAGAAGGCGTAGCCGTTCGCGAAGTTGAGGGGGACGCCGACGAGGTCGACGAGGAGCCAGGCGAACCAGAACTCGACCATGCCACGCGCCTGGGCGTACATGGCGACGACGGTGCCGACGAAGATGTACGCGTCCGGCCAGGGGTCCCAGGAGAGGGACGGGTATGCCTTGAAGAGGAGGGCCACGGCGACGGTGCCGGCCGCGGCGGCCGCGACCATGGCGGCGCGTTCGCGCCAGGTGGCGAACCGGGGGGTGATGTGGCCGTCCGCGGAGCGGTCCTTGTCGCGCTGCCACTGCCACCAGCCGTACAGGGCGACGGCCATGACGACGGCCTGCTTGCCGGCGCTGCCGGTCAGGTGGCCGTAGAAGGCGGCGAACAGGACCAGTCCGGAGAGGAACTGCACGGGCCAGGTCCACAGGGAGCGGCGCCAGCCGAGCGCGAGGGTGATCAGGCCCAGGATGTTGCCGGTCATGTCGGACCAGATGATGCGCTGGCCGAAGAGCGTGAACGCCTCGGAGTTGAGCCAGTTCACCGTCCGGCCCCCTGACCGGCCATCAGCCGCTCGACGTACTTGGCGATGACGTCCACTTCGAGGTTGACCGGGTCGCCGGGCTGCTTCACGCCGAGCGTGGTGAGGGCCAGCGTGGTCGGGATGAGGCTGACGGTGAAGTAGTCGGGGCCGGCGTCGACGACGGTGAGGCTGATGCCGTCGACGGTGATGGAACCCTTCTCGACGACGTAGCGCGCGAGGTCCGCGGGGAGCGAGACCTTGACGATCTCCCAGTTCTCGGAGGGCTTGCGCTCCAGCACCTCGCCGGTGCCGTCGACGTGTCCCTGCACGATGTGCCCGCCGAGGCGCGCGCCGACGGCCATGGGGCGCTCCAGGTTGACGCGGGAGCCGACGGTGAGCGCGCCCAGGCTGGAGCGGTTCAGGGTCTCGGCCATGACGTCGGCAGTGAATTCGTCGCCCTCGTGTTCGACGACGGTGAGGCAGACGCCGTTCACGGCGATGGAGTCGCCGTGCTGGGCGCCCCCGGTCACGACGGGGCCGCGGAGACGGAAGCGGGAGGCGTCGCCGAGGTTCTCGACGGCGGTGACCTCACCCAGTTCTTCGACGATTCCGGTGAACACTTCCCGGGTCCTCCTGCCTCATTCGGGCACGGACTCCGGGGCCTGTCGATGACGACAGAATCAACGGGTGAGCACATCGGGACGACGCCGAGAGAGGCCGGTCCACGCAGGGACCGAGCCCGAATACGGCGACGCGCACGGATACACGTGCCCGCCCGCCGCGCACTGCCTCCCATCCGGACTTTAACCGTCGGTCCAGGAATTTCACCTGGTCAACCGGCCGCTGGAAGCGACCGGGTCGCGGACTGTAACCGCCGGTTCGGAATTTCACCGACCCCGGAGTGCGCTGCTTCTGGTACGAGGCCAGTGTGCCACGCCTCGCACTCACCCAGACAGGCGATCGGTGTGGCTTCGCTCACAGTACGTGTCCCTGGACTTGCGCACCGGAACCGCGCAGCCCAACCGGCCTGGGCGTCAAGGGCCGTTGACCTCGCCCCGGGGCCCCGAACCCATTGACCATGCTGGTCTAGTCCAATTAGGGTGCGGGCGGGCCCGGCGGCGGTGACGACGGCCCTTGCCCGCCGCCGGGCCGTCGATCGCGCCGGGCGCGCGGCGGCCGCCGGCCAGGCCCGCCGATCGGAGTATTTGGTCAAGGCCGCCGGTCAAAACTGCCGGTCAAAACTGCCGGTCAGCGCCGTCGATCAGGGCTGCCGGTCAAAGCTGCCCCGTCAGGGCCGCTCCGGGGGTGCGAACAGCTCGTCCTGGGCGCGGTCGCGTGCCGTCAGCAGGGCGCCCCGCAGGACGGCCGCGCCACCCAGGCCACTTGCCCGCACCTCGGTGGCGAGCGGCGACATCCGGCGGATCCGCCGCTCCACCCGGCCGGCCAGTTCCACTCCCCCGGCCCGGCCGATCTCCCCGCCGAGCACCACGCATCCCGGGTCCAGGACGGCGACCACGGACGCGACGCCGAGGGCGATCCGGTCGGCGAGGACGTCCAGGAAACGGGCGGAGGCCGGACCGGCTCCCCCACCCTCGGACGCCGGATCCGCATTCCCGCCGTCGGGCCTCGGCCCCGCACCCCCACTTTCGGACACCAAACCTGCAAGCCCGCCCTCGGGCACCGGATCAACACCCCCGCCGACGGGCCTCGCCCCCGCATCCGCGCCCGCGGACTCCGCCCCCGTGTTCGCCACAGCCGCCACCGCGTCCCGGACCACCGCCGCCGCGCCCGGACCATCCGTCGCGCCCGGACCGTCCGCCGCCTCCGGCGCCAGGAGCCCGCACTTGCGGGCCAGGTCCCCGATCGCCGCCGCGCCGGCCAGGGAGTGGAAACCGCCGTCGCAGTCGCCGGCCGAGGGCAGGGACGTCGTGCCCGGCACCGGCAGGAAGCCGATCTCGCCGGTGCCGCCGGAGGCGCCGCGGCGGAGCGCGCCGTCCAGGACGACCGCCGCGCCGACTCCGTGGCCGAGCCACAGCAGGACGAACGTGTCGCGGTCCCGGGCGGCGCCCTCGCGCTGTTCGGCCAGCGCGGCCAGGTTGGTCTCGTTCTCGACGGTGACCCGGGCCTCGGGCAGCCGCTCCTGGAGTGCGGCGACCAGGCGGCGGTGCCAGGCGGGCAGTCCGCCGGAGTCGCGCAGGTCACCGGTCGCGGGGTCGATCAGGCCCGGCGCGCCGATGCCGACGGTGTGCAGCCGGCCGGCGCCGGCCTCCTTCGCGGCCCGCTCCACCGCGGCCACCGCCCGCTCCACCGCCGTTCCGGTGCCGGTGCCGCCGCCGATGGGCACGGACGCCTCGGCGAGCACCCGGCCCACCAGGTCGGACACCAGCACGGAGACGCCTCCGGTGCGCACATCGAGCGCGGCGAGGTGGGCGCGGTCGGCGACGATGCCGTAGAGGCGGGCGTTCGGGCCCCGGCGCTGCGCTCCGGACTCGCCGACCACCGTGATCAGGCCGGCCGCGGTGAGCCGGTCCACGAGGTCGGCGACCGTCGGCCGGGACAGTCCGGTGAGCCTCTTCAACTCCCCCGCGGTCAGCGGGCCTTCCTGCTGGAGCAGACACAGGGCGACCCGGTCGTTGATGGCCCGGGCGGTGCTGGGTGATGCGGGCATGACCGGAATCCTCCCAGAGACGGGCGTCGTGATACCCACTATCTATCAGGCAGGGTCCCTGATAGTTTACGGCGGTACCACTGGACGGGGAGGTACACCACCGGACGAGGGAGGGGCCGGGCCATGGCCGACGTGGGGTACACACGCGAGGAGGTCCGGCGCGCCCGGTACGCGGTCGCGGCCGTCTTCGCCGTGCACGGCGCCGTGACCGGTTCCTTCGCCACCCGCGTGCCCTGGGTCCAGGAACACGCCTCCCTCAGCGCGGGCCGGCTCGGATTCGCGCTGGCCTTCACCGCGCTCGGCGCCTCGTGCGCCATGCCGCTGGCCGGCCGGATCAGCCACACCTTCGGCAGCCGGACGGCCCTGCGCGGCCTCATCGCGCTGTGGACGCTGTCGCTCGTCCTGCCGGGCCTCGCGCCGAACCTGTACACGCTGTGCCTGGCGATGTTCACCTACGGCGCCTGCGCGGGCATGGCCGACGTGGCGATGAACGCGCTCGGGGTCGAGGTGGAGCGGCTGCTCGGCAAGTCCATCATGTCGGGGCTGCACGGCATGTGGAGCGCGGGCGCGCTGATCGGCTCGGCCGGGGGCACTCTCGCCGCGCACCTCGGCGCGGACGCGCGCGTGCACTTCCTGCTCGCCGCGGCCGTCCTCACCGTCCTGGGCGTGCTGGCCGCCGGCCGGGTCCTCGACGTGCAGCCCGCCGAGGACGAGGAGCCGCCGCCGCGGTTCGCGCTGCCGCCCCGCTCGGCGCTGCTGATCGGCGCGGTCGGTTTCTGCGCGGTGTTCGCGGAGGGCGCGAGCCTGGACTGGTCGGCGGTCTACCTCCGCGACCAGCTGGCCACCTCGGCCGGTCTGGCCGCCGCGACGACGACCGGCTTCATGCTGACCATGGCGGTGGCCCGGATCGCCGGGGACGCGGTGGTGAACCGCTTCGGCGCGGTCCGCACCGTGCGGGCCGGCGGCTGCCTCGCCGTGTTCGGCGGCGTGCTGATCGTCGTCGCGGGGCAGCCGGCGGTGGCGATGACGGGGTTCGCGCTGATGGGGCTCGGCATCGCGGTGGTCGTGCCGCTGTGCTTCGCCGCGGCGGGGCACGCCGGGCCCAACCCCAGTCAGGCCATCGCGGGCGTCGCGACCATCACCTACACCTCGGGGCTGATCGCACCGAGCCTGATCGGCGGGGTGGCCCAGGCGACCAGCCTGATGGTCTCGTTCTGCGTGGTGTCCGCGCTGGCCTTCGGTCTCGCCCTGTTCGCGGGCGTGCTGCGCACCGCGGAGCGCGGCGGCGCCGGCGACGTCAGCCGGCGGGCCGCAGCAGTCCCCGACCCACGGCCCTGAAGCCCTCGCTCCAGGGGGCCGGCCGCAGCGTCGCCGCGTCCAGCCGGACCAGGACCCGGGTGCCGCGCGCGTAGGTCTCGGTCCCGTCGGCGGAGCAGAACCGGAAGCCGTAGGTCAGGCCGGTGGTGCCGAGCCGTTCCAGCCAGAGGTGGACGGCGTAGCCGCCGGGGCGGGTCACCGGCGCCTCATAGGTGATGGTGAGTTCCCTGACCGCGTTGCAGGCGTCCCCGGCCGCCACCCAGTCGCCGTCGAAGCGCACCCCGTGCTCGTTCCACAGCTCGGTCCAGGCGCGCTCGACCATGAGCGGGTAGCGGGCGTTGTGGAGGAGCCCCAGCGCGTCGAGGTCGTCGAAGTGGACGGTGACGGGGATCAGCCGGCCGTGGGCGACGACGGGGGCGGACGGGGCTTCGGCGGTCACGGGTGGAACTCCCTGAACAGGACGGGCGGGGCGCGGGACGCCCCCGATCCCTTCCATACTAAGCGACCGCTCAGCGCCCGCCCGGCGACGGGAGGGCCGGGGAACGCCCTGGTCAACAGCCCGGCACGGTCATCCCGCGATCGAGTCCAGTTGCTCGGAGGCGGGCCGCAGGGCCCACAGGTCACCGCCGGGAGGCGCCTGGAGGTCCGGTACGGCCTCCCGCGCCGCCCGGTCGCCCGCGTCCGCCGCCGCGTGCACCACGTCGCTCGCCGCGTACCGGTGGAACTCCAGCTCCGGGTGCGGCCACGCGGCGGCTCCCGTAGCGGCGGGCAGCAGATAGTCGACCGCCTTGAACAGGCTCTGCCCGTCGGGGCCGCGGTAGTGCCACAGGTCCACCCCCACGTGCCGGCCGATGGCCGCGAGCCGGGTGTAGGCGACCAGGTCGAACGTGGAGTAGTGCCAGCTGCGGGTGCGGGCGAGCTCCTGCGGCTGACCGCCGTCGCCCGCGATCTGCGGGTCGATCCGCTTCGCGCGCGCGTCGAGCACGGTGCGCCGGGCCAGCGCCCGGTCGCCGGTGGCGTAGGCGAGAGCGGCGAGCTGCATGTCGTAGAACGTGCCGTGGTTGTTGGCGGCGGCGCCCTCCTGCTTGCCGAAGGCGCTGTTCTTCAGCCAGCCCAGGAAGCGGGAGTTCCACCCGCGCATCGCGGCGCGGTCGCCGGCGGTCCAGCCGGGGGCACCGGTGGCGAGGAGGGCCTGCGCGTCGAGCACGCTCGTGTACGACTGCGAGAAGTCGATGACGCCGATGGCCCGGCCGTCGTACTTGCACGGGATGAACTGTGCGTGGTCCAGGTCGGGGTTCATCCGGGTGGCCGGGTCCAGGAACCAGGTGCGCAGGATCTGCCCGGCCTTCTCGGCGTAGCTCCGTCTGCCGGTGTAGTACCAGGCGAGCGCGAGGTCGTACGCCGAGTCGAAGACCTTCTCGGCGTCCTGCCGGTCGGTGCCGCTGTCGACCTCGGGATTGCGCTGCCCGTCGCGCTGGACGTACGGGCACCCCCACGGGTTGCCGGCGGTGGGGGCCGTGGTGGGCCACCAGTAGGGCGCCTGGCTGAGGTACTCGTGGACGTCGCCGCCGGGCGCGGGCCGGGGCTTGTCGACGACCGTCCAGGGCCCCTGGCCGAGCCAGCTGTCCGCGCGGTCGGTCAGCGCCGCGACCGCACGGCGCAGCGCGGGGTCGTGGGGCAGGCGGGCCCGTGCCCGCTGGAGCCGGGCGCCGTCGAGGACGGCGGTGGCCGGGGTGCGCGGTGCCGCGTGTGCGGAGGGGACGAGTACGGCTCCGCACGCGACCACGGCGGCGAGGACGAGGGCCGCTCGGGATCTGACGCCCATCGGACACTCCTGAGAGTCATGGGACATGTATATGAATGATGTTCATGAATGAGACCGTGTGAGCGTAGAGCGCCCAGCTACCCCTGACAATGGTCCGGAACGTCTTCACGTACACAGAAAGCGAAACCCCACCATGGATCTCGGCGTGCGCTGGAAGCTGCACGGTGACGGACGCGTTCCCGCGCCCGGAGCGGTGGTACGCCCCGACGAACGGCTCTCCTGGCCCCGCACCGTGGGTCTCGGCGCCCAGCACGTGGTCGCGATGTTCGGTGCGTCGTTCGTCGCCCCCGTCTTGATGGGTCTCGACCCGAACCTGGCCATCATGATGTCCGGCGTGGCGACGGTGATCTTCCTCCTCGCCACGCGCGGCCGGGTGCCCAGCTACCTCGGCTGCTCGCTGTCGTTCGTGGGCGTGGCCGCCGTGATCCGCGCCCAGGGCGGCACGAGCGCGACGGTGACCGGGGCGATCCTCGTCGTCGGCGCCGTGCTGTTCCTCGTGGGGCTCGCGGTGCAGCGGTTCGGCGCGCGGATCATCCACGCGGCCATGCCGCCGATCGTCACCGGCGCCGTCGTCATGCTGATCGGCTTCAACCTGGCCCCGGTCACCGCCTCCGCGTACTGGCCGCAGGACCAGTGGACCGCCCTGCTGGTCATGCTGTTCACCGGGCTCGCCGTGGTCTGCCTGCGCGGCTTCTGGTCCCGCGTCGCCATCTTCCTCGGCCTGGTCTTCGGGTACGGCATCTCCTGGGCCTTCGACCGGATCTTCGGCAGGATCCACTCCATGGGCCCGGGCGGCAAGGTCACCGACCACTGGCGCCTGGACCTCTCCGGCGTCTCCCACGCCGACTGGATCGGCCTGCCGCACTTCCACGGGCCGTCCTTCCAGTGGTCGGCGATCCTCGTCGCGCTGCCCGTCGTGATCGCCCTGGTCGCGGAGAACGCGGGGCACGTCAAGGCGGTCGGCGAGATGACCGGCGACTCGCTGGACGACAAGCTCGGTACGGCGATCTCGGCGGACGGCGTCGCCTCGGTGCTGTCGACCGCGGTCGGCGGGCCGCCGAACACCACGTACTCCGAGAACATCGGCGTGATGGCCGCGACCCGCGTCTACTCCACCGCCGCCTACTGGGCCGCCGCCGGCTTCGCGCTCCTCTTCGGCGTCTGCCCCAAGTTCGGCGCGG
Source organism: Streptomyces sp. NPDC047028 (assembly GCF_040644095.1). NCBI lineage: Bacteria > Bacillati > Actinomycetota > Actinomycetes > Kitasatosporales > Streptomycetaceae > Streptomyces > Streptomyces sp. NPDC047028. The sequence goes on from NZ_JBEYVS010000040.1 coordinate 71,383, forward strand.
TGGTGGCCGCGATCCCGGGCGGGGTGCTCGGCGGCATCACGGTCATCCTGTACGGCATGATCGGGCTCCTCGGCGCGCAGATCTGGCTCAACGCCGGGGTGGACCTGCGCAATCCGCTGAACCTGGTCCCGACCGCCGCCGGCATCATCATCGGCGTCGGCAACGTGACCATGAAGTTCAGCGACACCTTCTCCCTCAGCGGCATCGCCCTCGGCACGCTGGTCGTCATCACCGGCTACCACGTGCTGCGCGCCTTCGCGCCCCCGCACCTGAAGGGACGGCAGCCGCTGCTGGACGAGGGGACGTCCTCCTACGACGACCGGGCCCCGCGCACCGAGCCGTAGACGCCCCGAGCCGTGGGCACCCCACGCCCTAGGTCGTGTCCGCAAAGTGGTGGCGTCGTTGGTCTGTTCGTGGTGCGTCGTCATGAGTTGACCGATGAATCGTGGGCGGTGATCGAGCCGTTGCTGGCTCCGTCGCGGATGGGCAGGCCGGTGCGGGACCGCCGTCAGGTGCTCAACGGGATCCTGTGGAAGCTCTCCACAGGCGCCGCCTGGCGGGACCTGCCTGAGCGGTACGGGCCGTGGAAGACGGTCTACGAGCGCTTCCGCCGTTGGTCGGCCGACGGGACCTGGGACCGGCTCCTGGCCCATGTCCAGCAGCACTGCGACGCCGTCGGTACGGTCGACTGGAGCGTGGTGTGTGTCGACTCCACGACCGTGCGGGCCCACCAGCACGCGGCCGGGGCCCGAAAAGGGGGCTCTGGCCGGGCGAGGCGATCGGCCGCTCCCGCGGCGGACTGACCACGAAGATCCATCTCGCCTGCGACGGCCAGGGCCGGCCCCTCGCCTTCACCATCACGGCCGGCAACGTCAACGACTGCACCCAGTTCGAGCACGTCATGGCCCGCATCAGCGTCAGTCGGTGCGGACCGGGCCGCCCCAGAACTCGGCCCGAGCGGGTCGCCGCCGACAAGGGCTACTCGTCCACGAAGATCCGCTCCTACCTGCGCAGACGCGGCATCAAGGCGGCCATCCCCGAGCGGATCGACCAGATCAACGGCCGAATCCGCCGGGGCGAGAGCCTCTGCCGGCTCGACCGGACCACCTACCGACGCCGCAACGTCGTCGAGCGTTGCTTCAACCGGCTCAAACACAACAAAGCCCTGTCCACCCGCTACGACAAACGCGCACGCCACTACCAAGCCCTGGTTACCCTCGCCTGCCTACGACTCTGGCTGCCCTGACTTTGCGGACACGACCTAGTGTTCTGAGTCGGGAATTCTGTTCAGATATGAGGCGAGGCGTTCAAGGATTTCGTCCGCGGTCTTTGTCCAGACGTAGGGCTTGGGGTCG
>NZ_JBEYVS010000041.1:0-70662 GCF_040644095.1 Streptomyces sp. NPDC047028
TTCTCCGGGGCGCCCTGGCTGCTGATTGAGATGTGCGCGCCTTGTGCGGTCGCTGATTACGGAGATGACAGCGGGGTGTTCCTCGGGCCGACGGCATGCCGAACGGCGCGAGGAGGGGCGAGTGAGTGAGCGGAAAGCGCAGGTCTGGGTAGGTGTCGACGCAGGCAAGGGCCACCACTGGGCGGCTGTGGTCGACGAGACCGGCGCCACGTTGTGGTCGAAGAAGATCGACAATGACGAGTCGGCGATCCTGACCGCGCTCGGCGAGGTCCTGAGCCTTGCGGACCAAGCGCACTGGGCGGTGGACATCTCCGGGACGTCCTCCGCGCTGCTGCTGGCTCTGCTGGCTGCCCACGGTCAGCGGGCCGTCTACGTGCCCGGCCGTACAGTCAACCGCATGTCCGGCGCCTACCGCGGTGAGGCGAAGACCGACGCCCGCGACGCCTACGTCATCGCCGAAACCGCCCGCCACCGCAACGACTTCGCGGCGATCGACGTACCTGCCCAGCTCGCCGCCGATCTTGCGTTGCTGACCGCGCACCGCACGGACCTGATGGCCGACCGGGTGCGGATGATCAACCGTCTGCGGGACGTGCTGACCGGCGTCTTCCCTGCACTGGAGCGGGCGTTCGACTACTCCGCCCACAAGGGCGCCCTCGTGCTGCTGACCGGTTACCAGACCCCGGCGGCGATCCGCCGACGCGGCCGCGCAAGGCTGACGGCCTGGCTGGCCAACCGCGGTGTCCGCGGCGCTGACATGGTGGCCGCAACGGCACTGGAAGCAGCTCAGGCCCAGCAGACTGTGCTGCCCGGCGAGGAAGTCGCCTCGCGGCTCGTCGCCGACCTGGCAGCCCAGACCTTGGCCTTGGATGATCGTGTGAAGCGGATCGACAAACAGATACGCGAGACGTTCCGCAGCCACCCCCACGCGGAGATCATCGAGTCCCTGCCTGGCATGGGCCCCATCCTCGGCGCCGAATTCATCGTCGCCGCCGGTGACCTGTCGGCCTACACGGACGCCGGCCACCTGGCCTCGGCGGCAGGGCTGGTGCCGGTCCCGCGTGACTCCGGCCGGCGTACCGGCAACCTGCATCGGCCCAAGCGCTACAGCCGCCGCCTGCGCAGAGTGTTCTACATGTCCGCGCAGTCCAGCATCGTCCGCGAAGGGCCGAACCGGGACTTCTACCTCAAGAAACGTAGCGAGGGCTGCAAGCACGTCCAGGCCGTCATCGCCTTGGCCCGCCGACGAGCCGGCGTGCTCTGGGCGTTGCTGCGTGACGGACGGATCTTCACCTCCGCCCCGCCGGTCACGCAAGCGGCTTGACTTCGTCATTGAGACTCCTTCAGTTGATGCGATGGCCTGTTTGTATAGCTAATCGATGGACTTTGTAAACAAAGGCCCGGCATGTGAGACAGCCATCTCAAAGCTGTAGCGGCCTGTGGTTTCCCCGTGCCTCACGGGTCTGCGTGCCGCTCAGGAGGTGGTGGGCGGCGCCTGTCCCCGGCTCCCCGGCGTGGCGAGAGTCGGTCCGACGGCCAGGCTCGCGCCGGGGACACGCCCGTACCCCCAGCCGATGTGGCGGCGGTAACTGCCGAGCAGGCCCGCGCGGTCCAGGGCGTCCGGACCCCGGGCGGCGGGTCCGCGGTGAGCGGGCTGGCCTGTGGCGCCACGTACAGGACGTCGGCGGGGCAGTTCGCCTCGCACTGGAAGCAGGTCTGGCAGTCGCCGTGACGGGCCAGCACGGGTACGCCGTCCGGGCGGCGGTCGAAGACGTTCGTCGGGCACACATCGACGCACTTGTCACAGGCGATGCACCGCTCGGCAGAGACAAGTTCGATCACCAGGCCGCCTCCGGCACAGCAGCCGGCCCGGTCGGGAGCCTGGCCGGGACGGGCACGGGTTCGGGACGGGACCACACCTCGTCCAGGCCGCCACTGACGATGCGATGACGCTGCAAAGGGTCCTGCTCGGGGAAGTCCAGGCGCCGCGCCATGCCCCGGCTCTCGGTGCGGGCGAGCGCCGAGGCGTACATCCAGCGGGCGTGCGCGGCCATCGCGGCGGCCTCGCGGGCGCGCACGACGTCGGCGCCGGAGGCGTGCAGGGTGGCGCGTGCCTCGCGCCAAATGGCGTTGAGCGCCGTGAGCGAGGCGGCGAGGGTGTTGCCGTGGCGCCGGTAGTTCCTGTCGTACGGCAGCACCTCTGCCTGAACCGACGCGATCACGTCGCGATGGGCACCCTCGGATCCGGGTGTCCCGGTAGGCCGGAGCCCGGTGCCTCCGGTCGGCTGTAGGCGCCGGGTGGCGGCGCGGAAGCCGAGGGAGAGCGCGTGGCGGGCGGCGCCCTTGCCGGCCCAGGTGCCCGAGGAGATGGCCCAGGCGGCGTTGTGGCTGCCGCCGCCGGTGAAGCCGCCGCAGATCAGCTCGCGGGTGGTGGCGTCCCCGGCGGCGTAGAGGCCGGGGACGGTGGTGGAGCAGTCGTCGCCGGTGATGCGGATGCCGCCGGTGCCGCGCACGGTGCCCTCGGCGAGCAGGGTGATCGCGAAGCGTTCGGTGAACGGGTCGATGCCGAGCCGGTCGAAGGGGAGGAAGAAGTTCGGCTGGGCCAGCCGCATCGCCCTGCGGGCCTGGTCGTCGGCGCGGTCGATGCGGCAGTACACCTTCTCGTGCAGCAGCGTGCGGGCGATCACCGACCGGCCGCCCTGGCTCGCCGCGCTTTCCAGGACGGTGCCGTCGGCCCGGTAGAACGTCGCGAACGAGTAGAACGCGGTCTTGGTGACCGAGGTGCCCTCGGGCGCGATGCCGTAGGCGTTGGAGAACTCCATCCCCGACAGCTCCGCACCCGTCTCGGCGGCCAGCAGCGCCCCGTCATCGGTGTTGACGTTGCAGCCGAGCGCACCGCTGAGGAACGAGCAGCCTCCGGTGGCCACAGCCACCGCGCCCGCGCGGACCCGGTACGTCTCCCCAGCCTGCCGCCGCCAGCCGCGGGCCCCGGCAGGAGCCCCCGACGGATCCGTGAGGAGTTCGGTGACCGGGCTGTGGTCGAGGATGCGGGCCCCCGCGCGTTGGACGCGGATGCGCATGCGCCGCATGTACTCGGGGCCCTGGAGCCCGTTGCGGAGCTGGCTGCCGTCCGGGCCGGTCGGGAAGGGGTAGCGGCCGGCGGCGGCCAGCTCGTTGACGCCCGCGTACGTCTGGTCCAGGACGCGTTCCTTCCAGCGCCGGTCGTCCAGACAGCCGCCGAGCCGCTCCCTGCTCGCCATGGCCGCCTCGCCTCCCGCGCGGCCGGGTCCGGTGGCACGTACCAGACGCCGGTACCGGCCGACGCGGTCGCGCAGCTGGTGCCGCAGTGGCCCTTGTCGGCGAGGAAGGACGACCTCCGCGCCGGCCTGGGCCGCCTTGAGCGCGGCCCAGGCGGCGGCCGGGCCGCCGCCCCACCACCAGCACGTCGGTGGTCAGGTCGAGCCCGGTTACGACGCCGCTCCCGCGACCGTCGCGGACCGGACCGCGGGCCGGGGCAGCCCGTAGTGCTCGCGCAGGGTGCGCCCGGTGTACTCGGTGCGGAACAGACCGCGCTCCTGAAGGATCGGCACCACCTGGTCGACGAAGTCCTCCAGGCCGCCGGGCAGGTGCGGGGGCATGACGTTGAAACCGTCGGCCGCGCCCTGGGTGAACCACTCCTGGAGCTGGTCGGCGATCTGCTCGGGTGTTCCGGCGAAGACACGGTGCCCGCGACCGCCGCCGAGCCTCGCGGTCAGCTCGCGCAAGGTGAGGCCGTCGCGGCGGGCGAGTTCGGCGACCAGGGTGAAGCGGCTCTTGTTGCCGTTGATGTCCCGCTCCTCGGGGAGTTCGGGCAGCGGTCCGTCCAGGGGCAGGCCGGTCAGGTCGGTGCCGAGCATTCCGGACAGCTGGGCGAGCCCGTACTCCGGCACCTGGAGGTCGGTGAGCTCCTGTTCCAGGGCGCGGGCCTCCGCCTCCGTCGACCCGATGACGGGGCAGATGCCCGGCAGGATCTTCAGGCCGCCCTCGGAGCGGCCGTACCGGGCGAGCCGGCCCTTCAGGTCCTTGTGGAAGGACTGGGCGTCGGCGAGGGTCTGCTGGGCGGTGAAGACGGCCTCGGCGTACTGGGCGGCGAACTCCTTGCCGTCCTCGGAGGACCCGGCCTGCACCAGCAGCGGGTGGCCCTGCGGGGTGCGCTGGACGTTCAGGGGGCCCCGCACCCCGAAGTACTCGCCCCGGTGGTCGATGGGACGCACCTTGCCGGTGTCGGCGTAGACGCCGTTCTCCCGGTCAAGCAGGACCGCGTCGTCCTCCCAGCTGTCCCACAGCTTGGTGGCGACGTCGACGAACTCCCGCGCCCGGTCGTAGCGCAGCCGGTGTTCGAGGTGCTCGTCCTGCCCGAAGTTGCGGGCCTCGTCGACCGTGCCGGAGGTGACGATGTTCCAGCCGGCCCGGCCGCCGCTGATGTGGTCGAGTGAGGCGAACTTGCGGGCGGTGTGGAACGGCTCGTTGAAGGTGGTGGACACGGTGGCGATCAGGCCGATGCGCTCGGTCACGGTGGCGAGGGCGGACAGCAGGGTCAGGGGTTCGAAGCCGCCGAGCGCGTTGTGCTTCACCTTGCCCCACAGGGCGAGGCCGTCGGCGAAGAAGATCGAGTCCAGTTTTCCGCGTTCGGCGGTCCGGGCGAGCTGCTGGAAGTAGGCAACGTCGGTGACGCGCTCGGGCTGGGTACGCGGGTGGCGCCAGGCCGCGTCGTGGTGGCCTGCGTTCATCAGGAACGCGTTGAGGTGGAGACGGCGGGGAGCCGCACTGGGGGTGGGCATGGCGAAGTCCTCTGGTTCGTGGTCAGTGGGCGGCGGGAACGCGCCAGGAACTCAGGCGGCGTTCGGCAGCGACCAGGAGCTGGTTGAAGGCCACGCCGATCGCGGAGATGGTGATGATCCCCGCGTACATCTGCGGAATGGCGAAGTTGTACTGCGAGGCGTTGATCAGGTAACCGAGGCCGGCCTTCGCGCCGATCATCTCGGCAGCCACGAGGACGAGGATGGACACCGCCCCCGCCAGGCGGACCCCGGTGAAGATGGTGGGCACCGAGGCGGGCAGGATCACCTTCTGGAACAGCCGGGGGGCGGACAGGTCCATGGACCGTGCAAGGCGCACCAGGGTCGGGTCGACGTTGCGCACCGCGCTGATGGTGTTGAGCAGGATCGGCCAGGTGCACGCGTAGACGACGATGGAGATCTTCGACGTCTCCCCGATACCGAGCAGGAGCACGAACACGGGCAGCAGGGCCAGTGCGGCCGTGTTGCGGAAGACCTCCAGCAGCGGACCGAGCAGGTCGGCGACAGGCCGGTACCAGCCGATCAGCAGGCCGAGCGGAACGGCCACGGCGACGGCCAGCCCGAACCCGGTGAAGGAGCGCGCCAGGCTGGCCCGCGCGTTGGTGACGAGCTGCCCGTCGGCTGCGAGGTCCCACCAGGCCCGTGCGACCTCGCTGAACGGCGGCAGAAAGGTGCGGTCGACGAGGCCGAGGCGGGGAGCCAGCTCCCACAGGAGCAGCAGGGCGAGGATCGCGGCCGACTTGGTGACGGCGGTCAGCGCGGCGCGCCGCAGCCGAGCGAGACCGCGGCGGACGGGCCTGGCTTTCGCCGCGCCGCCGGCGGGGGGCGTCGGGTGCGGGTCCGGCCGCTCCCGATGGAGTTCTTGTCGTTCCTCGGACGGCGGTGGCGCAAGGTCCGCGGCGGAACCACGTGCGGTGCTCATACGGCGACCTCCTCCTTCTCCAACTGCTGGGCCCTGGTGACCTCGTCGTGCAGCAGGGACCAGATCTGGTGCCGGTAGCGTGCGAACCCGGGACTGGAGCGCAGGTCGTCCGTGGTGGTGCGGGAGTCGAGGGTGATCGGCACGACCTGCTTGATCCGGCCCGGCCTGGAAGTCATCACGGCCACCCGCTGCCCCAGGTAGACAGCCTCCTCGATGCCGTGGGTGATGAAGACGACCGTCTTGCCGGTGCGCTGCCAGATGCGCAGCAGCTGGTCCTGGAGGGACTCCCGGGTCTGGGCGTCCAGCGCGGCGAACGGCTCGTCCATCAGCAGCACGTCCGGGTCGTAGGCGAGCGAGCGGGCGATCGCCACGCGCTGGCGCATCCCGCCGGACAGTTCCTGCGGGTGGCGGTCCTCGAACCCGGAGAGCCCCACCAGGTCCAGGTACTCACGGGCCCGTGCGACCCGTTCGCGGCGCGGTACGCCGGTCGCCTCCAGACCGAACTCGACGTTGCCCAGTGCGGTGCGCCAGGGCAACAGGGCGTACTGCTGGAACACGATCCCGCGGTCCAGCCCCGGCCCGGTCACGGGACGCCCGTCGAGCAGGATGCGCCCCCCGGTCGGTCGGCTGAGGCCGCCCAGCAGGTCCAGCAGGGTCGACTTGCCGCACCCGCTCGGTCCCACGACGACCACGAACTCCCCCGCGTCGACACGCAGGTCGATGCCGTCGAGGGCGGTGAACTCGCTGCCCGCGCCGGCGCCGCGACGACGCCCGGCACCGGTGCGGGCGGCGAACGTCTTGCTCACGCGCTCGAACTCGATCTTCGGTGTGATGGTTTCCGGCATGGCGGATCAACTCCCGCTCTGACTGGAGGAAGTGGCGGCCCCCGACGGCGAACCGCTGGACGGCCGGTAGGCGTTGAACTCGTTGGTGTAGAGCTTGGATGCCGTGACCTGGCCCTTCGGGATGTCGCCGCGGTCACCGAGCCAGTCGATCCACAACTGGAGTTCCTTGTCGGTGACGCGCCCGGCGGTCTCGGCCACGCCGAAGGACTGCCAGTACTTCAGCGGGGCGGTGTCCTCGTTGCGCCCGCGCTTCTCGACGATCTCGGTCATACGGGCGATGACCTCCTCGCGCGGCCTGACGCGGGCCCACTCGATGGCCCGCGCGACCGCCGTGACGAAGGTGCGCGCGGTGTCCGGGTTCTGTTCCAGGAACCGGTCGGTCATCACATAGGTGCCGGCGGAGAACGCCCCGAGCAGCCTGTAGTCCGTGAACAGGGGCCGTATGCCACCCGTGGCGAGCGCCCTGTCGCGCAGGACGCCGCCGAGGACGGCCACCTCTATCTGCTTCTGGCGCAGTGACTCCTCGGTGTTGACCGGGGGCAGGGCCAGTGGCTCCACCTTCCCGATGTCCGCCTGGGACAGCCCCTGTCTCTTCAGATAGATGTCCAGCATCGCCTCGGCGTGCGCGCCCAGGGTGTTCATCCCGACCTTCTTGCCCACCAGGCCCCGGGCCGATCGGATCGGGCTGTCGTCCAGGACGTAGTAGCCGTTGTAGGCGCGGGCGTCGACGCCGTAGTAGCTGATGACGGCCTTGATCTTCGCGTTGCGTGAGGCGAGCTTGACGACGGCCCCGTTGAACGCGCCGCCCACGTCGATCTGCCCGGTGGCCGCCGACTGGATGTCCTGCGGCCCACTGATCGTGTTGCCGACCCACTTCAGCTTCACGTCTTGGAGGTAGCCGAGGTCCTCGGCGAGTTCGGGGAGCGTGACGGTGCCGGCCCACCCCTGGTAACGCACCGTCTTCGTCCGGCCCTTGTCCGAGCCGCCGCTGCCGAGCGCCGTGCCGCAGCCGACCGCGGCCGCCGAAAGGCCCATCAGCGTGAGGAACTGGCGTCGGTTCGCGAGAGAGGTCAACTTGCTCATGGAATACGGTCCTGTCCGAATCGGGCGGGTGGAGCGGGCGTGCGGAAGTCACCTGGGAACGGAATTCCGCATCAGGGCAGGGAAGGAGAAAGGAGGAGAGACCGGAAAGCCGGAGAGGCTTTTGGCGAGCTACACAGGAAACAGGCGGGCGCCGCGCGACGGTGGAAACAGTCCTGCTGGACCAGCGACAGACGTGCCCGCCCCAGACCTTTCCCCGCATCAGGTACGGCGGGAAACCGACGGGTTTACCGGCGCAGGCCGAAAGAATCAGCAGCCGACGGCACAGATGGCACTGGCCTGGCGTCGCAGGTCGACGTGCAGGCGCGCGGTCAATTTCTCCGGCTGGCTCACATCCGAAAGGCTGGCAGCGGCAATCAGCCACGTCAACGACGGAGCCGCGTTCGTCTCACATCCTGGTTGTTCTGTCATACGGGGGCAGCATCCGCTTAACAATTGAGCCGCTGCGCGCCACCACGGCCGGGATGAAGCGTCCGGGCCCCCAGGGGTGTTGCAAAGTCTCATGACCTTGTGAGTCTGCTGGTCAGGCGATGCCGAAGAGGTCGAGCGGGCAGGTGAAGGGCTCGTAGGAGGCAGGCCGGAGGCCCACGGCAATGCTGTGGCGCCCTGCTCGGCGCCAGGCGGCACCATCACCGACGCCGTCTCCGAGATCACCTGGACCGGCGGCAAGATCGACCCCGGGCACTACGAGACTTCGATGTCGCCTTCGGCCAGCTGCCCGAGGACACCGACCAGCAGACCTTCAAGACGCTCCCGACCTACTCCGACGGCAAGACCGTCAGCTGGATCGAGGAGGCGGCGCAGAGCGGCGAAGAGCCGGAGAACCCGGCACCCGACCCTGGTCCTCAAGCTCACCGCGAAGAACGCGTCGGACCAGGCGGGTGCGCTGACCGCCTCTGCGCCCGGCCAGAAGACCTCCGCCTCCGACAGCACCGACTCCACCGCCCGCGGTTTCGGCGTGGCCGGGCTGGTCGTGGGCGTACTGGGCCTGGCCGCAGCAGCCTTCGCCATCGTGCGTAGCCGCTCCGGCGGTGCCCGGCCCGAGTGAGGGGGTGTGCCCTGCCGATGGTGAGCAGCCAGCAGAGCACAACTCCGTCGAGCGGTCGCCCTGCATGTGGCGCACGCCACAAGACCGCTCCAGGGGCCGTACCCCTCGCCCACCCGTCTCCTGGGAATCCCACCGCTCGACTACCGGGAGCGGTTCTCCTGGCAGGGCCCCGAGACTGCCGTCCGCAAGCTGCTCACCGGCATGCGGTCCGGTCTCGACGTTCTCGGGCTTCACCACAAGAGGCGCCGTGGCCGGTGCGAACCGCCCACCTCCGACCCGGCAACAGCTCCACGTGAGCAGCCGGGTTGAAGGCGGGCATCACCTGCTGGGCGATGGCGAGGGTCGATGCCGCCCGGAGTGTGTTGGGGATGTGGGGCTGGGTGTTCAGGACCGGTGATCCGGCGGAAGGGGGGCAATTGCGCCGAGCTCGGCGCGGAGTCACTTCCTGCGCGCTCGGTTCTCGGCGCCCTTGTTCGGTGTGGCGTCCAACTCGGCCTTGTCTGTGCGGGGGCTCCGCTCTGCTTCCGTTCGCCACGGCACGACTGCCCCGCGGGGCTTTTGGACAGAGAACGTCATGTGCAGCCTGACTACTGGCGCCGTCCGGAACGGTGGACGCTCACTCGGTCGAGAACGGCTACGCCGTTGACAGTGAGGATGTCCTCCAGGGTCTCAAGGAAGGCGTGTAGCCGTACCTCGGAGTCTACGAGTACGACCGCGCACGGGCCGTGTGCACGGAGCCGGGAGGGCTTGTCCTCGTGGATGGTCATGTGGGTGCCGTAGCCCTCGAAGCCGTGGAAGACGCTGGCCCCGGCCAGGCCCCGTCTGTGGGCTCGGTGCACGATCTCGGCGTATGCGGGTTTATGGTGCCACACGGCGTTCGCGGACAGGTGGATGGTCAGCCGTGCCGAGATTTCCTCAATCGCCATCGCGATACCCCCTCGCCGATGTGACGTCAGTCACAGTACTGGTGGATGCTGGTGCCGGGGAGGGGGGTGCGGCGGTCAGGCCCAGATCGACTGGGCGAGCGCGGCTCCGGCGAAGGCCGCACCGAGACCGGCGACGATGCTGGCGGCCACGTTGGCCGCCGCGAAGAAGCGGGCGCCCTCCTCGGCCAGCCGCAGCGTCTCGTACGACAAGGTCGAGTACGTCGTCAGCGCCCCGCAAAGGCCCGTGCCGAGCAGGAGCTGGACCTGGGAGGAGGCGCCGCCTGCGGCGACCGCTCCGGTGATCAGGCCGAGGGTGAGGCAGCCGATGACGTTGACGGTGAAGGTGCCCCAGGGGAAAACGGTGTCGTGCTTGGACTGCACCGTGCGGTCGGTCAGATAGCGCAGCGGGGCTCCGGCCATGGCCCCGGCTATGACCAGCAGCCAGTTCACTTGCTCTCCTTCGTACCGCCGACGTAGCGGATGACTTCGCAGTCGTCCAAGATCACCATTCCCTGGCCGACCAGCTCGTCAAGTTGGGGCAGGAAGGCACGGACGCGGTCCTCGGTGTCGACGATGACGACCGCGATGGGCAGGTCCTCGCTCAGCGACAGCAGCCGGGAGGTGTGGATCAACGAGGTCGCGCCGAAGCCCTCGATGCCGCGGAAGACGCTCGCGCCGGCCAGGCCCGCCCTGTGCGCGCGGTGCACGATCTCGGAGAAGAGGGGCTTGTGGTGCCAGGTGTCGTTCTCCCCGATGAAGATCGTCACTCTCAGTGCACTGCCGGTCAGTCGGGTCATCGGTGTTCCCTCCACTCGATCACTCGGCGGGTCAGGTTCGCCGTCGCCCACACGGTGGCCAGCGCGGCCAGCATGGTGGCGGCCAGATACGCCAGGCCGGTGGCGGCGTGGCGGCCGTCGACGAGGCGCTGGACGTCTACCGCGTAGGTGGAGAAGGTGGTGAATCCGCCCAGGACGCCGGTGCCGAAGAAGGGCCGCACCAGCCGGTGGGCCGCCCACACGTCGGTGATGATCACCATGAACATGCCGATGACACCGCAGCCGATCACGTTCACCACGAGGGTGGTCCAGGGGAACGTCCCGGGCGCGGTCGGCCACAGCAGGGAGGCCCCGTAGCGGGCCGAGGCTCCGATAGCGCCGCCGAGCGCCACGGCGGCGATGATCGGCCACTGCCCGCGGCGCAGTTCACGCCGCTGCGCGGGAACGTGAAGATCGACGTCGGGGTCGGTGGGTTCGCCTAGCACTTGGGATCGGGCCTCTCCCATGCAATGTCTCCTACTCGCACTGCGCCCGGCAGGGATGTGGGCGCGCTCGTGTAGCAAGCAGGGACCGTTGGCGGCGCCGTTGCCGCGGTTGGGTACGGCGGGCCCCACCGCCGCGCGGCCACACAGGTCGCCGCAGACACACCAGCGTAGCGTGCGGTCCTCCAGCACTTGGCCGGGCTCTGCTCCGTCCGTAGGAGCGAGCTTCCTCCTCTGCTCCTTGAGGGCGGCGCGCTCCTGCCGGACACGGCAGGCTGGGGGCGCTGGGGCTCGCCGCAACCGCGCCCGGACGGTGCCGATGGCCTCTACGTGGTGATCCAGGACTCCGGTGGGGTGTAGGGCAGCGCGGCATCGGCCCCTGTCCGGCTCTCGGCGATGTCGATCAGCCTGTTGTACTTGGCGACGCGTTCGCCCCGAGCCGGGGCGCCGGACTTGATCTGGCCGCTGCCGGTGCCGACGGCGAGGTCGGCGATGAAGGCGTCGTCGGTCTCGCCGGAGCGGTGGGAGATCATCTGGGTGTAGCGGGCCTCGCGGCAGATACGCATGGCGTCGAGGGTCTCGGTGACGGTGCCGATCTGGTTGACCTTGATCAGGGCGGAGTTGCCGATCTGTTTGGCGATGGCCTCGCTGATGATGGCCGGGTTCGTGACGAAGATGTCGTCGCCCATCAACTGCACCCGGTCCCCGAGGCGCTCGGTCATGCGGACCCAGCCGTCCCAGTCGTCCTCGGCCAGGCCGTCCTCGATCGACCAGACCGGGAACCGGTCGATGATCGCCTCGTAGCGGTCGATCAGCTGGTCGCTGGTGAGCGCGTCACCAGCCACGTGATACATGCTGTCGGTGGCGTTGCGGAACTCGCTTGCCGCCGGGTCCAGAGCGATGGCGATGCCGTCGCGGCCGGGGGTGTATCCGGCGTCGTTGATGGCTTCGACCAGGAGTTGCAGCACGTCCTCGGGGCGGTCGATGGCGGGGGCGAAGCCGCCTTCGTCGCCCAGGCCGGTGGCCTGGCCGTCGGCGGACAGGCGGGCCTTGAGGCGGGCGTATACCTCGGCGCCGGCACGGACCGCCTCGGGCAGGCTCGGCGCGCCGATCGGGGCGAGCATGAACTCCTGGAAGTCGAGGTCGTTCGCGGCGTGGGCGCCGCCGTTGACGACGTTGAAGTGCGGCACCGGCAGGCGCGGGGTGGTGCCCGCGACGTGAGCGAGGTGCTGCCACAACTCCAGCCCGGCAAGAGCGGCTTCGGCGCGGAACGCGGCGAGAGAGACGCCGATGACGGCGTTCGTGCCCAGCCGGGAATTCGTCTCCGTGCCGTCCAGTTCGGTCAGCGCGCGGTCGATCTCCATGGCCGAGGCGAAGGCGCGGCCGGTGAGCGCCTGGGCAATCTCACCGTTGACGTGGCCGACGGCTCTCAGCACGCCCTGGCCGTTGTAGCGGTTCATGTCGCCGTCCCGGAGTTCGACGGCCTCGCGGGTGCCGGTGGACGCGCCGGAGGGTACGCCGGCACGGACGCGGGTGCCGTCGGCGGTGGTGAGGGCGACGGCGAGGGTGGGGCGGGCGCGGGAGTCGAGGATCTCGACGGCGTGGAGGTGCGTGATCTGCAGGGGCATGATCTTTCCCTCATTCGGTGGCACAGTGGCGAGGATTTCGCCAGGTGGATTCAGCGTGACCTTCGGCGGCGACCAGGACGGCCCGGGCGAGGGCGCCACCCGGGCTCAGATACGTTCCCCCGCGCACCAGCGGGCGCATCGCCGCATCGAGGTCATAGCGCAGGGGCGCGCCCGTAGGGATGTTGAGCTGCTCGACATCGTCCTCGGCCAGGCGGTCCAGGACGGTGGCCAGGGCACGCAGGGAGTTGCCGTGGGCGACCACCAACACGGTTGCGCCGGTGTTCAGCTGCGGCGCGAACGCGTCGGCCCAGTACGGGGTGACCCGGGCGGTCATGTCGGCCAGGCTCTCCACGGCCGGCAGCGCGTCGGGGCGCAGGGCGGCGTAGCGGGGGTCGGCGCGAAGCCGGTTCAGAGCATGGTCGGGCAGCGGGGCGGGCTTGCCGTGCAGGGAGCGACGCCAGTCGTCGTAGAGCGCCGGACCTACCTCGGCGCGCACCTCGTGCTTGCGGCGGCCGGTCAGGGCCCCGTACTGGCGCTCGTTGAGCCGCCAGGTCCGCTGGACCGGGATCCATGCCCGGTCCAGGGCGTCCAGCACGATGTCCGCGCTGCGAACGGAACGGAACATGACCGATGTGTGCACGGCATCGGGCAGCAGCCCATGGCGGGCGAGCAACCGGGCTGCATCCGCGGCCTCTTGTTCACCCCGCCTGGTCAGGGGGACATCGGCCCAGCCGGTGAAGCGGCCGTCGGCGTTGGTGGTGCTCTGCCCGTGCCGCAGCAGGACGAGGGTGCCCACCCGGCCGGGCCGTCGGTCAGCCATGGAGTTCCCGCGCGGTGTCGGCGGCCCGGGCGCGGGACGCCTCGATCTCCGCATAGGCCTGGTCCCGGTCCTCCCAGTGCGAGCCCTCCACGCTCTTGCCGGGCTCCAGGTCCTTGTAGACCTCGAAGAAGTGGGTGATCTCCAGGCGGTCGAACTCCGGGATGTCCTTCATGGTCTGCACATGGACGTACCGGGGGTCGTGGGCGGGTACGCACAGCACCTTCTCGTCCGGCCCGTGTTCGTCCTTCATGACGAACATGCCCACAGCCCGGCACTCGATGGTGCAGCCCGGGAACGTCGGCTCGCCGACGACCACGAGCGCGTCCAGCGGGTCGCCGTCGCGGCCGAGCGTGCCGTCGATGTAGCCGTAGTCGGCCGGGTACTTCGTCGACGTGAACAGCAGCCGGTCCAGGCGGATGCGGTGCAGCTCGTGGTCCATCTCGTACTTGTTGCGGGACCCCTGCGGGATCTCCACGATCACGTCGAACTCCACTGTGTCCTCCGGGCTGCGTCGGCCGCGTCGTCCTTCGGCGCGGGGTCTGGTTCGTTCGGTTCGCTGGTCTGGTTCCGGGGCGGTGCGGATGGGGCGGGCAGGCCGGCGTAGACGCGTCCGTCCAGCAGTGTGGGCGCGCGCCGGCCTATGGTCATTTCGGCACCCTTGACCTCGTGGCGGGTGTGCCAGTCCTGTTTGCGCAGCGCCTCGTCGATCTCCCAGCGCAGCTGGGCCAGACGGGCCTCCAGCAGCGTACGGACGGGAACGGGCAGCGTCTCGCGGTGCATGAGGGCGTGCCGGAGGCAGACGCCATGTGTGCGTGCCCAGGCAACCTCCGCCACCGGCTCGCGCACCTGGGCGGCCAGCAGCGCGAGCTGACGACGCCCGGCCATCCTCTCCTCGTTGCAGGCGCGGCAGCGCACCGCGCGCGTCAGCTCCGGGCCGGCCGCTCGGCGGGCATCACGTCCCTCGGCCAACTGCCGGCGGAAGCGGACCAGGCGGCCGAGCCAGGCGGCCGTGTTCGCCTCAAGGATCGCGGCCACACCCTCGCCGCCGACGGCGGTGAGTTCGTGGAGGTGCCGGGAGCACAGCCCGCTCTCCTCACGACCCGGCTCGCCGCGGCCGGTGCTCGCCGCCATCCAGCGCAGCAGCCGATGCACGGCCCGCTGTTCGCCCAGGCACAGCGGGCAGCAGCCGATCTCCAGATCGGCCTCCCACCGGGCGACCACCGAGGAGTTCTGCCGTGCCCGTTCCAAAGGCAGGAACGGGTCGAGCCGCGTGGCCTGCGCCGCCCGCCGGTCGGAGTCCGCGTCGAGGCCGGCCAGGGACACGACATCCGGCGGATGTTCGTCGAGGCGCGCCGCGGCTGTCTCGGCGAGCCACAGGGCCTGGCTGGGCCGAGCCCGCGCGGCGAGAGTGGTGAGGTGCTGGAGACACACCGTGTTGCCGTCCACCGCCGTGCGCATCTCGGGCTGGTGAAGGACGCGCAGCAGTGCGGAGAGGCCACGTTCGGCGGCGTCGCGGCTCGCGCCGCACGCCGGGCACGGGGAACGTCCCTCCTCCTGGGCGGCGGACAGCAGTCGGCTGCCTCCGCGCAGGGCCGCGTCATGGACCTGGGGCAGCAGCCACGGGGCGGAGGCGTCGGCCAGAAGGTGGCGGGTGTGGGCCGGGCAGAAGCCCACCGCTGCCGTGACCCGGGCCATGACGCCCGGGTCGGTGTGGCTCTCCGCGATGAAATACGACAGCCAGCGGCCTGCGCTGTCGTCGCGTTCCCGGCAGATGGCACACAGCCCCTGGCTCAGCAGGTGGCGGGCGTCGCTCAACGACCGCAGGGCCTCCTCACCGCTTCCGGCACGGGGATGCAGGAGGCGGGCCGCGAAACGAGTTCGAGCCACTGGTGTCATGGCGGAGCCCCCTCTCCTTGGGGTTGTTCTCGCTCGCCGCTTATTCTTCCGGCGAGTACATGAACCTCCTGGTGCACCGCCCGAAGATCATCGGCCGCGGTGCCGAGCCCGGTCAGTGGCTGGCGGCCCGCGGCGAGGCGTGCACCCCGTCGAGGGGCGCGGGCGAGTGTGACGGCCTGGTTCAGGATCCACTCGTGGTGGGCCAGCAGACGGGAAGCGCGCTCGCCCAGCGGCAGCAGGTCGCGCGCCAGGGGCAAGGCACGCAGGCGGATGATCAGGTGGTGGTAGACGGTGAGCTGCGCCGCCGCCTCTGCCCTGGCCGCAGACGGGATGAACCCCGTGTCACTGCAGGCGGCGATCGCGTGTTCTGCGGCCTCCTGGGCGGCCACCCCATCGTCGAGGATCCCCGCCAGTGCCTGCACCTGCACCTGGCGGGTCGGCGCGGCCGGCGCCGGGCGCCGACGCCACCGGGAGGACAACAGCAGCCTGGCACGACGCAGCATCCCCGTCGCGTCGCGGGAAGCGGCCGGGGAAGACGGGGCGGCGGGCGCGGGCATGGCTCCTCCTGGTCACATCCGTTGGACCAGGGACCGTCAGCGGCATGATGCCGCGGTTGCGGTGAGCCCCATCACCGGCACGCTCGGCGCACACCTCCAGTGTGCCCTCCAGATCGGCTTCGCAGGCATCCCTCCTACGCCGAACGGCTTCAACCTCGCATCATCAGTACGCGACACGTGGTCGGGTGTTCGATCGTGTGTGCGGTTGCGGCGGCCCGGGCAGGCAGGACCGGAATCCGCCGGTGCTGCCGGGCAGGATCGGCCCGCGCAACTCCGCCGGACGCTCCCGTGCCCGCCGTGCGTGCCACTGCTCCCGCACGCGCGGCGCCGACGAGATCACGGTGCGGACCCCGTTGCGGGCCCTTCGGAGCTGAGATCCGGCGCAGGGCCGTCCAGGCCCCTGTCCACACCCAGATCGGAGACCATCTGCCGTAGGAGCCGTTCCCGCTCGGCGAGCACTGTGGAGTGCTCGGTGTCCTGTCGGGGACGTTGCTCGGACTGCTGGAGTGCCGAGCTGAGGCGGTGGCCGACCTTGTCGTAGCGGGCGGCGACGGCCGCGATCATCGCTCGGGTGCTCTCCTGCAGCCGCTCCTGGAAGTCCGCCCGCACCCGGCCGACCTGCATCGGTACGAGCGAGGCAGCCTCGGCCATCAGATGTTCGCGGGCACGCTCGCGGCCGGCGGTGCCGGGCAGTCGGCGGCGGACCCAGCCGGCGAGAAGTTCGGTCTGGCCGATGTCCTCGCAGAAGTGGTAGCGGAAGCGGGGATTGGGCACGAGCGGACCGCCCTGTCGGGGCAGAGCGAGGCTGACGCCGAGCAGGTCGGCGACGCTGTCGCGAAAGGTGTCCAGGTCGTGGGCGAGACGGTCCCGGACCCGCTGGTCGAGAGCGGCGAGGCGATCGGTCAGCTGCTGCTCCTGCTCTCGACGCCATGCGTCGACGGCATCACGCGTCACCTCCACCAGACGGCGCCTGCCCTCGGCCTCCCGCTCGCGCCTGGGCCAGTGACCGGACTCCTGCTCCCACACGGTGCTCCACGCGGTGGTGACCTGCGCGGTCAACAGCGGGGAGGCCTCCTGGGCGACGGTGTTGACCTCGGTCAGGGCATGGCGGCCCTGGGAGCGCACGAGGTCGGTGGCCTCCGCGCGACGCTGACCGAACATGTTCAGCTGGGCACGCAGCGCGGCCACCCGCTGCTGCCTGCGGGAAGCGTCCAGATCGGCGACCGCCCGGGCCATCAGCACCTCGTCCAGCAGCCCGGCGGCGAGCTGCCGGGTGCGGTGAGTGAGCGAGCGCAGCAGGTCGACGTCCCGATGGCCGGTGAGGTAGCCGGTCAGGGCCGTGGCCAACTCGTCCACCCCGTGCCGTGCCCCTGGACGGGCGGCACACACGAACACCGGCACGGTGTCCCCGAAGACTTCGGCCACGACGTGCCGGGTGAAGCCGACCGCCTCCCGCAGATCTTCGGGGCGCAGCTGGTCGGCCTTGTTCAGGACGACGAACGTGCGCACCGACGCTCGGCCGACCAGACGCAGCAGTTCCTGCTCGGCGGCCGAGACGGGCGGATCGGCGGTCAGGACGAACACCGCGGCGTCCATGGTGCGCAGGGTCGCCATCGCCTCGTCGGTGTTCTGGGCGTGCACCGACCCCGTGCCCGGCGTGTCGACCAACTCCACCCCTCGTGCCAACAGCGGCGCGTCCAGACTGAGCACCACCTCGCTCACGCCACGCCGGTTGCCCGGGTTGGCCGCCTGGGTGACGAACTGCGCCAGCGCATCCGGTGCGTGCCGCTCGATGCGGCCGTCCGCGAAGCGCACCGTCAGCTGCTCGGGCCTGCCTTCGCGCACCGTCGTCGCCAGTGCGGTCACCGGAACCACGCCGGTAGGCAGCACCTCGCGTCCCAGGAGGGCGTTGAGGAGCGTGCTCTTGCCGCGCTTGGCCTCGCCGGTGACCAGGACCCGGAAGCGGTCCTGACGCAACTGGTCGCTGAGCGCGTCCAGAGTGCGATGGTCGTTGTCGTCTCCGACGCCCTCCTCCATGAGGGCGTGCAGCCGACGGTGGAGCCGGGCGAGTTCGGTGCTGGTGGTCACATCGGTCTCCCTACCGTGTCGGGTAGGGACCGTTGGCGGCCACGGCCGCGGTTGGCGGTGGGCCCCTCCACCGTCGTCCACTCCACCGTAACCGTCGGCCGCCGCGTTCATACAGTGACGCCCACAGGCGAGGCGGTGCCCCGGCGGACGGCACCTGTCATGGCAAGGGGCATCGCCCGTCACCCGACATGGTGCGCCCGGCCGGCCGCTCCCGCCAGCCCGGTGCCGCGCTACCCTGGAAGGGCGTCAAACGCTCGGCGCTGGACCCCGCCGAGACCACCCACGTCCCGGGTGGTCGCCCCGCCGACCGGCCGATGGCTCCTGCCCCTCGTCGAAGAAGCGGGGAGGCCGCCATGGCAGGTGCGTCGTCCAGCCCGCACGCGAGTGCTCATCTCACGGTCTCCGCAGGCCTGTTCGCCCCCGCCTGGCTGCCGCCCGGGGGCCGCGGCAACGGCCTGCGGGCGCCGTCCTGGGCGCCGATCGCCGACATCCCCGCCCACCAGGTCGACGCCGTGCTCGCGGCGCTGGGCGAGGTGCACATTCCCGCCCACGCCGCCCCCGCGCCCCGGCCGGTACGCTCACTGACCTCCGGCGAGTGGCAGCCGGGCGCGGTGTGGCGGCTACGGGTGGGCTCCACCTCGTACGCGAAGGCGGAAGATCTGCTGATGCGGCTGTTGCGGGAACTGACGCGCTGACCGGGGCCGGTTCGCCCGCGGATCCGGCCGTGCCGGCCCTGTCTCGGTGTGGGCGAGCCCGAGCGCGGCGACGCCATCGATCATGAGGGGGATGGGGCGCCGGGTGGTCTCCTCGCCGCCCTTCGTCTCGTGCCGAGTGTTGAAGACCTGTCTTGCGCGTTCGGCGTGCTTCCCCCGGGATCTCCCGCAGCCGGGACAGGACGTGCCCGACGAAAGGGGGCGGGGTTGCCGGCCGGATTGAGCAGGGTCAGGGTCGGCACCTCGGCGTGGTTCTCCCTGACCACCCAGCACAGCCAGGCGTCGGTCGCCTCCTGACGGGGCCCGGCGCAGCGCACAACCGGCCTCGCCGAGCATGACCAGGATGTTCCGAACCTCCTGCGGACCAGGGGACTCGGCGACCCGATGCCGCCCTCCTGTATGCGAAAGACGTCGTGATCACCTCCACTGCCGCCGGGGCGGACGGCGCAGGGGCGGATTGCCCGTCACGAGGCGCGCCTCACCGTCAGCACGACCGGGATCGCTGCCAGTTGCAGTACGGCGGAGAAGACCACCAGTGCCGTCACCGAGGTGTCGTACAGCGCGCCGAGGGCCACGCTGCCGACGAACCAGCACACCCCGAAACCGGTGTCGAACAGACCGAAGGCCGAGGCCCGCCGCCCGGCGCCCACCATGCCGGTGACCGCGGCCTTGACCACGGACTCCTGGGCGGCCATGCCCAGCCCCCACACCACCACGCCGACCACCGCGAGTCCCGCGCCACCGAGGAACACCAGCGGCGGGAAACACGCGGTCAGCAGCGTCGTTCCGGCCACCGTCCACAGCCCGCACCGGTCGAACAACCGCCCCAGGACCAGAGCGGCCAGCGCCTCGGCGGCCATCGCTCCCGCGTACAGCACGGGAATCCACGCGTTCGCCACGACGTGGTCCTTGCCGAAGTGGTAGGCGATGAGCGGGTAGTCCGCGTATGCGGCGGCGATCAGACCCATCCCCGCAAGAAGGATCCAGAACGCGCGCGGAGCTCCCCGGCGGTCCGGGATGTCTTCCCCGACATCCAGGTCGGCGGGGTGTGGATATTGCCGCCAGGCACTCGCCAGCGCGAGGAGGGTGAGGACGGCGGGGACGGCGAGCACGGCGAAGCCGCCCCGGTAGGTGCCGTGCAAGGAGAGGACGCCGGCCACGATGAGCGGGCCGACCATCGCCCCGGCGGCATCCAGCGCCTCCCGTACGCCGAACACCCAACCGCGCCCCAGTTCGGCGGTGGCGTGGGCGAGCATCGCGTCCCGGGCCGGGTTGCGCACGGCGCGCCCGCTGCGTTCGGCGACGATCAGCAGGGCGGCCACCGGCCAGTTCCCGGCCAGCGCCAGCAGCGGTACGACGACCATCTGCACCGTGTAGCCGACGGCCGTGATCGGCCAGTACTTTCCCGTTCGGTCGGCCGCGTAGCCGAAGACGAAACGCAGGGCGTAGCCGAGAAGTTCACCGCCGCCGGCTACGAGGGCGACGATCAGGCCGCTGGCGCCGAGTGAGCCGAGGAAGGGTCCGGTGATGCCGCGCGCGCCTTCGTGCGTCATGTCGGAGAACATGCTCACCACGCCGATGAGCAGCACGAACCGCAGCGCCGACCCCCCGGCCAGGGCGGGGCGTTCCGGAGGTGCTGCGGCGGGTGTCCGCTCGCGGCGACCGGGCAAGGTCATTGGTCTCCTCCAGCGGGCCATCGTGGGTGGGGCACAGCGCTCTCCCCGGCACCTGATCGGCATGATCGAGGACTCAGGGGCGACGGGTACCGTCGGTCGGAGACCCGTAGCACACAGTGGCGAAGGAGCTCAGGCGTCCGTCAGCGCGCTCCGCCCGGCTCGCTCCAGCGCGGCCGGGCGGAGCCACGTTCGCCGCTCGGGAGGGAGAAGTAGCCGGTGGGCCGGGCGGAGCCAGGGCACGCATCTCACGGGGCTGCCGTCTCTTGCGCGCGGACTTGTTCCGCCAGGTCCCTGACCTCGTCGCGCAACTGCCGCAGACCGTCCCCGGGGCGGCCCAGGCCGTGGAGACGCTGCCGCGCGGCTTCCACGCGGCTGTCCGGGTGAACGCCCGCACCCACCAGGTTGACCGCCTGGTGCAGGATCCACTGGTGATAGGCCAGCAGACGCCCGGCGCGATCCTTGAGCTCCCCGAACTCGTCGTTCACCGGCAGCTGACGCAGCCGTACGTTCAGCCTGTGGTACGTGGATATCTGCTCACCGGCAGCATGGGTCACCGAACCGGACACCGGCCCCGGCTGCCCGCAGGCCGCCACGACACGGTCGGCGGCCGGCTGCGCGATCACGCCGTCGTCGAGGACGGCCAGCAGCGCCTGGAGCTGCTCCACGCGTGTCGGCGAGGGCGCTGCCCGCCGTCGTGGCCACCAGCGCGGCAGCGCACGCGCGGCCAGGCACTGTGACGAACGTGGTGCTGCGGACGGGCGCATGCTTCCTCCCGGTCGTGTCCACACAACCAGGGACCGTCAGCGGCACCGGCCGCGGTTCGCGGTGAGCCCCATCACCGGTTCGCACCATACGTACGTATCCAGTGTGCCGCGACGCTTCCGCTTCCGGGGCGCGCGGGTGCCCCTCCGGAGCCGAGTCATCCCCGGCACTCACGTGCTGAGCGTCGTCGCGCCGAACCGAAACCAGCCCGCGACCGCCGCCACCAGCAGAGCGGTGAGCTGGACACCGAAGGGCCGTGTTGACCGGTACGAGAGAGGCCGCGCTCGACGTCACGTTCCCCCTGAAGAAGCTGCCGACCTGGCCGGCCGGCACCCGGCTCCCGGACCCGATCGGGCCCGCGGGCGGCTGACAGCGCGGTCCCCGCAGGCGTCCGGTCGTCGCCGTCCGGTCCCTACCGCCTCTCACGACAGCAAGGAATTCCGTCTCGCGGGCCGGGCAGGCCGTCGCAGGAAGCGGCGCAATCCGGCACACAAGCGGTGACCGCAACCTGGAGTCAAGGCGCGTAGTCGCAGGGATCTCGCGGTGACGGGAACGTCGCCGGGGCCTGTCGGCAGTGCCAAGGGTGATGTCGCCCGTCACTGGGTACGGCACACTGGACGCGTACGCGCGCTGAGCAAGACGGTGATGGGGCTCACCGTAACCGCGGCTGGTGCCGCTGACGGTCCCTGGTTGTCTTCACATGACCAGGGAGGAGCCATGACCGCACACCCCGTCTCCCGTAGCCCGCTTCCCGTCCACCACGGTCCGGTGCCGGACGTGCTGCCCCGCGCCGGACATGTGCTGCGGCTCTGGGGGCCCGCACGCCGAGGTGCCGACGACGCGGCGGGAGCAGCCCGGCGCCCTGCTGGTGGCCGAGGACAAGATCTCCGTCTACCACGGGCTGTGCGCCCGGCTGCGGCGGTTGCCTGTCGACGACGACCTCGACGAGTTCAGGACGCGGGCCGCGCGGCTGCTCGCGTGCCATCAGCGGATGCTGCACCAGGCCGTCGACCCAGGACCTGTCCGGCCCTAGCTGCCGCCCACAACCCGGACGCCCGCGTCGAGTCTGCTCGGCTGCGCCTGAACGGCCTGGGCAGGCCGGTCGCCGGTCTGCGGGAGGAGCTCAGAGAGCAGAAGTCCGGTTCCTCGGCGGAGACACCGGGTGACGTGCCTGTTCTTCACGCGGCGGACCTGCGCGTCCGGCTTGCTCGAAATGGGACCCGGGACCTGGTGCCGGCAGCTTCGTGCTGGACGTACTTCACGACCGGCCGGCGCATCCCCTTGCTCCTCAACTTCCGCAGCACGCACAGAAAGGGCGACCATGGCGAAGGCTCGTCGTACGGCGGTGTGGATGTGGCGCTGGCGACGGAATCCGCTGCGCAGGCGCAGTGACATGGTCGAGGCGTACGTGGTTCTCACCGCTTGGCTCCTCGCCGTCGCAGGCGGGCTGATCACGGGAGTGGTGACGGCCGACGTGGCGGCACAGCGGTACGACCGGCAGCGGCTGGACCGCTACGAGGTCGCGGCCGTGCTCACCGGGCAGGCGCCGAGCGCCGCGTCCGCCCAGGCCGTCGGGGACGACGAGGTGTGGACCGCGGTGCGGTGGAGGGATCCGGACGGTTCGGTGCGCACGGGTCGGACCAAGGTGGCGCCCTTCACAGCGGCGGGTACACCGGTGCCGGTGTGGACGGACGGCCGCGGCCACCTGGTCTCCAGGCCACCCAGTCGTGCGGAGGAGGCCTCCGAAACAGCCTCAGGTGGTGCCCTGGCGGCCATGGGCGTGGGCGGTGCCGTGTGGTTGGCTGCCCGGATGGTGCGCGAGCGGTTGAACCGGCGGCGTCTGGGGGAGTGGGACGTCGCGTGGGCGGACGCGGCCACGCGGTGGGGCGGGAAGACCGGCTGACGCCGGATGCCCACCTGCTTCGGCGCGGCGCCTTGGGGTTTCCCCTGCTGCGCGGCCGCCGCGTACGGGCCCGCTTGTGCGGGAGCGAGGGACGGCCGGCACCCTGATCCAACGGCCGTGTGACGTCAAGGCCGTTGGCGCCTCCCGGTGCCGCTGAGAGCGAGCGCCAGGGCGAGGACCGCGGCGGCCAGGCCGAGCGGCAGCGCCCAAGGGGCGGTCACGGCGGGCAGCCCGAGGAGGGCCGCGGCGCCCGCGGCTACGATCACACCAGTCAGGGCCTCGCCCCTCACACCGCCCCGCGGAAGGCCGGTGGTGCGGGCTTCCAGCCCGGTCTGGAACGCCACGGTCGCCACGGCGACGGCCAGTGCCCCCAGGGGGCCGAGGCGACCGCCCGGGACCATGGCGCAGGCGGACAGACCGAGGATTCCCAAAGCCGGAACGGTCAACCCTCCCCGCCCACCACGCAGGACGGCCAGGGCAAGCGCTGCGAGACCGCTCACCAGGACGGCCGTGGCCCACCGCCAGGGCAGCCCCGCCGCAGCGGCTGCCAGCAGGCCGGTGCCGGTGACGACGATCGCGGCCGAGGCGCCCGCGCCCGTGTTACGTCCCATGCCGCCACCTTCCCTCCACGGAGCGGCGCCGCAGCGGTGTGAGCACCGCGTCGAGGGGCGCGGTACCGTCCCAGGGCAGCACCGGTACGCCCCAGCGGCCGAGTTCGAAGCGGTCCGCCTCACGGTCCAGGCGCCACAGCCGCAGCGACAGCCGCCCCACCCGGTCGCGGCGGTCGGGACGGGGCTCGTCGCACAGTACGTCGATGATGACCACGGCGTGGCCGCGGCGGCGCAGGTCGAGCGCGGTGAGCCGGGCCCGCTCGTCCAGCAGCGGGCTGAACAGCACCGTGAGCGCGCCCGGCGGCAGCACGGTGCGTGGCAGCCGGGCGATGTCCGGGTCGACGTAGCTGTCGTCGAGGCGCACGTCGAGGACGGCGTCCGCGATGCGCTGCAGTTGGTGCCCGCCCACCCCTGGGGCGAGGCCACGCAGCAGGCCGCCGACCGCGACCACGCCGACCCGCTCTCCGCGCCGCAGATGGGCGCGGGCCAGACCCGTCGCCCCGCGGACGGACAGGTCGAGGGAGTCATTGCCGACGGGGCCGACCCGCAGGAAGGCGTCGACGAGCAGGATCAGGTCGAAGGAGCGTTCGTCCTGGCGGGTGGTGACGAAGAGGGTGCGGCGGCGGGCACTGGCGGCCCAGTTGACCTGGCGGGGGCGGTCGCCGGGCTGGTAGGGGCGCAGCCCCTCGAACTCGCTGCCCTCGCCCGGCGCGCCGGCCGGATGGTCGCCGGTGCGGCGCGGCAGGAGTGCGGGCAGCGGCCCGGTCCCGACGGCGGCGGGCAGCGGCAGCACCGCCACGTCGGCGGCCGGGCAGGAAACGGAAGCCTGAAGCAGGCCGCCCGTCGCATGGATCCGGACGGTGGGCGGGCCCAGGGACCACCGCCCCCAACGGCCGGGCCGCAGACGCCAGCGCAGTTCGTGCGCAGTGACCGCCACCAGGGGCAGGGAGGGACGGTCGAGAACCGTCGCGCCGGCGGGCAGTGCGAGGGTGGCCGACACCAGATCGACTTCGGTGCCGCTGTGCAGCGACACCGTGAGGACGATGTCGTCGCCCTCGGTACAGCGGTCGGTGTCCAGCCGGGTCCTCGCCGTCAGGGTGTGAGGCCGCGTGCGGGACGCGGCCGCCAGCCACCACAGCATCGGTGCGGCGACGACCAGCAGCTCTGCGCGCCCGAGCGCCACCGCCGCGGCGAGCGCGAGCACGGCCGTGGCGGACAGACGGCGCAGCAGCGGTGACGGCCGCCACTGGGGGACCACGACCTCCTGAGTCGCCATTTCTGTACCGACCGCGGTGGGCACCGGGGTCTCGGGCTCGCGCACGGCGGTCATGGCGCTGTCTTCTTATCGTGCGACGGTGTCGGATTGGGCACCGGCACCTGCCCGAGTACGTCCGCGACCACGTCGTCACCGCTGAGCCGGCGCACCCACAACTCGGGCCGCAGCACGATCCGGTGCCCCAGCGCGGGCACCGCGACCGCCTTCACATCCTCCGGGCTGACGAAGTCCCGGCCGGCCAGCAGGGCATGTGCGCGGGCGAGTTGAAGCAGAGCGAGACTGGCGCGCGGGCTCGCCCCAACCGCGCACTGGGGATGATGTCGCGTCGCCGAGGCGATGGCGACGACGTAGGCGAGCAGGTCGTCCTCGACCTCGACCCGCTCCACCACCCGGCGCATGGCCAGCAGCCCGGCGGCGTCCACCACCTGTCCGACCACAGGCAGTTCGGGCGTCGCCCGCTCCATCCGTCGGCGCAGCAGCTCGGCCTCGTCCTGCTCGCCCGGATAACCGAGCCGGACACGGACGATGAACCGGTCCAGCTGGGCCTCGGGCAGCGGGTAGGTGCCCTCGAACTCGATCGGGTTGTCGGTGGCCAGCACTACGAACGGCAGGGGCAGGGGCCGGGACTCGCCGTCCGCGCTTACCTGGTGCTCGGACATCGCCTCCAGGAGCGCCGCCTGCGTCTTGGGCGGGGTCCGGTTGATCTCGTCGGCCAGCAGCAGCTGGGTGAAGACCGGACCCGGACGGAAGGACAGCTCACCGGTGCGCGGGTCGTAGACCGCCGCACCGGTCAGGTCCGCGGGCAGCAGGTCCGGGGTGAACTGCACCCGGGTGAACCGCAGCCCGAGCGCGGCGGCGAAGGAGCGGGCCATCAGCGTCTTGCCCAGCCCGGGCAGGTCCTCCAGCAGCACGTGCCCGGAGGCGAGGATGCCGAGCAGCACCAACGTGAGGGCGTTCCGCTTGCCGACGATCGCGCGCTCCACCTCGTCCAGTACACGTCCAGCGAGGCCGGCGCACTGCGGGATGTCGAGTTCGGTGCCGGCCACAGCGGTCACAGCTCCTCCAGACGGTCCATGAGCCGCGCGACCTCGCTCAGGGGCACGGCCGGTGCATGGGAGTCGTCGCTGCGGGGCCGGGCCGGGTCCGCGAGCGCCCACAGCTCGGCACCCAGCAGCTCCCGGGCCGCCCCAGGGTTCGCGACAGGATCGATGCGGCACCGGGCCCGCAGCAGGGCGGCGGTGACACGTTCCAGGTGGGGCCGGGTGGCGTAGTCGAACTGCCGGGCCGAGACCTGTCCCCAGGACAGGCCGCTGAACAGCTTCCGGTAGCGGACGTACGGGGCGTCGGCGAACGGCACGTCTCCGCGGCGGCGCAGGGTCGTGCGCGACGCGGGCGGTACGCGGAACAGACGGACAACGAGCAGCGTGGTCACGGCAGCGGCGATTCCCGTGGCCAGCAGCCCTGCCGGTCCGGCCAGCAGCCAGCCGGCACCGCACACGGCGGTCAAGGCCACACCGCCCGCCACCCCCACAGCCGCAGGTTGCACCGATTGCTGTGTGTCCATCACGACTCACCCCCTCGCGGTCTGGAACCAGACTGTGTGCGAGGCCCGTTCATCCACTGCTCTCGCACGATCTCCAGGAATTGCTCGGCCTGCTCGCGCTGATCCGCAGAGACCGGACGGCTGCTGTAGCGGGCCAACCCGAACAGCGCGGCCAGCCGTTGCGCCGCCGACGTGTCCAGCCCCTCGCGTGCCGCACGCTGCAACAACTCCGCAGGTGTCTCGAACGGCTCGCGGCGCAGCCGTACCCGCGCCAACTCCCGTTCCATCGCCAGATACGTGGCGATCACGACCGAGCGGGAATCAGCGCCGAGCGTCGGCCGACCGGCCGGCCGGGCCGGTGGCCTGGCCGCCGCAGTCGGCGCCGGCGCGGCCCGGGAGCGGCTTGCGGTCCGTGCACGGGCGAGTGCGACGAGCACGGCGACCACCACGACCAGCGCCAGCCCCGTCATCAGCAGCCACAGCGGCCCGGGACCCGACTGACCGCCATGACTGGCCGGGGCCCGGGTGTGAACCGGCGACGGCGAGACGGGCAGCGGGGGACGGCTTCCGCGACCGGCCCCACCGATTCGTGCCCCGAGTACTACCGCGCCCCCAGTGGCAGCGACTATGAGCAGCGCAACCGCCAGGGCGGCCAGCCGTGTGCCCAGGCCACCCACCGGGCGCTCCACCACCTGCGGCGGCTGGTCCGTGTCCCGCTTTCGCCGCAGGCGCCGGATGACCCGCCAGGAGGCCAACAGCACGGCGGAGAGCGCCACCGTCCCGATGACCAGCCCACCGATGGACAAGGCCAGACTGATCCAGGCCCTCCCCGGGAGGGGGTGAGGACGTGCGCTGAGCGATACCCGCTGACGCGCCCGGACACCCACCACGGCGGTTGCGATCAGTAGCGCTACCGCGGTGCACCGCACAACGCGCGACGGCCATGATCCGGGCGACAGAAAGAGGCGCGGGACGTCGGGCACGGGCACCTCCGATCGGCTCGGAGACCGCAGGGACCGTCAGCGGGGTGTCCGCGTTCGAGGTGAGCCCCATCACCCGTGCATGCACTTCGTACGTTCCGTACCTCCAGGGTCGGCGACACGGCCCACGGCGTCAAATGGGACCGAACAGCGCGCAGCGGGACTGGACTTGCCGGGAGCGGGCTCAGCGCCGGCGCGTCGCCGGAGTCGTCGGTGCGGGCCGGGGGTGCAGGACGCGACGGGTGGTGGGCCAGTGAACCGCACGGGCGTCGCTGATGGTTCCCGTCGAAGCCGGGCCAGCACTGGCGATCTGACCAGATCCATCCCATCCAGCGCTTCCCGCCGACCGCCACGATGGTGGTGCTGCCGTCCTGGACAGGACAACGTCGATCTCGTCCCCGACGGTCCCCGGCCCACCGGCAGCCGCAAAACCGGTACGCCGGGCTGGGCGGCGTACCGGCACTGACTGCCTGCGCCCGGCACGCGCGCTGGGCGCGGAAAGCCTTCTCACCCCCGACTACCTCGTCGAAGTGCCGCAGCGGTCGCGTCTACGTCCACATCAGATCCGTGGGGTACCTGATGCAGGGAGCACTGCCGTCAGCGGACGACGCGGTAGTGGCGCTCCGGGGGCAGGCGGCCAGGAAGATCCGGTTCTCTCCACGGCCTGACCCTCGGCTGTGCATCACAGGTTCTCCGCCCGCCCCTGTGTCAGCCCGGCGTATTCCTCAGTCAGGGCCTGGCGGAGTGCCCGTAGGCGAGCCCCCGGGGCTCCGAGGCCGTGCATCTGGGCTCGGGCGCCGGCCATCTTCTCCGTCTGCTGAGGGCTGCACGCGCAGTCCACCGCCTCGTGGACGCTCCACTCGTGGTAGAGCAGAAGACGCCTGATGTCATCCTTCAACGAGCGGTCCGCCAGCGACACTTCGACGGGCAGCAGGTCGCGCCGCAACTGCCAGTAGGCGACGACCACGGCGTTGCCGCGCCGGGCAAGGTCTTCGGCGGCCTTTCCCGGTCCCGCGCACTCGTGGATGATCTGCTCGGCCTCGGGTTGCAAGAACGCGGCCCGGTCCAGCAGCGGCAGCACGGCGGCCAGGTCGTCGGCGCGCGACGGCTGAGGCGGGGGCTTGGGATTCAGCAGGTCACCCACGACACGGCGGGCATGGGTGAAACGTCCTCTCATCGTCATGCCGGGCCTCCCAGCAGTCGGCCCGCTCTGCGCAGGGCACGGGCGGACGGCCGTCGCCACTGATGGCGCTCCCCGCGGGCCGGCGGCGGCTCGGGCGCCGTGGTGAGGTGGGGGCCCGGTCCTGCGTCGGCGGAACCCGTCCCACCCGCCGTTGCCGCGCGGCGCTCGCGTTCGAGTGCCAGCTCACCCTCCAGATACAAGACCTTTTACCACCGGTAGTCGAGCTCGCCGAGGGCCTTGGTCAGCAGGTCGTCCAGCATGTCCGAATTAGCGGCCGCATGGTGGACGCCGTTGCGGAACTGGTCCAGGCGCCGCTCGTCCAAGCGCCGCTCGTCCTCAGCGCGGCGATGGGTCGTCCCGGCCTCCCCGACGGCTGGTCCGTCTCGCGAAGCATGCGCCCCGCCAGGCGTCGGGCAGGAGTCGGGCCCCTCTCGACGAGGGCTTCGAGTACCGCCTGTACGGCCGGTGCGCCGCGGATGCGGACGAGCGATTCCAGGGCTGTCGCGGCCAGATCCGGGTCGTCGGTGGCGAGCGCGAGAGCCGTCAGGGATGGGGCCGCGCGGGCCTCGCTCCGTCGGCCCAGCACTTGGGCGGCCCTCAGTCGGGTCTCGGACAGCGAGTGGTGCGGTGCCCACAGCAGGCGGTCGGTGTGGTCGGAGTTCTGTGGCGGTGAGATGGGCAGGCCGCAGTGCGGGCAGGGGCCGCCGGCGGAGGCGGTGTGCCCGTGGCAGTGCCGGCAGAAGCACCCGGGGTCACCTCCCCGCCGTCACGCGAGCCAGTGATACGCGCGGTCGGGCTGCGGCGTGGGGGCCGGGCAGTCGGTCACCCGGTGGCGCCGTACCCCCTTGTGGCGGGCCAGCGCACGGGCGGCGCCGTGCAGGGTGCGGTAGGCGCCGATCTCACGGGCGGTGCCGGGCGGGACGGCGATCCAGCGCACGGTGCGGCCCTCGCGGTGTTGCCGGGCCCGGCCGAGGAGGTGTCCTTCGCACGCGACGACCTGGATGACCGCGTGCCCGGGGAAGAGCGGGGTGCAGGCCAACCCCTGGACATGGAGCAGGCGTTCGACGGCCTGTTCTTCGCAGATGTGCCACTTGGCGTTGATGACGGTGAGCTGGGCCGTACGCAGGGCCGCCACCGCCTCTTCATCGAGCTGGGTCATGACGCAGGCTCCCTGTGGTGCCGGTGCCGGTCAGCCGCGGACCAGACGGCGGTGGGTGATCCGGTGCGGGCGTGCCGCATCAATGCCCAGCCGCTCGACCTTGTTGGCCTCGTAGTCGGCGAAGTTACCCTCGAACCAGAACCAGTTGGCGCCGCCCTCCCAAGCGAGGATGTGCGTGGCGACACGGTCCAGGAACCACCGGTCGTGCGCGGTGATCACCGCACAGCCGGAGAAGTCGAGCAGCGCCCCCTCCAGGGAAGCGAGGGTCTCCACGTCGAGGTCGTTGGTCGGCTCGTCCAGCAACAGCAGGTTGCCGCCCTGCTTGAGGGTCATGGCCAGGTTGAGCCGGTTGCGTTCGCCGCCGGACATCACGCCGACCGACTTTTGCTGGTCGGGCCCCTTGAAGCCGAAGCTCGCCACGTAGGCGCGCGAGGGTAGTTCGACGTTGCCGAGCCGGATGTGGTTCTGCCCGCCGGAGATGACCTCCCACACCGTCTTGTCGGCTTCGAGTCCGGCCCGGTTCTGGTCGGCGTAGGAGATCTTGACGGTGTCGCCGAGCCGCAGGGTGCCCGCGTCGGGCTGCTCCTGGCCGACGATCATCCGGAACAGAGTGGTCTTGCCGACGCC
This sequence comes from Streptomyces sp. NPDC047028, assembly GCF_040644095.1. Taxonomy (NCBI): domain Bacteria; kingdom Bacillati; phylum Actinomycetota; class Actinomycetes; order Kitasatosporales; family Streptomycetaceae; genus Streptomyces; species Streptomyces sp. NPDC047028. Next base: position 30,361 of record NZ_JBEYVS010000041.1, read on the forward strand.
GTTGGGGCCGAGCACGCCGACGAGGCCACCGCGCGGCAGGGAGAACGACAGATCCTCGAACAGCAGCCGGTCGCCGTACCCCTTGGTGACGTGGTCGGTCTCCAGCACCAGGCTGCCCAGGCGCGGGCCGGGCGGAATCTGGATCTCCTCGAAGTCCAGCTTGCGGCGCTTGTCGGCCTCGGCCGCCAGCTCCTCGTACCGCTGGACGCGCGCCCTGGACTTCGCCTGCCGCCCCTTGGTGCCGGACCGCACCCAGGCGAGTTCCTCGGCGAGGCGCTTTTGCCGTTTGGCGTCCTTGCGGCCCTCCACCTGCAGGCGGGCCGCCTTGGTCTCCAGGTAGGTGGAGTAGTTGCCCTCGTAGGGGTAGGCGTGGCCGCGGTCGATCTCCAGGATCCATTGGGCGACGTTGTCCAGGAAGTACCGGTCGTGGGTCACCGCGACGACCGTGCCCGGGTAGTCGGCCAGGTGCTGTTCCAGCCAGGCCACCGACTCGGCGTCCAGGTGGTTGGTCGGCTCGTCGAGCAGGAGAAGGTCCGGCTGGGACAGCAGGACCTTGCACAGCGCGACCCTGCGCCGCTCACCGCCCGACAGGTCACGCACCGGAGTGTCCGGAGGAGGACAGCGCAGGGCGTCCATCGCCTGGTCCAGCCGGGAGTCCAGCTCCCACGCATCGGCGTGATCGAGGGATTCCTGGAGGGTGCCGAGTTCCTCGAGCAGCCGCTGCATCTCCTCGCCGTCCACCTCGCCGAGGCGTGCGGTGACCTCCTCGTAGCGGTGCAGCATGGACCGGATGCCGGCGACTCCCTCCTCGACGTTGCCGCGCACGGTCGTGGTCTCGTTCAGTCGCGGCTCCTGCTCCAGGACGCCGACGCTGATGCCGGGCGCGGGGAACGCGTCGCCGTTCGTCGGCCGCTCCAGCCCTGCCATGATCCGCAGCACGGTGGACTTGCCCATACCGTTCGGGCCGACCACGCCGATCTTGGCGCCGGGGAGGAAAGCGAGGGTGACGTCGTCGAGGATGACCTTGTCTCCGTGGGCCATGCGGGCCTTGCGCATCGTGTACACGTACATCCGCGATGCCTCCATACGGGCCGCCGGACGGCGGCGGTCGCTCGCAGAGGCCATCAGCACGGGACGTGCGGGTAAGGGCGAGCCTCATCACCCGTCTCTTTCCATCCATGGTGCGCCCACCGCTGCCACGCGCGCCAGGTGTGCCCACCCTTGGCACCGCAACCGCATACCGTCAAAACCCCTGCCTGGCCTGTGCTCGGGGTCGGTGACGTGTTTCTCCGGGGCACGGTAGAGGGCAGAATTAAGACGTTGGGGGCGATGAGGCTCGCCACGACCGCGCGAACGCCGGACCACCGGATCGTGCTGATGGCCTCTACGCGGACGGCCGACACGCCGCGGGAGGTGCCCACGATGGAGATCACGGTCGCGGTGGCGGCGACTGCGGGATCACCCTTCGCCCCCGCCCTGGAGGACGGTCCGGGTGCGGACGACCTGCTGAGCGAGGGATCGATCCGGGTGACCGGATACCCGGTCGGCGCAGGCTGGGTCACCGACAGTCTCACCGAGGAGGGCAGGCCCGCCGCCGCCCTGTTGCTGATGGAGGAGCCGGCGCTGCCGGGACAGTCCGTGCGCGCCCGGCCGGTCGCCTTGGTGCATGCCGAGGTGGACGGTCAGCCACGCGTCGAGGTGGTGTGTGTGCCCGCCCATGACGCCAACTTCGCCGGCCTGTCCGACGTGGCCGCGCTGCGCGCCTGGCGCGCCGACGAGGGCACACTCGCCGCGGTCCTGCACCGGCTCGACCGTGGACACCAGTGGCGGATCACGGCCTGTGACGGCATCGAGGCTGCGGAGACGTTCCTCGCCGAAGCCCGCCACGCGTATGAGCGTCTCGCTGGGGGCCAGGAGCGGAAACCCGGCCGGTGACCCTCCGGGCCCTGGCCGACGCGGCCACCCGGCGTGCCTGGCCCGCCGGTGAGGCTGCCTTTGTCACCGTCCTGCGGCGGCTCGGTCAGGGACACCATTGGTGCGTGCTACCGCGCGGAGTCCGACGGGATGAACGATGTCGTTGCTGCGGAGTGCTCTGCCCGCCTACCAGGTTCTGGTCAGGCGATGTGCAGCCATACGCCGATACAGGTCACCGCCACCCCTCCGCACCCCAGGGCCGTCGCCCACAGGCTCGGTCTACCGGCGAACAGGTGGCCGAGGACGGCCCCCAGTGCGGCCAGGGCGGCGATGGCCATCACGGCCACCATCCAGGACAGGCCCGGAAGTGCCGCCCCGGCCAGCAGTGGCAGTGCCGCGGCGGTGAAGCTCGCGGTGCACGCGATGGCCGTGGCCAGAAGCGAACGCGCCGCCGCAAGGCGGCCGAGGCGGGTGGTGGCCAGTTGCCCCCGCCTGGTCAGGTTCAGCTGCCGGGAGGCGCGCACCAAGTACGCCCGGCGCTCGGCGTAGTCGGCTACGAAGACCGCGAACGCGGCCGTGGTCAGTGCCACCAGTCCGACCCGGACCGCCAACAGGTAGTTGACCTGCTGGCCTTCGCCCACCAGTGAGGCGGCGGCGAGGGTGAGCGCGTTGAGGAGACCGTCCACCAGCCCCAGCACGAGCGGCAGTGTGCTCCGCGCGGCCAGGCTCCGAACGTGCCGCTTCATCGCGACCGCGGTTTGCGCTCCAGCATGTACGCACCGGTCACGACCTCGTCGACGCTGTGGACCACTGCGCCGGTCTGTTCGATGGCATGCGTAAGTTCCTCGAAGTCGATGTCGTCGCCCTCAACCGTGACGTCTGTGCCGACGGTCTCGATATCGATTTCCGTAACGGAGATGTTCACCGCCTTCACACCGGTCACCGCTTCGAGTACCAGCGCCAGGTGCACCAGGTCGGGTTCGTTGACCGTCTTGTCGACATCCAGGACCAGCCGCCGGACAGGCATCGGGACTCCTCATCGCTTCGCTGTCTCCAGGATGCCCGCACGCCGGCCCAGCGTTGATCGCAAGTTGTCACCCGGACCCCGCGGTCACCTGATCGGATGCAAGCGTGCGCACCGTCCCGCCCGAAGACAACGCAGGGACCGGCGAGGACGCCCTTCGGTGAAGGCGCCCGCCAGTGCACCGAGCTGACGTGTCGACAGAATGGCATCCCCTGCGGCTGGCGGCGGACGCAATCGCTGCGCCAGCAGACGTTGCGCAACTGTTCCGCAACCGCAAATTCCCTGACGACTAGGCGCGTTGACTCCAGGCCGCGGCCACCTGCGCCTTCTTGGTCGTCGGCTCGCCGTCCTGGGCGAAGAGCCGCCACCGCCGCCGCGCTCGCCGCCAACGGCGGCAAACCGAATCACGGTACGACGGTAGGTGGAGGCAACTCGCCTACACGGCACACGATCCGTTGTCGACGCCCGCTTCCCGCCATCGCCGCGACGGATCTTCGTCCAGGGGATCCCGCGGTGGCCGGAGATCACGCACCGCGGCAGCAGGTCACTCGTGGAATACGGAGCGGCGATCGGACGGCCGCAGGCCAATGCGTCCGTCTGAAGGGGCCGGAGGGCCGTCGCCGACCTGTCTGTGGGGCCCGCCGTCGCGCTGGAGGCTTCCCGTCGTGCAGACGCGACGGGCGGCGCGGCGGCGGACGTCTCAGCGGGCTTCCCCGCCCCGTCATGGCGTCCTTCGGTCCAGCAGGGGTCGGGCGCGAGGCATGGCGGTCGTCGCCCACAGCGTCAAGTCTTGCGCGCGTGACCCCGCCGGACAACCCGGCCGCAGCGGCGGCGCGGGGTGTGCGCGCCGCGACAGGAAGCGGGCAGAGTGGGGACATGAACGGGTTGCGGGAGTACCAGCGCCGCCGTCTGGAGCTCGCGGACACGGTGCGGGCCGCGCTCTACATCGCCCGGGGCCGCGGCGACGCGCACACCGAACAGCAGGCCCGGCACCTGCTGGCGCGCCTGGCAGAGGACCGGTTCCGCCTCGCGGTCGTGGGGCAGTTCAGCCGGGGCAAGAGCACGCTGATGAACGCGCTGCTCGGCGGGCCGTACCTGCCCACCGGGACGCAGCCGATGACATCGGTGGTGACCACGGTGCGCTACGGCAGCCGGCCGCGGGCGTGGTTCCGCCGCCGCGGCTCCGACACGCCGATCGAGGCCCCGCTGTCCGAGGTGGCCCGCTACGTGGCCCGGTCCAGCACCGAGCGGGCCGAACTGCAGATCACCGAGGCCGAGGTCGAGATCCCCGCCGAGCTGCTGCGGCTCGGGGTGGCCTTCATCGACACACCCGGAGCAGGCACGGACGTGCGGGCCGGCACGGCTACGACGAGACGGTTCCTGCCCGAGGCCGACGCGGTGATCTACGTGACCGGCTTCGACCAGGCGTTCACGGACGCCGAGGCCGCTTTCCTCGCCGAGGCCGCACGGCATGCCGGCAAGCTGTTCCTGGTCGTCAACAAGCGGGACCTGGTCTCCGAGGAAGAAGCGCAGGAAGCTCAGGAGTCCCTGCGAAGGCTGCTGCGGAAGGACCTGCGGCTCGGCGAGCCCCGCCTGTTCGCCTTGTCCGCCCTGTGGGCGCAGCAGACCGGAGCGGACGGAGAGGGGGGTCGTCTGGCGGACAGCGGCGTGCCGGCGTTCGAGCGGGAGCTGGTGGAGTTCCTGACCGGGGATAAGTCGCGCCTCTTCCTGCGCGGCACCGCCGAGCGTGCAGCCCGGCTCGTCGCCGGGTTGCGCCGCGATCTCGCGCTGGGTCGGCTGGACCTCGACGGCGGGCCCGCCCCGGCGCGGGTGGCCGCGCAGTTCGACGCCCGCATGGAGGAGATCCGCGCACGGCAGCACGCCATCGGCACGACGCTCGAACGACGGGCCGGCGCCGTCGTGCCGGAGTTGCTGTCCGCCCACGCCGAGGCCAGGCGCGCCGATCTGCGGGCGGCGCTGGAGCCGTGCGCTGCCGAGGCCCTCGCCGGGGCCCGGACGGACACCGCGGACCGCGGGTATGTACGCACAGTACGGGATCGTCTGGAGGAGGCCGGCGGGCCGGTCGTCGACACGTGGCTGAGCCGTCACGCCGCCCAGACCCACGAGGGGGTGCTGGACGCGGCCGGGGACGAGATCGGCGCCCTGCTGCAGCTTTGCCGTTCTCCGGGCCTCGTGGGCGCAGAGATCGCGGGACTGGAGCTGCCGGACGACCCCGCCGATCTGACGGGGTGGTCGCCGGACGATGTGCCGGCCCTCGCCGTGCCCCGGATCAGCTGGTCGGTGCCGCCTGCCCCGTTCCGGTGGGCTGATCAATGGCGGTTCGGCCGTGGCGACAGAGAGCACATGCGGCTGTCGCGCGCCCTCGACGAGGCGATCGACACGACCGACCGCCAGGCCGTTCAGGCGTTGCACCGCATGGTGCGAGACTGGACGGATCGGCTGGGCGAACAAGCAGAACACGAAAGTCGCAAGGCGGCGGACCGCTTCCGCCACAACCTGGCCACCCGACCCGAGGACGAGGAGCTGGCGGTTCTCGACACGCTTGCCGACCGGCTCACCACGGTGACGGCCGTCCTCGAGTCGTGGGCTCCGCCGACGCTGAGTCCCGCCGACGCCACAGTCGCTCCCGTAGGCGCAGCCGCGCACGCCTACCGCTGCCCGGTGTGCGACCAACTGCAGACGAGACTCTTCGACCTGCTGCGCCACACGCAGTTCCGGCTCGCCACCCGCGAGGCCGACCAGGCCGAGCACGCCCGGACCGGCGGGTTCTGCCCACAGCACACGTGGCAGTACGCGGCGATGGCCTCCCCGGTCGGCATCTCGGCCGGATACGCGCAGCTGACCGAGCACGTCGCCGACCTCATCGAGGCCGCCGGCACCCCTCTCCACGGCCCCGCCACCGACCAGCGTTCACCCTGTCCCGTCTGTGAGGCGCTCACCGAGCACGAGCGCGAGGCGGTGGCCGACACCGTCCGGGCTGCGGCCTCCGGCCGCGATACCGCGGTGCTGTGCCTCCGCCATCTGACACTTGCGCTGTCCACCCGCCCCGCCCCCGAAGCCGCCCAGGCGCTGCGTCAAGCCCTCGCCACCGCGCTGCACCGCAACGCGCTGGACATGCGCGGCTTGGCCCTCAAACGGGAGGCTCTACGAGGCGACCTGGTCACCAGCGAGGAGGCCCGCGCCTACGACGAGGCGCTGCGCCTGCTCGCCGGACACCGGTCGCTCACCGCACCCCCCTCGGGACCGGGCGAGGCGCCCTCCTGACTCGTCCCGGCCGGCCGTGAGGGCCGGGCGGGTTCGCCGAAGACGTTCTGGTAGAGGTCCTCGCCGAAGCTGGTGGGCAGCGGCTCGCCCACCTCGAGGCGGAAGGTGCGCTTCCCGTCGGCCTGGCGCTGGGCCCGCAGGAACACCGCGCCCTGCTCCGGGGGCCGCTCGTGGAGGCTGTGGGCCAGGTCGTACAAGTGCGTCACGAGAATGACTTTGACTCCGGATTCCAGCAGGGCGCGGGTGATCTGGCGGCCGATCTCGGAGCCCTCGCGTTCGTTGGTGGCGGCGAAGGACTCGTTGAACAACACGACGGCTCCGGGCGTCACCCGGTTCGCGATGTCGCTCATCCGGGCCAGCTCCTCGTCCAGCTTTCCGCTCTCCATCTCCGCGTCCTCCTCGCGCCGGTGATGCGTGAACAGACGGGTGCGGACGTCTGCGGCGAAGGTGTCGGCGGAGACGAACAGGCCGGCCTGCATCATCAGCTGAGCCAGGCCGAGGCTGCGCAGGAAGGTCGACTTGCCGCCTTCGTTGGCACCGGTGATCACGACCAGCGGCACGCCGTCGGCGTCGACATCGTTGCCGATCACGCGTTGCTCGCGGCGCAGGCTCAGGCAGGTGTCGTACAGGCCGCGGCAGGCCAGCGAGGAGCGGCCCACCGGCAGCGGGGTCGGGAAGCAGCGCGGTTCGCCCTTGGCGGCCAGCTTCTGATGGAGTTTCAGGCAGGCGACGTAGAATCCGAGTTCACGGGCCAGCGTCGTGAAGAAGCTCAGGATGTGGTCGGCGGAGCGGGCCAGGGCATCGGCGGCGAGGTTGAGGCCACGGTCGCGTAGTTCGAACAGGGCGTGGCTGCCGGCCTCGTCGCGGTCGGGGACGCGGTAGGTGTGCGCGGGCGGGCTGCCGCCGGTGAGACGCTCGCGCCAGCCTGGTTTGGGGCCTGGGCGGCACAGCACGTACTTCATGCCCTTGCAGCCGTGGCCCAGTTCGGCGCTGACGAGCACACCGTTCTTGAACTGCAGGCGGCGCAGATGGTCGGCCACGGTAGCGAAGTAGGCGTCGTCGAGCTCGCTCTGCAGCATCGTGAAGAACCGGGCCAGGCCGGGCGACTGCATGTCTCCCGCGTGCTCGTCGCCGATCTGCCGCAGCTTGCGCAGCTGCCCGGTGAACAGCTCCATCGCCTGCACCGCACGGCGCATCACCGAGTCCGGGCTGCGCAGGAAGCTCGGCCAGATGCGGCGCTCCTCCGCGATGGCCTGGATCACCAGGCGGTAGATGTCCAGCAGGACATCGGGGTGCCGCAGCCAGTCGTGCAGGACCTGCTGCCGGTAGACGATGGCGTCGGGGCCGGCGAGGGGGGCGAGCGTGACGTGGCGGGCCGTGTCGCGCAGAAACGCGTCTGCGTCGGCCATGGCGTCGAACAGGATGTCCAGGCCGAGGTCGCGGACCAGGTCTGCCGCCTCCGGGTTCAGCTCGGCGTTCCAGTCGAAGTCGCGGTCCTCGTACAGCAGGTATGCCTTCACGATCCGATCCTTCCGTCGGCCCGCGAGCTGATCCTCTCCAGCAGACGGTCGTGGGTGAGTCCGTACTTCTCCGCGATGGCCATGGCGTACGACAGCCCGTCCGCCGGACGCCGCACGACGCGGAAGGTGCGCATCGTGGGGTCGTCGGGGACGATCGTGCTGGTCATGCTGACCGTGGAGGGGCCGAGACGGGACAGTTCGTCGACGAAACTGACGCACACGCACAGCAGCCCCAGGTCGATGATCTTCTCCAGGACGCGGGTACCGAGCACAACGGCGTCGTCGAGCGTGGTGGAGGTGAAGACCTCGTTCATGATGACCACGCTGGACGCGGTGGCCCGCTGGAGGATGTCGTGGACGCGGACCAGGTCGTCCTGGAGCTTGCCGGAAAGGTCCTTGAGGTTCTCGCCTCGCTCGAAGTGGGTGAAGATCTGGTCGCAGAGGAACAGTCGGGCCTCGGTGCCCGGCACCGGGCAGCCCAGCGCGGCCAGGTGGTGCAGTTGGCCGAAGGTGCGGGCGAAGGTGGTCTTGCCGCCCTGGTTGGGGCCGGATACGACCAGGACACGTTCGGGGCCGTCGAGATGGAAGTCGTTGGGGACCACGGGCGTGCCCTCGGCGACCAGTTTGTCGGCCAGGGCCAGGTCGAACACCTCTCGCCCGAGGAGCTGCTTGGACCGGTCGGACACCTGTGGGTAGCACAGCGACAGCCCGGCGCTTCGGGGACGACGCGTGAACTCCAGGTAGGCGAGGTAGAACTGCACCTCGCGGTCGAAGGCCTCCACCGTGCGGTCCCTATGGTGCCGGTGGCGGGCGCAGAAGTCGTCCAGCGCGGCGAAGGGCTCCGGGAACAGCAGGGCGACGCGGTCCAGGACCGCTTCCTCGACGTGGTTCATGTCCACGAAGTTCTTGTAGGCGAGCAGGTAGCTCTTCGCCTCGGCCTGCTTGAACTTCTCGAAGGCGGCGAGTACTTCGGCGCCGTAGTCGGATTCGTCCGCATACCGGGTCACGGTGACCTTGCCGCCTCCGATGGCCATGCAGTAGCGGACTTCCCGGAGCCCGTCCTGGACGCGACGGACATCGGCCAGGAGCTGCTCGAACCGATCCGAGCGGAGGTAGTCCGCGGCGTAGTCGCGCACGGAACGCAGCCCCCGCGAGCGAGGCTCCGCCTCCTCCATGAACTGGACGAGGCCGGAGACGGCCTGGCAGTAGGTCTCGGCCGCGCCGAGAAACCAGCTTTCCTTCTGGTAGCGGTGGCGCAGCTTGTCCGCCTGGGCCATTTGGCGGCGCACGTCGCGCATGCCTGCGGCGAACTCGGCGACTCCTTCGGACAGAGTCTCGTCCTCCAGGTCCTGGAAGACCTCGTGCCGGTAGGCGATCGTCTCAGGGTTCCACAGGCGGGTGTGGAACAGCGGCTGAAGTCCGTACTCCTCCCGCCCGGCGGTGAGGGATGCGACAGCCTGGTCGAGGTTGAGGTCGGTGAAGTAGGCGGGTTCGTCCTGTGCCGCGGCGGCTGCCTGCTCGGCAGGGTCCGTGAACAGCACGCTGAGGAAGGACAAGGCGGCGGCACCTCCCGGCTCGTGACGGTCGGCGGGCGGTTGCGGAACGCGACCGTCCACGTAGCAGAGGCCATCGGCACGGGATGTGCGGTCAAGGGCGAGCCTCATCGCCCGTCTCCATGGTGCGCCCGAACGCGGCTTTCCGCCAGAACCGCACGTCGCGGTGATCGGCCCGCCTGTCGGCTGCCTCATCGCCTTGTCACTACGTCGTCGCATGGTCCAGTACGGGATGGCGGCCCGCGATGTGGATGAGCCGGTTGTACTCGGCGACGCGCTCGCGTGCGCAGGAGCCCCTGCCCTGAGCAGGCCGCAGGCCGATCCGCCGGCGAGGGCGGCGATGAAGGGATCCTCGGTCTCGCCGGAGTGGTGCCGCGACGTGGGCGCCGTACCCGGCCTTGCGGCAGACGGCCATCGCCAGCGGCGTCTCGGTGACGGTAGGTACCGGCCTCACCCCTTTGCCCAGGAAACGGGCGGGGCGTGGTCCAGCGGTTCGGCGGCTTGACGGCTTGACGGCTGCCGATGGAGGTCCCGGAGTGCACGCCGGCGTGGCCGACCGCTCCTCCGGCGACGCCGGCGGTGACGGACGGTGTCGGGCGTGCCCGGCAGTCGAGGATCTCGACGGAGCGCAGCAGCAAGGTGACGTGGGACGGCATGAGCAGGTCCTCCTGTCGAGGACGACAGAGACCGTTGGCGGCGCCCGACCGCGGGCGACGGCGCTCCCCGTACGACACCTTCCGGGCCGGCCGCAGCGCCGCTGCGCAAGAAGGACACGACCGGGATACACGGCAACGGTTGCCTGCGCGGCGGCAGGCGGCAGAATGGAGCAGAGCGAGTTCTACGGGCGATGAGGCTCGCCGTGACCGTACGGTCGGGATGACAGGCCGTGCTGATGGCCTCTACGTGGTATCCGGAAAACGTTCTGCCACGGAGGCCGGTCATGCTGGACATTACCGTTGCGGTGGATGCGACCGCGGGATCACCGTTCACACCTGAGGACGACGCAGCAGGCTCCTACGACCTGCTCTGGCACGGGCCGTCGCAGCTGTACGGGTGTCCGGTCGGTGACGGTTACATGCCGGACAGCCTGACCGAGCTGGGAGGGCCCGCCAACGTCCTGCTGCTGATGGAGGAGCCGGCGCACCCGGACCGGAGCGTGTGGGCCCGTCCCGTCGCCCTGCTGCACGCCGTGAGGGACGGGCAGCCGTACGACGAGGTGCTGTGCGTGCCGGCCGGCGACCCGCGCTTCGCCGCTCTCACCGGCCCGGAGGCACTACGGCTCTGGCATGCCGACGAGGGCGCGCTGGCCACCGTGCTGCGGCGGTTCAGGCCCGGCCACACCTGGCAGATCACGGGGTGCGAAGGATGTCGGGAGGCCGAGGAGTTCCTTGCGGAGGCGCACCACTCCTACGAACGCCTCACCGGCTCCCTGGAGTGACGATCAGTCAAGGCATGGCGGCACCAGGACATGGCCGGGCGTCTGGCCAGTGTGGCTGCGCTCTACGGTGGTGAGGTCTTCGGGTGTGCCTTCCGCGATGACATCGCCGCCGACGGCGCCGCCCTCCGGGCCGAGGTCGATGATCCAGTCGGCGGCCGCCGGGTGAGGATCAGGCCGCTGAGGTGCCCCTCGTACCGCTGGCGTCCGTACGGCGAATCGGCCTCGGCGATGCGGCGCTCCAGGAACGGGATCACGCCTTGGCACCGCATCCAGTAGCTGCGCTCGCGGCCGAACCGGTTGCGGTAGCTGATGTGGACCGGCTCCGCAGTGCCGTACAGCACGGCCTTGCGGCCTGGCCGACATTCGGCGCCACGGAGTGTCCAGCGGCAGACCACTCTCGGTGGCCACCACCTCCAGCAGCCGCAGGAAGTACTCGGTCTGCTGGCCCGCCCATGGCGCGATCGCCCCTCGGCCAGGGACAACTCGTCGACCGGTGCCACCAGTTCCGGATCGACCTCGGTACACACCCCCTCCAGCTCCGTCACGGTCAGTTGGTGGCCGTTCGGGCAGACGAGGTACTTGCTGAAGGTGTGTTCCCGGTCCGGCGAACCCTGCGGGGCGTCGACGAACTCGGTGATCACCTGGCCTTCGGCCAGTCGCAGGGCGGTGGCACGGGAACGGGCACGAGTACGCCGACATCGACTCGACGGAGCGGCGCGTCCCCTCGGCGAAGATCGTGTCGAGGGCCAGGCCGGACTTGCCGGAGCCGGACAGCCCGGTGAAGACGGTCAGACTGTCCCGGGGGAAAGGTCGAGATCGACGCCGCGCAGGTTGTACTCCCGCGCGCCGTGCACCACCAGCCGGTCGGACATGCGGCACCCCTCCCCGCTGCCTACTTCGCAGGGGTTGAGTGGGCGGGTCGTTTCCGCACGGGTGCTTCGAAGACCAGGACGGCCCAGCCGCCGTACTCCGGTCGGAAGAGCGCCCGCGCCGCAACGCCCTGCTTCCACAACCGGTCGGCCTCACCGGTGGCGGCACGGCGGGCGGCGGGACCGGTGCCGTAGCGCAGGATGCGCTTGATCGGGTTCGCAATGCCGTTCAAGGCGCGCCTCCAGCACCCGGCGATGGATCCTTCGTAGCAGGTGGGGGCGCGTCGCCGCGGTAGTCGGCCAGCACCTCGGCCGGACGGCCGTCCCTGCGGATGCGGCCATCCTCCAGCCAGATGGCCCGGTTGCAGCTCTCCTCGATGGCGCTGAGCGAGTGGCTGACGAGGAGGACACACCCGGCCTTGGCCCGCAGGCCGGCCAGCCGCTCGGCGCTGCGCCGGCGGAAGGCGGCATCGCCGGTGGCCAGTGCCTCGTCGATCAGCAGAACATCGTGGGGAATCACCGTGGTGATCGCGAACCGCAGCCGCTGGGTCATGCCGGTCGAGTACGTCCGAAGCGGCCGGTCGACTGCCTCACCGAGATCGGCGAACTCCACCACCTCGTCGAACTTCTCCCGAACCTGCTGCCGGGTCAGGCCCATGGCCAGGCAGCCGAGGACGATGTTGCGCTCGCCGGACAGGTCGCTCATCAGACCGGGGTCGACGCCGAGCAGGGCCGATCGGCCGCGGGTGTAGACCAGGCCGTGCTCGGGGGGCTGGGAGCCGGCGATCGCCCGCAGCAGGCTGGACTTGCCCGAGCCGTTGGCGCCGATCACGCCGACCGTCTCGCCCCGTCGGACGATCAAAGAGATCCCACGTACGGCGTGTACCTCGCGGACGGCGGTGCGGCGCCTGCCCGCCAGCAGCCCCATCAGGGTTGCGGGGGCGCCTCCAGTGGTGGGCCTTGGCAGGCCGGAGCGGTAGACGATGTGCAGGTCGTCGATGACGACGACCGGTTCGGACGGCGCCGCTCTCCCCTCCGGCGCGGTCTTGGCGCGGGTGGCGGGTGCGGTCATGCCACGTCTCCCTACCTGTCGGCAGGGACCGTCGGCGGCGACATGTGCCGCGGTTGGCGGTGGGCCCCTCCACCGTCCGTCTTCCCTTTCACCGTACGAGCGATCTTCCGGGTTTGCCAGCGGCGGTGGCCCGCCTGGTGTCATTGTCGGAGGCGGGCCGGTCGTATCCGCGTGAGGTGGTGGCGGTGACGCCGTACACCGGGCGCGCGCAAGTGACGGGGCGCCGGGCGCCGGCAAGTCCGCGCTGGTGGCGGCTTTGATCGGGGTCTGGCGGGGGCAGCGCCTGCGGGTGGGGGTGCTCGCGGCGGATCCGACATCGCCGTTGACGGGCGGCGCGCTGCTGGGTGACCGGCTCCGGATGACGACGGGGCGGCGGCCCGACGCCGGGGTCTACATCCGGTCCCTGGCCACCCGAGGGCGCCCGGGCGGACTGGCGCCGCCGGTGCCCTCGGCGATTCGCGTGCTGGATGCGGCCGGCTACGACATGATCCTCGTGGAGGGCGTCGGGGCCGGTCAGGCCGAGGTGGATATCCGTGCGGTGGCGGACACCTTGGTGGTCGTTCTCGCGCCCGGTTCGGTGACTGGGTGCAGGCGGCCAAGTCCGGGCTGCTGGAGGCAGGTGACGTGTACGTTGTCAACAAGGCCGACCGGGAAGGCGCCTGCACCGTCGTACGGCAGTTGACCGCCATGCTGAACGCGGCCCGGAGTACTGAGCCATGGTGGCCCCCTGTCCTGCGTATCGTCGCGCCGCGCGGCGACGGTGTGGACGAGTTGGTCCGGGCCGTCGCGGAACACTGGGCATGGACGGCCGACAGCGGAGCACTGGCGAAACGGCGACGGCGTGTGGCGGCCTCGGAGGTCGAGCACGTCACCGCCTCGCTGCTGCCTGAACAGGTCAGGCATGGACGGTCAGGCCCTTCCCCGCCTTGCGGAACGCGTTGTCGCCGGCGAACTCGCCCCGTACGCGGCCGCGGACGAGCTTGTTGCCTCTCTTCACCGGCCTGGCTCGGTCGGCGAAGGTGATGACGGAGGTGATGCGGTGATGGGGCGGAGGGAAGGATCGTGGTGAAGAGGGAGAGCCAGCTCTCAGGAGGTGCCGGTCCCGGTTCAGGGATCCCGTCGGAGACCGCCGCGGCCCGCCTGCGGCTGCTCGCGGAGGCAAGCCAGGCCCTGGCGTCGGGCCTGGACGCGGAGGAGGCGCTGCGCCGACTGGCCCGGGTGGTGGTGCCGCACCTGGCCGACGCCTGCGTGGTGGACGTGGTCGAGGGGGAGGGATTGCGACGCCTGACGGTCAGCGACCGGGACTCGGAGCGGGCGCTGCGTGTGCTGCCCGGAGAGCTGCCGCGACCGGGCTACTCGGCGGCGGCTCTGGCCAAGGTGTTGCGCGGCGCGGGGCCCGTGGTGGTGACCGACTTCGGCGTGCCCGAACCGGGTGACTCCCTGCAGGCTGCCCAGTGGTCCCTGTACCGCGTGCTGGGCGCCGAGACCGCGCTGATCACGCCCATGCGGGTGCGGCGGCAGGTCCTGGGTGCGCTGACCTTCGTGCGCCGTGCCCCAGCCGTCCCGTTCGACGAACAGGAGCAGGCCCTCGCCGCCGATCTCGCGCACCGCGCCGGACTCGCTCTCGAGAACGCGCGTCTGTACGCGCTCCAGCAGCACACGGCAGAGCAACTCCAGCTCTCCCTGCTACCCGACCTGTCCGGCCTGCCGCACCTCCAGCTCGCCGCCCGTTACGTGGCCGCCCGGGAACGGGCAGAGGTCGGCGGCGACTGGTACGACGCCTTCCCGCTGCCCGACGGCTCGGCGATCCTTGCCATCGGCGACGTGGTCGGCCACGACCTGGCGGCCGCCGTCCGCATGGGGCAGCTGCGCAACATGCTCCGGGCCCTGGCCTACGACAGCGGCGACGACCCCGCCGGTGTGATGAGCCGGCTGGATGGGGTGATGCAGGGCCTGACCAGCATCGAACTCGTCACGGCCGTCATCGCCCGTATCGAGACACCCGTCACCGGACCGTGGCGGCTGCACTGGACCAACGCCGGACACCTGCCGCCGCTGCTCACCCAACTGGACGGCCACACCCTCCTGCTCGAAGAGGGCCACGCCCCCATCCTGGGAGTCGACCCCGCCCTCACACGCGAGACCGCGACCATCACCCTGCACCCCGGCGCCACGCTGCTGCTCTACACAGACGGCCTCATCGAACGCCCCGGCGAGGACATCGGCCGCGGCCTCACCAGACTGCGGCAGCACGGGGCCGCTCTCGCCCGCGAGGCGCTGCCTGCCTTCCTCGACGAGTTGCTGGCCCGTCTGGGCGACGACCAGCACGACGACGTCGCCCTGCTCGCTCTGCGCGTTCCCTGAACGTCGCGGTGCATGACGGACGGCACCGGCATCGGTGACAACCACCAGCGGGCGCGTTACTCACCCCATGTGCTGATGTGGCCTGCCGTGCACCGGCGCGTTCGGCCCAGCGGATGTTTCTTGTCGTTGTCCGCCGCCGCGTACTGGACCACCAAGGCGAATGCCGCGCAGGCGTGGCGGCGCGAGCGGAACCCGGCCCGTCAGGTCCGCCCGATCTCCCGGGGCAGTTCCACGGCCAGGACGCGGTCGGCGTAGACGAAGGTCTCGAATCGCGAACCGTCCGGCACCCCGGGCTCGGTCTCCAGTCCGCGCAGGGCGTCCAGGACCGCGGGCGTGTCCAGGTCCTGGTGGAAGGCGGCGTCCAGACGCCGGGCGGTGGCAGCGTGCATCGGCCGGGAGGGTGCGTCGGCCCAGGTCGCCACCCGCTGCCGCCAGCGATGCAGCAGTGCGTCGGCCTGGGTGACGTCTTCCGGGCCGAGCAGGGCCTGCTGCCCGTGGCCGTGTGCGAGCAGTGCGAGGCGCACGGCGAGAGGATCGTGTCCCTGTGCGGTCACGGTTTCCAGAGCACCCGGCAACCGCGTGAGACCCACCCCGATCACCAGTTCCGGCCCGGCCTGCGGGGTACGGACCGCGGGAGAGATGATCCGCACGTCGATGGGACTGCCAGAGGCAGCCGTGAGGGCCGCGTCGGGAGTGCGTTGTTCCGGGGGATGGATGCCCAGCAGGCCGGCGGCGCGAGCCAGGCCCTGTGCGCCCGGCTCCAGCGGGTACGACTCCACCCAGCTGGTGATCACCTGGGTTCCGTCCAGCTCCGCGATCCGGAACAGTACATCCGCGATCAGCAGTGCACGCAGATCCCCGGGCCCGTCGACGCTGTCCACGAGGGAGGTGTGCACGCACACCCGCAGCAGTCCGCCGGGCCGTCGCCGTACCTCGGTGGCCTGAAGGGTCCGGGCATCAATGATCTGCACCGCGTCCCGTCCCGCTCGTGTGGTGCACGGGCATCGTCACATCCGTGTGCTGTCTCGTTTGGCCGGCCGTGGGCTGCACGAGGGCTCCCCTCTCGTTGTGGGTGGCGGCACCATGTCCGGTATGGAGCCGTTCCTGTTGAGCGAGGCCGATGCCGACGACCTGTTCAAGGACATACCCCGGCACCGGCGGCCCTACCGAAGCGCCGCGCCGCAAGCGGGAACAGACCGCGAAGCGATTCCTCCCCGCCGCGCGACCAGCTGCCCCCCGCAGCCCATCGGTGCCGCCACCGGCGCGCCGCGGGACGTCGGCAGAGTCTGGTGACAGCCCGTGGGACGCCTCCCGTTCAATCGAGCGCAGCCCAGCTCGCGCCGGCGGGCTGCGCGGCATGGGCGGATCGGGGGGTCTGGTCACCGTCAGGGCTCCCGGCGCGCCAGCGGCGCAGGAAAGGACAGCGGCCACCCGGGGTCCTCATGGGGATGCCGGCGCGGTGGAGGCGCCGTTGGATCGTGGGGGCGGTCTGCCCGGTGAGCAGCTCGATGTGCGTGGTTGCGAGACCACACTTTTGGTAGAGGTCGGCAAGGAGTGTGTCCGTAAGGGGAACCGGCGTGGGGAAGCGCTGGCGCAGGCGTCCCCGGTCGGCCGGGACACGGCGGATCTGGTGGCGGTGCAGGGCGGCGGTCACGAGGGGGTCCGCATAGAGTGCCGACATCAACCGGATGTCGGTCGGTCCGTCGGTCGGCCTCGGTCCGCCTATCCGGACGGGTAGCCCGAGGTCGTGGGCGTTTTGCAGAACGGTGCCCCGCGAGGTCCCCAACCTGGCCGCTACCTGCTCCGCGCTGAGCTCACAGCCCACATAGAGGTCCGTCAGCCGATGGGCGGGCAGTTGGGCGCGGGTGATCTGCCCGGTATGGCCCTTGCCGCGGCGGGGGATGTCGTAGGCGGCCAGTTCCTGCCTGACGGTGCGTTCGTTCTTGCCGATCAGGAGCCCGATCTGGGCACTGGTGAGGCCCTGTCCGAGGTAGAGCTCGCGGAGTAGGGCACCGAAGCCCGGTCGCGGCCCCGTGCCATGGTGGTGGCCGGCTCCACGCGGTCTGACAGTGACGCCCGCGCGGTCGAGTACGCGCGCGACGCGGCTGCGAGGCAGCCCGGTTCTGCGGGCGATCTCAGCCACTGACAGGCGTTCGCACACGTACCAGTGCCGGGCCCGCAAGCTGACCGGATCAGCGCCGCCGTTCGCACAGCACTCCGGCGGCTTCGCCTCAGGAATGGGCTCCGGCATCATCCAGCTCCTGGCACGGTGTTGACGCGGTGGTCGGCACGTGTCAGGAGCCATCAGCGGACGGTAGCGGTTCGGCATCCGCAACATGTGATGCCAGGCGGGCTCCATCGCCTCGATGAGAGTGTGGCAGGCGGTGATCGGCCAGGCGGTGACCGCCGAAGTCCCGCTGGCTGGTCCGCCCGTCGGCGGTCCGGTCGAACAGCGCGCTCCACGTCTCCAGCTCCCAGAACCGCTCCGGGGCCTCCTGCGCGTGTCGTTGCGCCATTCGCCATTTGTTCATGGACTTGTCGCCGCGCATATCGTGTCCCGGAAGTGGACACGCCAGTCATCCTGGGACAGACGTTGCCCATCGCCGCGGCGATGCCGCCCTCGGCCATCACGGTGTGGGCCTTGCCCAACAGCGAGCGGCACACCACCGCCACCTCGACGCCGGACGTCGACGCCTCGATCGCCGCCCGCAGTCCGGCACCACCGGCGCCCACCACGAGCACGTCCACCTGGCGGATCTCGTAGTCCCGCATCGTCTCGCTCCCCGCCGTCTCGGTGGACGCGGCACCGTAGCCGGGGCACAGGCAGTCAGGCACCGTTTCCGGGACGTCCAGGCAGACCGTCCCTCAGTCCGTGTCCGACAGAGCCGACGCAGCCGTCCGAAAGGAATGTGCGGAAGCGTCCTGTTCCTGCCGGGAGGCGTTGGTGGGGCGCCAGAGGTTGCCAAGGTAGGGGGCGTACCGATGGGCACCGCGGTGGAAGAAACCGGGCAGGTGCCCGGCGAGTGGCGGGCGCAGGTCGAGTTCGCGGAGCCGGGAGAAGGAGACGAACTCCGGCTCCATCCCTGGTTCGAGGGGCCGCGGGGTCTGGCCATGGGCAGATCCGTCAGCGGCGAAGACCAGGTCCACGGTGCGGCCACCGCTACTGGGATCCATGGCCTCGAGTACGAACGCGACGCGTGTCGGCTCCACGGCCAGGCCGGTCTCCTCGCGCATTTCCCGGCGGGCGCAGGCGGCCATGCTCTCGCCCGGCCGGGGTGTGCCGCCTGGCAGCACCCAGTCATCCAGGTTTTTCGCGGTGCGGTGGACGAGCAGGACGGACTGTCCACGGAACAAAATGACGGAACAGCGGAACTCGGTGTTGTCGGGCATGGCCATGCCGACCTCCTCGCGGACGCGTGCGGGATTGTCGGTAGAGGCCATCAGCAGGGACGAGTGTCTGCGGTTGCGGCGAGCCCCATCGCCGTGTCGATGCCTTCATTGTGCGGGCCGCCGACAGGGACGGGCAAGCCGATCACAGGACGTGTCCCGGGCAGGACCCACCGTCTCGTCACGGGGTCGCGCTCCACACCTCGGGCCCGGCGCCTCGCCACTCGACCCATTCGGGATCGTCCAGCCGTACCTCGTCCGGATCCAGCCCCGCCTCCCACACCAGCCACAGGACGTCCACCCGGTCACGCGCATACCCCATGGTGTGGCCCTCCACCGTGACCCGGCGCCCCGACGGCCCGGAGGACCTCGGCGGATACACGACCACGGCGGCGAACCCGTTTGGCACTTCTCCTCACCTCGGAAGCGGCCCCGCAACAACCGACCGACGCGGATCCCGTACGGGGGGCTTACAGGTAGTCGCTCGTACCACTCTCGTCCGGCAGCGACCTGGGCACCATCACCAGCGGCAGCCACGTACCGACGCCGAACGCCGATGCGGCCATCACGAAGAACGGCAACGACCAGCCCAGCACCAGCTCGGCGGCGCCGGCCAGGACCGCTCCGCCCACCAGGCACAGCACCAGCAGGGCCACGAGCCCGACCAGGCCTGACATCCACTTCGGCCTGGCCCCTGCGCCGGCGCGGCCACGTCCGCTGTATTCAGTCATGCGACGGCCCTCCTGCTCCGATCGACAGGGACCGTTGGCGGCATGACCGCGGGCAACGGCGGGCCCCTCCGCCGTATTCGCTTTCACAGTAGAAGGAGCGCATGCCCCGGACAACCCGGGCGACCCGGACTGGCCGTCAAGGCCGCGGCCGGGTGCCTCGACACCTGGCCGCCGAGTTGCCCGCCCGGCGCCAGGAACCCTACAGCCGGGACGAGTTGCTGGCCCTGGGCTACAACGCGGGCGGCTCCAACATGCTGGCCTTCGCCCGCGGGGCCACGCCCGGCGCCCGATCCTTGGCTTCGTCGAACGCTGCCCGGTGCAAGTTGCCGATCCCGAAGGCGGCGCCCGGGCCGTGGCGCTGCCGTGCCCGCTCGAAGGCGCGGTCGTGCGGCTTCAGGCCTCGTTGTAGAGCACGGGCATCGGTAACCGCGCGTCAATTCCCGCCCGTCGGGCGGAGCGCGACTGACCTGGGTCGCGCAGTCGGCCGGGTCGCATACCCCGAATGCGGGCGCCGGTTTCGATCGGCCCGGGGCCGGTGAAATGCCCCGCGTGGCGGGAGAGGAGGATGCGCCTTCCGGGTGAAGCATGCCGTCATCGTGCGCACGGTCGAGCGCTGGGCGGACGAACGCGCGGCGACCACGCCCGGGTGGCTCACGCCGTCGGCAAGGCGGCCCTTGCTGCGCACGCCGCCCCAGCCGCGTCCGTCCACGAGCGAACCCTCGCCGTGGGCCTCGGAATCTTCGGCCGTCGCACACGGCTTGGCGGGGGCGGGGCCCGTCCCGCGCCGTGTCGCCGCGCTTCTGGCTCCGCCGCCGCGTCCCCGTCTCCTCCTGGCTCGCGTCATCACCGGTGCTGTTCTCGTTGCACCGGTCCTGTCCGCGACCTGCGCGCACGCCGAACTGGGACCCGGTACTCATGTGCCGACCTCCCGACGTGCTGGGCTTTGGGGGCTACGCCTCGTCCAGCAACCCGGAACAGACGCCGAACACATACAGCCTGCCGACGGTTCCGGCCTGTGAGCAGAACGCGGCCATGTCCCCGTGCGAGAGGGACTGCCAGCACAACACGTCCCCTGCGGCCAGCGCACGTTCAGCTACCGGCCCCAAGGTGTCCGGCGGGTGCGTCTCCACCTCCTGGCGCAGCGCCCGCAACTCCCGGACCACGTCTTCCCCGTCAGCCGGGGCCGCCGTCCCCAGTTCGGCGATCAGCTGGGACAGCTCACCGGCGACGTACTGCCGTGTCATTGTTCTCGCCACCGTGCCTCGTCTACCGCGCATGGCCTGAGGCGCCGTCCCACGGACGTGTCGCACATCGGGCAAAGTCCCGTGTCGTCCGGGTACATCGGTAGTGAACAGCGGGGCACCTGATCTTCTCGGAGCCTCCTCGCCACCCGTGTCCCGGGACGGCAGGACCAGCGCGTTCTCTGAATCCGGCCGTGAGGCGGTGAGTCCGCTCGGGGGGGGTGACGGTACCGCCCCACGGCGTTGCGCGTAGAGGCCATCAGCACATCATGTGCGGTAAAGGCGAGCCTCATCACCCGGATTCCAGTGTCCGCCGACGGACAGCAGCGCGCCACTTCGATGCACCAGCCCACGTCAAGCCGACGACACTGTCGGACCTGCCATCTTGACCACTGAGCCAAGCGCCTGTTCACTCGACGTGGCGATGGATCCCGCCTGGACCTCAACGGTCCGAACCGCCCTGCCGGGTTGATGGTTCCTGACCATGGTCGGGAACGCATGCCCCAGTGGAGGTGCACAGGTGGAAGGAGCCGGGATCTGCCACCAGCCCGCCCGGTCGGCGCCGCAGCCCCAGCTCGGTGGCAGGGGCGTCGCCACCCGGCCCCGTGCCACGCAACGCGTCGTGCGCCCCGCCTGTCGTGAGGCCGAGCGCGGTGGCCAGCACCCGACCGCGGGCAGGCACAACCTGAAGACGGGCTGGAGCCGCGTCCCTGGACACCCCGTGGCTCCAGCCTCCAGCCCTTTGACGCGGCTCCCACCGGAGATGACCACCCCCGGTCCCGGCCGCGGAGAGGGGCTTCACGGGGGCGCGTCGCTCAAGCGGCGACGCGCCCCCGTCTGGACCACGGATGGCACACAACGGCGTCCGCTCTCGGCCGTGCGCAAAGAGCACGCCAAGCACGGCCGTACTCCCGATGGGCACGATCGTTCTCGGCTGGGTGAGGCACCCCGGTGTTTCAGCGGATCGTGAGGATGATGAGGTCAGTGACGCCCAAGCCGCCGCGGCACCCGTGTGACAAGCCGTAGCGAGACAGGAGGGACCAGGGCCGTGACGGACCGCGTTCGCGTCTGCAGCGCCGGAACCCGCTTCGCCGCTGGGCTGCTGACCACGGCCGAGCTGTCTGTTGCCGCACGGCGTGGGGACGCTCTGGTGCCCTTCGACCGGCGCATGACACTGCCCGCTCCGGTCACCCGCACCGGCAGACGGGCATGGCTGGCGGTAACGGCACTGGGCTCGCGCCCAGTGGCGTACGGGCTGGTGGCCGCCCGGTGCCTCCTGCCCGAGCGGACCGGACGGTCCGCCCTCGACCGCTATCTGCCCGTGCTGGTCCTGGCGGGCGGGGACGCGGCGCGCACGGTGCTGTGCCGCGCCGTCGACCGCCCGCGTCCGCCGGCCGAAGAGCGACTCGCGCCCTGTGACGGCGCGAGTTTCCCTTCCCGGCACACCGCCCTGGCTCTGATGGCGACCGGGCTGGCCACCGGAGCGGGGCCGGCTGTCGCCGGAGCCGTGGGCGCGGCCGTCGGGCTCAGCCGTATCGCTCTGCGGGTGCACTGGCCCACCGACGTCGTCGGTGGCTGGCTGTTCGGCCACGGCTGGCTGGCCGCCGCCGAGATGGCCGGCGCCTGCCGCTCTCGGAGCGGACCGGCGATTCAGGGTCCCTTCGGGTGATCTGCGGGCTGTCCCGTTGACGGGCACGGGGCAGACGTCCACGATGGTGGACAGGCGATGAGGCTCGCCTTCAACCGCGGCGTTCTCCTGGGCCGCTGATGGCTTCTACCGATGGACCGCACCGCTTCCGCGGTGCCCTCACGGTGGAGGCAGACGCGATGACAGCCGAACGTACGACCTCTTCAGGCGGTGAACCCGCCCGTTCCCGATCCTGGCGCCCGTCCCGCCACCGGGGGCGGGCGGTTCGGTGAGCGCCACCCTGCCGGTGCCGCTGGTGCAGGCCCTCCAGCCGATGACGGTGCTGGTGGCCGCACCAGGCCTGTCCGGGGTGATCGCCAAGGTGGAGGCCCGGCTGCAGGGGCGACGTGGGCCGCGGGTGCTCCAGCCGTACTACGACCTGTCCAAGCTGTTCCGCAAGGAGTCGCTCGCCCCGGCGGGCGCGAGCTGGTTCTTCCTCGCCGCACCGGTGGTGGCGATGACCTGCTATCTCACCGTGCCCCTGCTGATCCCGGTGCTGACCAGCTTCGGGCTGCCGCTGGGCTACATGGGCGACATCATCGGCGGCGGCTTCCTGCTGGCCCTGGCGAGCTTCTCCGTGGCGGTCGCGGCGGTCGAATCCGGCGGTCCGTACGCGCAGTTGGGCGCCTCGCGGGCGAAGACGTTCGGGGCGATCACCGAGCCGGTGGTGCTCTTCGTGGTGTTCACCGTCGCGCTCGTCACCGCGACCGACCTGCCGTACGCGCAGGCGGCCACCGTCCGCTCCTCCGCCGACCAGATCGTCCGGCCCGCCCACCTGCTGGCGAGCGTCGCCCTGTTCCTGGTGATCCTCTACGAAACCGGCCGCATCCCGGTGGAGACCCACACCGGGACGAACGAGTTCGGCATGATCGAGGAGGCCCGTTCCTTCGAGCACTCCGGGCCGTACCTCGCACTGCTGAAGTGGGGCTCCGCCTGCAAACAGCTGATCCTCTACACCCTCCTGATCGACCTCTTCGTCGCCCCCTGGGGCCTGTCGTCGAGCACCGGGGCCGGCTCGGTCGGCCTGGCGATCCTCGCGCTGCTGGGAAAGTCGGTACTGCTGGGCTGTGTGGTCGCGGTCATCGACGACACCTTCGCCAAGCTCCGCCTGTTCAAGATCACAGAGTTCGTGGCGGCGGCCTTCCTGCTCGCCGTGCTGGCGGTGTTCACCCTCTACCTGGGAGGCGGCTGATGGCGGTCCTGGCTGTGGCGAACTCCGTGCCGAGCACGTTCGAGGGCACCACGAGCACGGTGGCGGTGCTGTTGCTGCTGACCGAGTTCGCGATGCTCCGCGCGGCGCTGTCACGCTCCCAGGTACGGCTCTACGCCGTCCAGTCGCTGCTGGTGTCGGTGCTGGCGGCGATCGTGGCCGCCGAGCGGGCGGTACCGGAGTTGTACGCGCTCGCGGTCCTGTCGCTGGTGTTGAAAGTCGTGGCGGTGCCGTGGGTGATCACCCGGCTGCTGCGCGACGCCCGGGTGGAGATCGCCGGGTCGGGGGCGCTGGGAGTCGCGCCCGCCACGCTGCTCGCGCTCGCCCTGGCCGGGTTCGGGTTCTTCGCGGTGGGCTCCCTGGACATCCACAGCCGCTTCCTGCCGCCCGCTTCGCTCGGCCTGTCGGTGGCGATCGTACTGGTGGCGTTCGTCCTGATGATCGTTCGCAGAGATGTGGTCTCGCAGGCCGTGGGCTTCTTCTCGCTGGAGAACGGGGTGTCGCTGGCCTCGCTGGTCGTGGCGGCGGGGATGCCGCTGATCATCGAGGTGGCGTTCCTCTTCGACCTTCTGGTGGCGGTCGTGGTGTTCGGGGTGCTGATGCGGGTGCACCACCACCGCACCGAGTCGCTGTCGACCGAGTCCCTGACCCTGCTGAGGGGGTGAACGGCCATGACGATCATGCTGGTCCTCCTGACGCTGCTGCCGCTGATCCCCGCCGTGGCGGCGCTGGTGACCCCCGCCCGCGTCACGCAGGCGCTCACGGTCGGCACCGGACTCGTGTGCCTCGGTCTCGCTGTGGCGCTCGTGCCCGGCGCCGGCCGTCGTGACCTGCGTGTCGGAATCCTGCGCGCGGACGCCCTGTCCGTGGTGTTCGTCCTGGCCACCGCCTTCGTGTACGCCGCCTGCGCGGCACACAGCGTCGGCTATCTGCACCATGACGAAAGAGCCCGTGACTTTCCCCGCTATGCCCGCCGCTTCTACGCCGGCTTCAACCTGTTCGCCTGGTCCATGCTGTGCGCTCCGCTGGTGGACGGGCTGGCCCTGCTGTGGATCGCCGTCGAGATCACCACGGTCGTCTCGGCGCTGCTCGTGGCGGTGGAGAACACCGAGGGCGCCACGGAGGCCGCATGGAAGTACGTGCTGATCGCCTCCGCCGGGCTCGGTGTGGCCCTGCTCGCCACCATCTTCATGTACTACGCGGGGGCCCAGGTCCTCGGGCAGACCTACGATCTGTCCTTCGATCCCCTGGTCAAGGCCGCGCCGCGACTGCCCGACACGCCGGTGCGGCTGGCGTTCGTCCTCGCGGTCCTCGGTTTCGGCACCAAGGTCGGACTGGTACCGGTGCACACCTGGCTTCCGGACGCGCACGCCGAGGCGCCCACCCCGGTCTCGGCGATGCTGTCCGGTTCCCTGCTGGCCGTCTCCTTCTACGCGGTGCTGCGCTACTACCAGATCACCGCGGGGGCGGTCGGCACTCACTTCCCGCGCACGGTCCTGCTGGTCTTCGGCATCGCCTCGCTGCTGCTGGCCGCCCTCTACCTGCTCGACCAGCACGACATCAAACGCCTCCTCGCCTACTCCAGCGTCGAGCACATGGGCATCCTCGCCATCGGCGTCGGTTTCGGCGCCGCCCTGGCGCTGACCGGCGTCCTGCTGCACGTGCTGGCCCATGCCGCGGCCAAGGCGAACGCGTTCATGGGGGCCGGCGTGCTGGTGCGCAAGTACCGCACCAAGGAGATCCGGAACCTGCGCGGTGGAGCAGATCTGTTGCCCTGGTCCGCGCCGCTGTTCCTGACCGCCGTGCTCGCGCTGTCGGCGATGCCGCCGTTCGGGATCTTCCGCAGCGAGTTCCAGATCGTGGCCGGCGGCCTGCGCTCGGGCCAGTACGGGCCGGCCGCCGCCCTGGTGGTACTGGTGACCGTCGCGTTCATGGGGCTGGCCATCGCCGCGACGCGTATCGTTCTCACCCCCATCTCCGGGCCGGCCGGAGGCGGGGGCCCGCAGGCTGGTGAACCCAGCGCCTGGATGATCGCGCCTGTGCTCGTGGGGGTGGCCGCGTTGGCGGTCCTCGGTCTCCATCCGCCGGCCGATCTGGCCCAGTTGCTCGCACGCGGCGCCGCCGAGTTGGGAGGCGCGGCATGACCGCCTCGCAACAGAGCTCCACCATCTACCGCTGGGAGCTGCCGACATGGCGCACCCGGCTGCTGGAGCGCACCGGTGGCCCGGACGGAGCACGGTTCGCCGGGCTGTTCGGCTTCGCCGAGGGCGACGGCAGCGTACGCCTCGCCGCCGCACTCTTCCCGCCGGAGGCCGAGGAGCCGCTGATCCTGGAAACCGTCCTGCCCGCCGCCGAGTTGTCGTACGAATCTCTCAGCCCGAGCCTGCCCGCCGGCTTCTGGTACGAACGCGCCCTGCACGACCTGTTCGGGGTCGAGCCCACCGGCCATCCCCGCCTCGACCCGCTGCTCCTGCCGCTGACCGACCCGGCCCACGCCCCGCTGCCGGGCACCGCCCGCCGCCCCAGGCCGCTCACCCCGGACGAGAGCGCCATCCCGCGGGCCGTGACCGGGCACGGCGTCTTCACCATCCCGCACGGCCCCGTGCGCTCCGGGGTGTTCGAGTCCGTCGAGTACCTGGTGGAGACCCCCGGTGAGGACATCCCGCGCATCCAGATCCGGGTCTTCCACAAACACCGCGGCGTGTCGAAGAGCTTTGAGCAACGCCGGCCGGCGGAGGCGGTGTTGGTGGCCGAGCATGTGGAGGGCATCGCCTCCGTCGCACACGCCCTGGCCTTCTGCCACGCCGTCGAACGCCTCGCCGGCATCGACGTGCCCTGGCCCGCCCGGCTGGTCCGCTCGCTGCACGCGGAGTTTGAGCGCGTCGCCAACCACCTCGACGTGATGGTGAAGCTCACCGACGCGGCCGGACTCGCGGTAGCCACCGCCCGGTTCGCCCTGCACAAGGAACGCGTGCTCCGGCTGGTCGGCGGACTGTGCGGCAGCCGCTTCGGCCGCGGCGTGGTCGTCCCCGGCGGTGTGCAGGCGCTCCCCGCACTGGGGCCGTACGACCTCGACCAGGAGCTTGCCCGCCTGCATCGGGGCATCGGTTCCGACTGGCGGGCAGCGATGAACACCCCCTCCTTCCTGGACCGGCTGCGCACCACCGGCTCGCTCGACCCCGTGCTCGCCCGGGCTCACGGCGCGCTCGGTCCGGTGGGTAAGGCTTCCGGCAGCGCACCCGACGCCCGCTTCGAGCGGCCGTACGACGCCTACACCTCCCTCGGCCTTGGCCCGCTCGTCGAAGAGACCACCGGGGACGCCCTGGCCCGCACCCATGTCCGGGGCAGGGAGATCGAGCAGTCCTTCCACCTGCTGCGGCAGATCACCGAGGAACTCCGGTACGCGGACGCTGCGGAGAGCATGGTCACACCGGTCCCCGGCGATCTCGACGGCGAGGTCGCCGGCTGGGCCGAGGCACCACAGGGCGAGGTGCTGTACTTGGTGCGGTTCCAGGACGGCCGGGTGGCGCGGTGCGTTCCTCGTTCGGCCTCGTTCCACAACCTCGTCCTCCTGCACGAGGTGTTCGCCGGGGACATCCTGACCGACTTCCCGTTCATCGAAGCGAGCTTCGGTCTGTCCATCGCGGGGGTGGCGCTGTAATGCCCTGGTTCTGGCGCGGCCTCCGCGAGGGCGTGGTGACCACGCCCTACCCCAAGCAGTCCGACCCGTACGCCGATGCCTTCCCGGCTGCCGTCGCCGTACGGGAGGACGCGCCCGCCATCACGGCCGAGGCGGCCGAAGGGCTGTGCCCGACCGGCGCCATCACAGCCGACCCCGCCTCCCGCACGGCCCGAGTGGACCGGGGCCGCTGCATCCTGTGCGGACACTGCACCCGGGGCCGGCCGGACGTGTTCAGCCTGGCACACGGCGCGGAGAGCGCTGTCACCGGCCGCTCCTCCCTCACGGTCCCGCAACTGGAGGAAACCGACGAGGCCCTGGCAGCGACCCGGCGCGAACTGGCCCGGCGCACCGGGGCGTTCCGCCGCTCCCTGCACATCCGGCACGTCGATGCCGGGTCCGACGGCAGCGAGGAATGGGAGATCCTCGCCCTCCTCAACCCCGTCTACGACATCCACCGGCTCGGCATGTTCTTCACCGCCAGTCCCCGCCACGCCGACGTCCTGTTGGTCACGGGCGCCGCAGCCCGCGGCATGGCGGCACCCCTGCGCCGCACGTACGAGGCCACGGCGCAGCCGGTCGTGGTCATCGCGGCCGGTACCGACGCGTGTAGTGGCGGCATCTACGGTGACAGCTACGCGACCCACGACGACGGCATCCGCGACGTGGTGGACGTGGACATCTGGGTGCCCGGCTCGCCACCCAGCCCGTTTTCGCTTCTGCACGCCCTGCTGCTGGCCACCGGCCGGCTCTCGGCCTCCGGAAAGGAGGCGGAAGCATGACGGCCTTGATCGCCACAGGGCTGCTGCTGTTCGCTGCCGCCGCTCTCGCCGATGTGCTGGTGGGTGCGATGCCGGCGCGCGTACGGCTCACGCCGCTGCCCTACCTCGGGTGCGTGGCAGGTTCCGGATGTCTTGCCGCAGCAGGCGCGTGGGCCCTGAGCGACTCCGGCCGGAGCGCGCGGCTGAGTTTCGGAACCTGGCTCGGCTTCGGACCCAGCCACCTCACCGTCGACCGCCTGACCGCCCTGTTCTGGCTGCTCACCTTCGCCGTCGCCGTGGCCGCCTGCCTCACCGCGGCGGGCTGGGCTCCAGGACGTCTCCACGAGCGTGGTCCGGCCGCCTACACAGGGCTGATCCTCGCCGCCGTCGCGGTCGTGGAGAGCGCCGACAACGCGTTCCTCTTCCTGCTCGCCTGGGAAGCCCTTACCGCTGGTTTCTACCTCGTGGCCGGCGCGGACCGCCGTCGGCCGAACTCCACTGCTGACGCCGTGGCCACCTTCGCCTTCGGCAAGGTCTCCGGCGCCGCTCTCCTCGTCGGCCTGCTGCTTCTCGCCTCCCGCAGCGGCAGTTTCGCTTTCGCCGACTTCGCCCGCGTCCCGCCGGGCGTGCTGCACACCACCGCCTGGACATTGCTTGTGGTCGCCTTCGCGGTCAAGGTCGGCCTGGTCCCGGTCCAGGTGTGGCTGCCCCGCGGCTATGCCGCCGCCCCCGCCGGACTGCGTGCGGTAATGGCCGGGGTCGCGGTCAACGCGGGCTTCTACGGCCTGTGGCGCACCCTGGACCTGCTCGGCCACCCACCCGCGTGGCTCGCCCTCACCTTGCTCCTGGTCGCCGCCCTCACCGCCCTGCTCGGCATCGCCCATGCCGCCGTCCAGGGGCGGCTGGAGCGGGTCATCGCCTACTCCAGCGTCGAGAACGCCGGACTGATCTGCACCGGCTACGCGGTCGCCCTCGTCGGCGCCCGTTTGAACCAACCCCGCCTGGTGGCCGTCGGGCTGCTTGCCGCCACACTCCAGGTCACCGCGCACGCCATCGCCAAGACGCTGCTGTTCGCCGGGGCCGCCTCCCTGGAATCCGCCGTCGGGACGGGTGACTTGGAGCAGCTGCGGGGTATGGCCCGGCGCCTGCCCTGGGCCGGGACCGGCCTCGCCATCGGTGCGATCACCCTGGCCGGGCTGCCGCCGACGGCCGGGTTCGTTTCCGAGTGGTACCTGCTCGAATCACTCATGCAGCAGTTCCGGCTGCCCCACATCCCCTACGCGCTCGCCCTGGCCGCCGCCGGCGCACTGATCGCGTTGACCGTCGGCTTCGCCTCCGTGACGTTCGTACGCATCGTCGGCATGGTCGTCCTCGGCCCGCGGACGGAGCAACGGCCCGCACGCGAAGATCAGCGCGCCGACCTCGGCGCCACAGGCCGTGGGGGCATGCTCCTACTCGCGGTCGGGGGCCTGGCGATGGCCGCGCTGACCCCCCTGGAACTCCGCGTGCTCATCACCGGTTTGTCCGGCCTCGTGCCCGCCCGGGAGAGCCGAGGAGCGTTGAAGTCCCCTTGGGTCACCCAACCGGTCTACGGCGACTTCTCCATCCTGTCCGCGTCATGGCTGTGGGTGGTCATGCCGCTGATCCTGATCGCCGTGGCAGCCGTCCTTCTGCTCGGCGCCTCCCGCGGCCGGGCCCTGCGTGTACGCCGGGTACCGGCCTGGCGCTCGGCCAGCGGCGGAGTGCACGGCGACGACCAGTACACGCCCTTCGGCTACGCCCATCCCACCCGCCGCATCCTGGCAGCCGTCCTGCTCACCCATACCCGCACGACCCCCATGGCGGCCACCACCGCACCGGCCCACGAACCGGACCCCGCGACGGAGATCCGGCCGACCGTGACCCAAGCCGCCCTGGGCTACTCCTCCGACGTGGTCGAGGTGGTGGAGACCTACGTGTACCGGCCACTGACACGGCCGTTGCACATGCTCGTCAAGGCGGCGAAGCGGCTGCAGTCCGGCCGCCTGGACGCGTACCTCGCCTACATGCTCATCGCCCTGGTCGCCGTGCTCGCACTGGTGACGGCCCTGGCATGACACCCGGCACGAGACAGGAGAGGCCGCGATGCCCGTATCCCCCTTCCACCGCATCCTCGTCGGCTGGGACGCCTCACCTGCCGCCCACCACGCGCTCGCCCTCGCCATGACCCTCGCCGACGGAGACGGGATCGTCATCGCCCGCGCCGTCCTCACTCCCTCCCCGCACACGGAGACCGGCGGCGAGCGGCAGCGCGACCTCGAAGCCCAACGACGCTGGCTGCGGGAACAGTTCGACACGGCTCTGGCCACCACGGCCACCCACGGTGCCCGCGTGCGCCTCGAATGGGGAGAGACCCCGGGAATCCCCGACGACCTGCACGCCTGCGCCCGCCTCCACGGCTGCGACCTCATCGTCCTCGGCCGCCACGGTGAGGACAGCCGCCTGCGCACCGGCGGCCTCGGCCCCGTGGCCCGCGCCGTCAGCCAGGACGCCCGCCTGCCGGTCCTTCTGGTCGGCCCACCCGACGCGCACGACGAGTGACGCTTACCGCACTCCTGCCCGAGCGCGAGGCGCGAGAGGCATCGGCTCATGCCGGCCTCGCCTCCAGGGTTGCCGGCGATTGTTGGGGCGGCACCATGCATCACATGCGGAAGTGGTGGTGCGCCGGGAGGAACCCCCGTGAACGCAGGGGACTTTCGCCGGAAAGCTTCGGGTGAGGACGGGCCACGGAGGGATGGCCCGGCGGCGCCGCGTCCGGGGTCCGGAGTCCGTGTTCCGGGGTCCAGCGAGGGTGACGCCGGTCGGGCGGGGCCGGCGGCGATCTTGGCCCCAGTCGTTCCGGCCCACGTAGGAGAACGAGTTCCGCAGGAGGTGAACCACGCAGGTCGGACCACAGTGCGGAGCCACACGTAGTTCACCGCGTCCTGCAGTCCGGACAGGCCGTCCCATGGGACCTGCCGCCTGAGGTCACGCCGGAATTCATGGAGTACGCCGAGTACTTCAAAGCACCACCACGAGAGCTCCGCTGCTGGGTAGCGAAACGACGGCGTCAGATATGACAAGTGGCGCGACAGAATGCGCTTCCACATCAGCGGAAGGAGACCGGACCGTCGGGAAGCCAGTCTTCTACGTAACCAGACACGAGAAGGGCCACGCCTTCCGGAGAGATCTCCTTATGCCGAGTCGTCACTTGACTGAGCTTCTTCAGCGTTGCCGCTCCAGGGTGAGTACATCTTTGGCGATTGACGTCATGCGGTTCGGGCTGCAGCGGGACCTGCGGAAGATCCGCCAGGACTTCAGGCTGGCGACACCGCGTTCGACCGGTGCCCTCGCTGCGGCCAGGGCCCGGTTGACGGTCTTCTCGGTGGGGGTGAGTTCCTGCAGGGGCCTGCGTTTGATGCCAGTGGTCAGCCAGGGGCCGCCGCCCTGGTAGGCGAGATCGGCCAGGATGGGGACGCCTTGGCGCTCGCAGATGCGGATGATGCGGTGGGTGCGGGCGGCGGTCAGGTCGTGAGCTCGGCCCGGCAGCGCGGGTGAGAGCCACAGCAGCCGGCCCTCCGGATCGGTGATCACCTGCACGTTCACTCCGTGCCGGCGGTGCTTGTGGGAGTAGTCCGCGCGTGAGTCGCCGACCCGGTCGCACTCGGCGAGGGTGCCGTCCAGCAGGACGAAGTCGGGGTCGCTCTCACGCAGGACCTTCAGCAGGCCCGGCGCGCGTTCAGCGAGCAGGTGGATGACCGCGCTGGTGTAGGCGTGGGTGGTGGACTCGCTGATCCCGAACCCGGCAGCGATCTTCGCCAGGGTGACGTGTTCGCGCAGGTACACCAGTGCCACCATCGCGCGCTGAGACGGGCGGAGCTTGCAGCGCCAGTCGCCCTCACGGGTGACGAGGAGCATGGTGACCCACTCCACGAGCGCATGAGGCAGGTCGAGTGCGGCAGGATAGATGACCAACGAGGCCCCCGAGCAGCGTGATTGAGACGTCAGACATCTCGATCAACAGCCCGGGGGCCTCGCCCGTTTCGGCTCGCGGACCGACACCTGATCGGAGGCCACCTCGAAGAAGCTCACTCACGTCATTCAAGACAGCGACAGCCTCATGGCGCTTGGTCCCACGGCACTCACCATCGGATACGACGCCGTCATCGCTATCTGCCGCACCTGGCACAAGCCGCCCTCACCAGGGGCCCGCGCAGTCAGCGGGTGCTCCTACGTACTCGGGGCACCCCCTCCTTCGTTCCAGCTGGTGGTGGAAAGGCAGCGTCGGCGTCACCGGGAGCACTGTGGGTCCTGCCCGAACGACCAAATGGGTCACCCTCTAGACGCAGACCGGCGCGCCCACACCGTCAACACCCCACACCCGCCGCAAGCTCCCCCTTACAACACCCACCCCACCGAAAACCCAAAAGGGGAACACACGAGTATGCGCGCACAGACCCTCCTCGCCGCAACCATCCTCACCACCACCGCCTTCCTCGCCACCCCCGCGCACGCCACCACCGGCACCGGCAACGACGGCACCGGCAACGACGGCCCCAACGCCACCGCCACGGCCACCGCCGACAACGGCTCCAACGCCACCGCCAACGCCATGGCCATGGAAGACAACGACACCACCAGCGGAGCTCAAGGCTCCGTAGCTGAATTTACGTGCGTCTTGCTCAACGAAACTCCCAACGGAAACGTAGAGGGCACTGCTTGCTCCGGCCCGACGGGGCTCTTCTTCGGTCCGTCGGAATTCACAGCCACGCTCAGCGTTAACAGGTACTTCTGCCAGAGCGCTGTGCGAGTCGGCCGTCCCTCCACCGGGGTCAACGTAGTGGGACAGGACTGCGTCCGGACGGCGCCCTGATTTCGATCCCCTATGATGGTCCGCCGACGCACTCGGCGGACCATCACGCGCTCTGCGGCGGAGCCTCTTTCGGCTTGGAGGAGAAGGCGCTTTCGGCTTCGGATCGAGCATGACCCGCCGGCGCCGCCTGGCGGAGTGGACCGAGGCCGGCGTGCGGCCCCGGCCACACGAGGTCCTCCTGGCCAAGCTCCGCAGCACGAACACCCTGGACTTCTCCCGTGCGGCGGTCGATACCTCCCACATCCAGGCGTTAACCTCGCGCTTTCACGAGGTGGGGTGTCCGAGGCTTGATCAAATAAGCGGAGAGTGCTCCTGACCTGCAACGATGTGACTTGTCTAGGGTCATGTCGCCGTAGGGAAAGAAGCACTCTCCAGGTGAAGAAGCGTATCGGGTCCTACCCGTCTGTCCGCATCGAGGGCGGCGGCCGGGCGGTGGTTTCGCAGGCCGGGAGCGTGCTGCTGGTCGAGACCGTCCGCAAGGCCGGCTTGGACACCGCGATATCCGCGGCGCTGACGCCGTGGCGGAAGCCGCGGGCGGTGCACGATCCGGGCAAGATCCTGCTGGACGTGGCCCTGGCGGCGGCGCTGGGCGGAGACTGCCTCGCCGATGTCGGCATGCTGCGGGCCGAGTCGGCCGTGTTCGGGCCTGTCGCCTCCGACCCGACGGTCTCCCGCCTGATCGACACCCGCGCCGCCTCCGGCGACCGAGCTCTGCAGGCCATCCGGGCCGCGCGGGCCGAAGCACGCGAACGAGTCTGGCGGTTGGCCGACCGGGAAGCGCCCGATGCCGACGGGACGGTGACCGTCGATCTCGACGGGGTACTGGTGATCGCGCACTCCGACAAGGAGGACGCGGCCCCGACCTGGAAGCGGACCTGGGGCCACCACCTCCTAATGACGTTGTCAAGCCGCTGCTGCGACCGGGAGTTCACGTTGGTAGCACCGTCCGTCACGGATCAGGGCCCACAGAACGTTGACCCGTCGCCGGGCCAGCGCGAGGACGGCCTGGGTGTGTCGTTTACCTTCAGCGCGCTTGCGTTCGTAGAAGCGCCGGGACGCGTCGCAGTTGCGGATGCTGATCAGCGCGGAGGTGTAGAAGACGCGCTGCAGGCCGCGGTGGTAGCGCCGGGGCCGGTGCAGATTGCCGCTGACGTTGCCGGAGTCCCGGGGCACCGGGGCGACTCCAGCGAGGCTGGCCAGGCGGTCGGCGGTGCCGAAGCGGCTCATGTCGCCGGCGGTGGCGGCGAGGAACTCGGCGCCCAGGAGCGGGCCAATACCGGGCATGCTGGAGATCACTTCGGCGAGTTCGTGCTCGCGAAACCGGGCCGCAATGAGCTTGTCGATCTCGGTGATCTGCTCGTTGAGGCCCATCACCTCCTTCGCCAGGGTGAGGATCACCTGAGCGGTGATCTTCTCCCCGGGGACGGCGGTGTGCTGGCGCTCGGCCGCCTCGACGGCGGCTTCGGCGAGGGCTTCGGGGCTGCGGACCTTGCGGTTGCGCAGCCAGGTCTCCAGACGTCTGCGGCCGGTGCGGCGCAGGGCAGCTGGAGTTTGGTAGCCGGTCAGCAACGTCAGCGGGCCGACGTTGCCCAGGTCAAGGCTCCGCTCCAACGCTGGGTAAATGCTGGTGAGTTGGCCGCGCAGGCGGTTGACTCGGCGAGTGCGGTCGGCGTTCAGATCGGCCCGACGGTTGGTGAGGACCCGCAGCTCGATGGTGCGTTCGTCGTCCGGCCGCAGAACGGTCAGGTCACGGCGCATCCGAGCCTGGTCGGCGATGACGATGGCGTCCTTGGCGTCGGTCTTGCCGGTGCCCCGGTAACCGGCCGATGCCCGGTTGACCGCGAGGCCAGGGATGTAGAGCAGCTGCTGTCCGTGATTGAGCAGCACGCTGATCAGCAGCGTGGCCATGCCCTCGGTGACGTCGACCGCCCATACGACGTTCTCGTCGATGGCCAGGACGTCGGCGAGCAGGGCCAGCAGTTCCGGCTCGTCGTTCAGCACGCGGCGCGACAACAGCCGCTTGCCTTCGGCGTCCAGGACCACGCAGTGGTGATGGGTCTTGCCGATGTCCACGCCCGCTCATATCTGCGGCACGGGTTCCTCCGGTTCGTCGGTGTGCGCTGTCCTCCCGAACGACCTCGCCAGCGTGGTCCTACTCAGCGATGCACCCGCAGGGGCTCGCAGCTCCTAATCAGCGGCCGAGTCGTCGTGAGACACCGGGCGGCCAGGTGATGGGAACCATCGAGTGCAACCCGCTGAAAGCCATACCCGGTGTCTCTGGGCCTCTGGACCGTACGACGTCCCGTCCAACCCACCAACAACG
Organism: Streptomyces sp. NPDC047028; assembly: GCF_040644095.1. Taxonomy (NCBI): domain Bacteria; kingdom Bacillati; phylum Actinomycetota; class Actinomycetes; order Kitasatosporales; family Streptomycetaceae; genus Streptomyces; species Streptomyces sp. NPDC047028. The sequence continues at coordinate 65,310 of NZ_JBEYVS010000041.1, forward strand.
TAGGACCCGCTGATGGGGTTCGTCGATCACGGGCAGGGCGGCACCGGAGAGCCGGTGGCAGCCCTGCTCAGGCCCGGGAACGCGGGCTCGAACACCGCCACCGACCACATCACCGCCACTCAACTGGCCCTGGCCCAAATGCCGAAGAAGTACCGGCGCGGACGTCAGACCCTGATCCGCACCGACTCCGCGGGCGGCACCCACGACTTCGTGTCCTGGCTCGCGAAGCGAGGACGCTGGTTGTCCTACTCGGTCGGCATGACGGTCACCGAAGCGATCCACGAACACGTGCTGAAGGTCCCCGCCCCGGCCTGGACGGCGGCCATCGAGACCGATGGTGAGGTCCGTGAAGGGGCCTGGGTCGCCGAGCTCACCGGCAGGCTGCTGGACGGCTGGCCCACGGGCATGCGGCTGATCGTCCGAAAGGAACGGCCGCATCCTGGGGCCCAGTTGAGGATCACCGACGCGGACGGTATGCGGATCACCTGCTTCGCCACCAACACCGCTGACCGGCCGATCGCCGAACTCGAGCTCCGCCACCGCCTGCGGGCCCGGGCCGAGGACCGCATCCGGGCCGCTCGCACGACCGGCCTGCGCAACCTGCCCCTGCACCACACCGCCCAGAACAAGGTCTGGCTGGAGGTCGTCCAGATCGCTCTCGACCTGCTGGCCTGGATGCCCATGCTCGCCCTGACCGGCCAGGCCCGCCTTTTCGAGCCCCGCCGGCTGCGATTTCGTCTGTTCTCCGCGGCCGCCCAGCTCGTCACCACCGGTCGGCGACGCATCCTCCGCCTCGCCCGCCACTGGCCCTGGACCCATGAAATTACCGGCGCCCTTGAGCGGCTTGCGCTCCTGCCGAACCCCGGCTGAACAGCAGATTCGCCTGTCCCTACGAGAAGAGGATCCAGCCCGGAGCAGTGGAACCCGGCGCCCACCCGAGGCGACACTCGGGCCGTCGGAATGCCCGCCATCAGCCACCGAGAGCGAAACGGTCCACCGACTCCGTCGGCGGACCGTCATGCAAGATCGAGGTTAGCGGGTTTCCTCCACCGCGAAGAGGGGTGTCCGGCCAAGTTCCCCCGAACGGGAGATCGGACAAGCATGCCCTTCTCGGACTCCTATCCAAAACCGCCGGAGCAGGGTGATCCCGCCCTATGCGCCGTCCTGGCGCGCCTGGGGTGGCAACGGCTGTTGACGGACCCCGTTGTCGTCGAGGGGCCAGCCGACATGGCGGGGCCAGAGCATCTCGCCGAGAGCCGCCTCCAGGCTGGCCACGGTCAGCAGGTCGGGCCAGGTCGTACCGGCGAGAACGTTCGAGATGACCTGCCGGTTGACGCCGGAGGCCACAGCGAGCGCGTTCGCGCTCAGCTGCCGACGTTCCATCGCTTCGGCGAGGGCGCGGGCGACGGCCTGGCCGACCTGCGCGGGGCGGTAGCCGTCCATCACCGCATACGGCCACTCGCCGGCCACGGCGTACTCCCACGGCTTCTTTCCACGTCTCGTTCCTCCAGGCACGCGACCAGTGTGACGGACGAGGCTGCGACATGCGCATCCCACCCGGACATGCTATTCAAGCAGCAGGAAGGCGGTGGAGTCAGGTCAGTGTCCACAAGCAGAAAGTGCCGGGAAGTGATTGCTCAGCGAAAGGAAGGTGAGGGGCCGTGACGACGGGGCGTTCCCTGCTGGCGGTCGACGAGAAGCTGATGCCCACGCGCAAGATGCGTGCCGATCAGCAAGTAGCCGTGATCAGAGCGGCTTGTGTGTCGACAGATCCCGTCGGCGCCGCTCAGTTGGCGGAGGCCACCGGGTTCACCGCGAAGAACTGTGGGCTTGTGCCCGTCTTCGCTCTCAACACCGGGCTGCTGGAAAAGGCACACCGGCCGACGATGTACCTCCCGAGCCGGAAAGGAAGGGCCGTTGCCCGCGCCTTCGCCATCAGCGAGGCAGCTGGTCTGGAGGCCCTGCGCAGCGTGTGGCGGGGGCTGTGGTTCGGCCGTGCCATGCGGGAACGGACGGCTCACGGTCGCGTCACCCGCGACGGCCTGGTCGCCAAGCTGCTGCTGGCCGCACGGGCCACCGAGAGCCGGATCCGGCAGGCACACGTTCTCCTTGATCTGCTGGTCGTCGTGGGCATGATCGTCCCCGACGGTGACGGATTTTTGAGCTGGTACGAGGGCGCCGCCCACCTACAAGACGTGCTGCCGCCCGCCCCCGTGGCCGACGCGGCTGACCCCACGGCCCCAGTCACCCGCGAGCCCCGGTCCCCGCTCTTCAGTGACGCCACGGCGGACGGCCCCGCCTCAAGCATCGGCCGCCGGACGGGACCGGAAACCGTCTGCCCGCCCATGGCCGAACCGAAGACCCCGGAGACGCCCGGGACCTCAGCGGCCCCGCCGCCGCGCCGTGCGACCGCGGCAGCCGAGCAGCCCCGATCCGCCTACGGCGCCGACGACAGGCCGAAGGGCCGCAGCGCGTCTTCGACCCCCCAGCGGGCCGCCAGATCGCGGGTGAAACCGACGAGATCCTTGGCGCCGATGCGCCCGGAACCCACCGACGTTCCGGCCTGGTCCTCGCCCTGCTCGCTGTCGGCCTCCGGTACAGCCGTGCCATCCACGTTGTCGGTGGCGGCGGGCAGCACGGTGTCGATCAACTGCTCGGAACCCTCCGTCGCGTGGGTCGTCTTCGGGATGGGCGGTTCTCCGAGTTCGGCGGCCCGCGCCAGCCAGGGCTGTACGTCCTCCTCGAAGCCGTCCAGCCACCGTCCGCCGCCGGGCCCGGGACTCAGCGCCCGGCCGACCGCCCAACCGCACGCTGAGAACACCGGGGAGTCCAGCAGCAGCCGACCGTCATCGGTGACCGCCAGCGCGAACAGGGCGGAATCGCCGTCCATCCGCCCGTCCACGTCCTCCTCGTCCCGGCCGAAGACCTCCAGCAGGGTGTCGCGGACATCAGCGAGGGCGAAACAGCCGCCGTAGACGATGTGCTGCCGGACATACCCGGGATCCAGCGGAAGACTCCGCACGGGATGACCGTCCTCCCAGGGCAGAGCGCGGTCGGCCACGACCTCGTAGACCCGGTCACGCGACGACACACGCGGTACCTTCTGCGGACTGAACAGCTCCACCGCCCGCCAGTACCCGACCACCGAAGCCCGGCGTTCCCGCTCGCCGCTCATCCCACCCCCGACTTTCACCGGCCACGACCAGCCCAGGCTATAGGCCGTACCGCACCTCACGGCTACCAGGCGGGATCTGGCATCCGAAGGCAGCGACCGGTACTGACATTCAACGCCTCGGCCCGACGAAGCGGACACACCTGTGCCGGCGGATGGAGGGCCGTAGGCGCTCCCGTAATCCGTCCTGCCGAGTCCAACTGCAGCGTCTACTCACATCGCAACCCCTGCCCAACTCACCTTGCGAAACATGGCCTTGATGCGGGCGATGCGCACGTCACGCATGGGGTCCCCCGCTACGGTTGGTTTCCAGGCCGGGGCGTGTAGTCGTCCGGTGGGCGGCGCGTGAAGACGGGGAAGGTCAGGATGCTGGAGCTCATATCGCTGGCGACGGTTTCGGCGATGCTGGGGACCGTGGGTGCCGGAATGGGTAACGAGGCGGGGAAGAACGCGGCCCTGATGATCGGCGGGTTGGCGCGTCGGATCGCGGGGCGGGAGGTTCCGGCCCCTGAGCGGCCCTCCGAATGGGAGCGACTGGCCCGGCTGCTGTACGAAGGAGCGTTGCGCAATATGGAGCACGCTCGTGGGCTGGTCGAGTTGGAAGCGCTGGTCAGCAGGGCGTTGGCCCAGGTGCGCATCCGCACTTCTCCGCAACTGCCCGACAGTCTCCGGGGCTTCGTCGATCGCGATAAGCTGATGCGGCAGCTTACGCGCGAGGCGTCCCGCAAGTTCGACGGACGTGCTCGAAGGGTTCATCTGTACGGGCCTGAGGGCATGGGCGGCACATCCCTCGCCCTGCGATGGGGGTGGCGCGAACTGCAGCGGTATCCGGACGGGCAGTTGTACGTGGACCTGGCCCAGGTGCCGGACCCCGCCATGGCTCTCCGACAAGCCCTGCGCAACCTCGGACTGGACTCGGAGGACATCCCGCCGGGCCTGGAGGATCGGATGGATCTCTTCCGCCGGCTTGTAGCGGACCGGCGGCTGCTCATCGTTCTCGACCACGTCCAGACAGCCGCGCAGGTGACGCCTCTGCTCGTCTCGGCGCCAGAGGTCTTCACCATCATCGTCGCCCACCGCCGCCTTCCCCGGACGGACGCCGAACCGATCGAGGTGGTGCCGCTGCCCGAGAAATACGCCGTCGAGTTGCTCACCGAAGTCGCGGGCGAGCGGACCGTCCAGGAAGCCCGCGCCCGCGCCATACTTCCGCAGGTGCTCGACCAATGCGGCGGATCCCCGTACGCGTTGAAGACGTTCGCGTCGCTGCTCGAAGGGCGCCTGGCAGAGGAAGGGATCCCCACCATGCCTGGGAACGAGCCGGCCTACGCCGCCGTGCAGGAGCAGTACCGTGCGCTCGGGCCGACCGCCGCCCGGCTGTACCGGCTTTCGGCACTGTGGCCGTGGCCGGCGCTCAGCCCGGCCGTGGCGGGGGCCATGGCCGAGGTCGAGGAGGCCGAGGCGGCCCGTATGCTCGCCGAATTCCTGGAGAAGGGGCTGGTTGAGGAGACCGGCTCCGGCCGCTACCGTTTTCGTCCTGCCGTGCGCCGGTACGCCGAGCAGGCTGCCGCGCGGGAGGACGGCATCCCCGCCTGCTCCAGGGCCGTGGTGCGCGCGGTGGAGTTGCTGTTGCCGTTCGCGGTGCAGGCCGACCGTGCCGCCCTGCCGGAACGCTGGCACGTGGGGCCGCTGTTCACCGTACTGCCTCCCGGTCCCTACGGGTCCAAGGGCGAGGCGATCGCCGCACTCGGCGCCGAGCTGGGCAATCTCGTTCAGGCGGTGTTCGCTGCCCAGGAGTACCGCCTCGGCGACACCGCGTGTCAGCTGTGCGAGGCCCTGTGGGCCCTGCAGCTCAAGGACGGCCGCCACGAAGAGATCCTGCCGGCGCTTCGGGTGGGCACGAAGGTCGCCGACGACATGTGTCCCGGCACCCGGATGGCGGCACGCATGCACAGCCTGCTGGCGATGGCCCTGATCGAGTCGCGGCAGTTCGACGAGGCGAAGATCCAGGCGGAGGCGGCTGCTGCGGCCGAGCGGCAGGCGGGGCACCAGCGCGGTCTGGCCACGGCCATCGAGACGCTGGGCCTTGTGAACCGCCCCGGGTTCGTTAGAGATCTCAGTTGGTGGCTGTGAGCTGGGGTTTCGTGGTTGCTCGGTAGTAGTTGGCTTCGTATTCGACGGGCG
>NZ_JBEYVS010000042.1:0-62047 GCF_040644095.1 Streptomyces sp. NPDC047028
AGCACGGCCCGGTCGGCCCACCCGTGTACGTGCGTGAACGTGCCTGTACGTGTGGGGCGCACGGAGGACACCCACACCGCTCACCGCCCGCGAGCACTTGCCCGCCGCTGCCCACTCCCGCCACCGCCGAAACCTAGGCTGCCGGGGTTGAGCAAACCTGCGCCGGGGCGAACGTCCGAGGTACTCATGATTTCGACATCGAGCCGTGAAACCGTGCGGGACAGTCTGCCTCTCGTCGGACATTCCATTCACGAGATAGCGAAAGTCTTCTACACCACGCTCTTCGACGAGAATCCCGTTCTGATCGAACGACTCTTCAACCGGGCGAATCAGAGAACAGGCGAACAGCAGGCCGCCCTGGCCAACGGTCTCGCGGGATTCGCCGCGCTGGTCGTCCACCGTCCGTACATCGAGATCAACACGGTACTGGCGCGCATCGCCCACAAGCACGCCTCGGTCGGCGTCCGGCCCGACCAGTACCAACTGGTCCACGACCACCTGATGTCGGCGTTCTCCAAGGTGCTCGGGCCGGCCGCGTCCGAGAAACTGCTCGCGGGATGGAGCGAGCTCTACTGGCTCGTCGCACGCGCCCTCATCGCGAAAGAGGCCGAACTCTACCGGCGGTTCGACATCGAGCCCGGGAAGAACTGGCGCAAGTGGCTGGTCGTCCAGCGGGTGCAGGAGACCAGGAACGTCGTCTCCCTGCTGCTGGAACCGGCCGACACATGGCCCGCGGACCCGTTCCAGGCCGGCCAGTACGTGAGCGTCGCCGTCCCCGTGGGCGAATGGTCCTTCCAGATCCGGCAGTTCAGCATCTCCTCCGCCCCCGGAGGCGACCGACTGCGCATCACGGTCGAACGCGCCGGGGTCCCCGGCCGGCCCGCGGGGCAGGTGTCGGCCCACCTCCACGATGACGTCACCCTCGGCAGCGTCCTGCTGCTCTCACCGCCGTTCGGTGAAGTCGTCCTCGACGACTCGACCAGCCCCCTCCTGTTCATGTCCTCCGGAGTGGGCGTGGCGCCGTTGATCGGCATGCTGCGCCACCTCGTCAACACCGGCGACCAACGGCAGGTCACCTACGTCCACTTGGACTCACGTACCGAAGATCATCCTCTCCGGTTCGAGCTCGAGGAACTGATCGCCGCACTGCCGCACGCTCGCCGCGTGCTGGCCTACCACGACACGACACGAGCCCCCGCGGGCTCCCTCCCGCTCCCGCTGGACTTCGAGTCCCTCGCCCTGCCGCGCAACGCGCGCGCCTACCTGTGCGGACCCTCCTCCCGCATGCGCCAGTGGCGGGCCTCCCTCGTCAAGGCGGGCCTCGACCCCGTCGCGATCCGCTACGAGGTGTTCGGCCCGGACCTCTGGCGTACCTACAGCTAGAGATCCGGGCCGGGGCGCACCGCGGTCAGGCCGGGTGCAGTTCCAGCACGGTGATGCTGTGGGCGGGGAAGTTCCAGGTGAAGTTCCCGGTGCCCACGGAGGTGCTCGCCTGGTCGATCTGGACGGCGTTCGGCGACGTCCGGGTGTTGTACGACTGGTAGCTGGATCCGGCCAGCGTCCAGGAGTCCACCGAACCGGTGTGGGCGTACGCGCTGCCGGCGGTGACGGTGGCGGACACGTCGTTCGTGGGGTCGCGGTTGATGACGGTGATGAGCACGTTGCCGGCGGCGTCCTTGGAGCCGAGCGGCACCAGCGAGGTGAGGGTCGCGCCGTTGGACAGAGTCCGGGACGGGTTGTTCGTCACGGAGTTCTTGATCCGGTCCTGGCCGGCCATCTTCGACATGAGCTGGATCGCCAGGGCCGCCGGCTCGGTGACCGGGCCCTGGGTCGCGGTCACCGGACCGCCGAACAGAACGTTGTTCAGGTGCGAGACCTGCAAGTCCTTTGGCGGCGCGGAGAACGTGTAGTCGATCAGGGCATGCCGCTCCGCCCCCACCACGTGAGACGCCGTCTGGGCCAGGATCCAGTTGCGCAACTGCTGGGCGTTCAGCAGGGCCTGGGACATCCACATCAGCGAGTTGGGGTACTGGGTGTTGCCGCCGAAGCTCCCGTACTCGCTCAGCAGCAGCGAGACCTGGGCGGCCCGGGAACCCGCGTACGTGGCCATGTCGGAGTGGACGGTCGAGACCGTCGTCGCCTGCGCGGCCGGCGTGTTCATCAGCTGGCCCATGTAGTCGTCGGCGTCGGTGTAGGTCTTCGGGTCCGACACGTACGGGTGGACGACCACGCAGTCGTACGGGTGGCTGGATCCCATGACCTGGAAGAACGGCTTGGTGTCCAGGGAGGAGCAGACCGGCAGGCCGAGTGCCACCTGCTTGATGGCCGCGTAGAAGTCGACGAAGCCCTCGTGCGGCCCCGACTGGTAGGTGGAGGTGAGCACGGCCCCGGACGGCGGCTTGTTCCCGTGGGTTCCGTCGCCGAAGGTCACCTTGCCGGTGGCGGGGTTCAGTGCGTACGCGTTGACGGCGCCCACCGAGGACAGGTCGCCGACCTGTGTCCAGGCGACACCGTTGACGTACACGGTCGTGGCCGAGCCGACCACGGGGGCGTACCGGATGACGTACGACTGGTCCGCCGCTCCCGTGCCGACCCCCGCGGAGTCGCGCCAGTCGTCGGGCTGGGACAGCCGCTGCCCGGTGAACGACGTCGTCCCGCCGAACGCGTACAGGCAGGCCACCTTGTCCACGGACGCGCAAGAGGAGTCGGTGTACGAGACGGGAGTGCCGCCCATCCAGTAGGTCTGGCCCTGGTAGTAGGGCTCGTTGCTGATCTCCGCGTAGGAGATCGGATAGGGCGCGGTGTGCCCGTTGTCGGCGCGGGTCTGCGCCCAGTCGGTGCCGCCGTCCGTGTTCACGCCCGGGGTGCCGGTCATGTACGACACGAAGTCGGCCGCCTTCTGAGCGGTCTCGGTGACGAAGTTCAGCATGAGGTCGCCGGTGGTGCCGGTATCGTCGAGCAGCTTGCCGTACTCGTCCGGGCCGAACGTGCTGTCCAGCGGAAGGGGGGCGCTCGTCTGCCCGTTGACCTGGTTGGAGCGGGTGGACTGGGCGCCGATCGCCTTGTCGAACTGGAAGGTGTTGGCCATCGTGCCGCCCGGATAGCGGATCATGGACAGCTTGTTCTGCTCGATGGCGCTCTCGACACTGGGGTACGTCAGTCCCGTCGCCGGGTCCGAGGCGCCGCTGCCGTTCAGGCCGTACCGGTGGTTCGCGCCGAACAGCAGCGGGCTGATGTCCTGGCCGGTGATGTTCGACGGGTCGACGGCGACCGTCACGGTGGTCGCCGACGCGGGCGGCGTGGCGGCGGCGAACGCCATGAGCGCCAGCACGGGCACCATGACACCGAGCCGCCACCCTCTCCTTCTCCTGGCCATGCTCACTCCTTCTTCCCTGTGCCTCGCGCGGCGGGACCGGCGAGAGTGTGGTCACCGGACGGAATGCCGGCCGGTGCGGCGCCGGGGGACGCGGCGATCTGGTAGAGGCCGCCGCTGCGCAGACCCGTGAGGTCGAGACAGACCAGGGGGAAACCGGCGGCGCGGACGGCTTCGAGTACCTCGTCGCGGCAGGCCATGAGGTCCGCGAAACGGCTCTCGGGCACCTCCACCCGGGCGACGGTCCCGTGATGGCGGACCCGCACCGCCGTGAACCCCAGGTCGTGCAGGGCGGCTTCGGCCGTCTCCACCTGGCGGAGCTTGTCCGCGGTGACCTCCGAACCGTGCGGGATGCGGGACGCGAGGCAGGGCGCTGCGGGCTTGAGCGCGTTGGGCAGTCCCAGCGCGGCAGCGAGCCCGCGGACGTCCGCCTTGCGGAAGCCGGCGTCGGCCAGCGGGCGCAGGACGCCGTGCCGGGCCGCCGCCGCACTGCCGGGGCGGTCGCCGCGGGCGACGTCGTCGGCGGTCTCGCCGTAGGCGACGGCGTCCAGCCGGTACCGCGTGAGGAGGGTGTCGTCGACGGTCTGGAACAGGGTGTCCTTGCAGTGGAAGCAGCGGTCCAGCCCGTTGCGGCGGTAGGCGGGGCGGTCCATCTCGCCGGTGGCGATCTCCACCAGTTCGACACCGAGGGAGGCGGCCAGTTCGCGGGCCCCGGTGAGTTCGCGGGCCGCGAGACTCGCCGACACACCGGTGACGGCCACGACGTGGGAGGGGCCGAGCGCCCGCGCGGCCACGGCGAGCAGCACGGTGGAGTCGACCCCGCCGGAGAAGGCGACGCCGACGCGCCGCGCACCCGCGAACACGCGGGCCGCATCCGACTCCAGGCGCCGCAGGCGCGCGTCGCCCGGCTCGGCGGTGAGCACGCCGCTCAGGGTCTTCGTAGCGGTGGTGGCGGTGGCGGTCGCCATGTGCGCCTCCCTCTGTGGTGTCGGGCGGGTCAGGTGGTGGCGCGGCGGGCGCGCAGCGTGTCGATGAGGACCGAGGTGTCCAGGGCGCCCGTCTCCGCGGTGTGGGCCGCCGCGGTCAACGCGAGGACGGTGTGCGTGACTTCGGCGGGAGCGGACAGCGCCGTGGCCAGGGCGGCGCCGAGCCGGACGTCCTTGTGCAGCAGGGCCAGGGAGAAGGTGGGCTCGTGCTCACCGCGGACCATGCGCGGGCCGACGTCGTTGAACAGCGGCGACACGGTGGCCGCGCCGGATCCCCTGACCACGTCGACGAAGCGGTCCGCGGGCATCCCGGCCCGCTCGGCGAGATCGATCACTTCGGCGGTCACGGTGTTGATCGCGCCGAACATCAGGTTGTTGAGGATCTTGACGAGGGAACCGGTGCCGACCGGCCCGACCGGCTCCACCGCCTTCGCGATCGTCCCTACGGCAAGGCCGGCGACGGCGGCCACGTCCTCGTCCGAGCCACCCGCCGGGAGGGTCCAGCCCCCGCATCCCGACGGCCGGCCGAGCACGGGGGCGTCGACGAACCGGGCCCCCGCCGCGGCCAGTTGTGCACCGGCCCGACGGGAGGTGGCCGGCTCGACGGTGGACAGGTCGACGACGAGCCGGCCCGCGGCGGCCGGCACCAGTTCGGCCACGACCGACAGCACGTCCGCGGGTTCGGGCAGCGACAGCAGGACGATGTCGGCCGCGCGGGCGACGGCGGCCGAGCCGCTCACCACCGTGACGCGGTCGCCCGCGGCCCGCGAGCGGGCGGCCTCGTCGATGTCGTGGCCGACGACGGCGATACCGGAGGCCGTGAGCGCCGCGGCGGCACGGCCTCCCATGGTGCCGAGACCGATCACTCCGACGGTCACGTTCGGCGGGGCGGTCGCGGGCGCTACGGGCGTGCTCATGAGAGGGGCTCCACTTCGCTGGCAGGGTCAGGACGGTTCTCGGTGGCCCAGTAGGCCGCGGCGGCGCGGGCCAGGACGTGCTTGGCGGGCTGTCCCGTGGCGCGTGCGACGGCCGCCACGTCCTCCCATTCCGGCTGGGCGTTCACGGTCCGGCCCTCCCAGCGGGCGGTCTTGATCCGCACGGGCCGTCCGTCGACGTGGACCTCCGTGAACCCGCGGTCCAGCGCGTGCTTGGCGACCGGATGCTCCCGGACGCCGATCGCCGAGGTCTGCGTGAAGATCACCCGGCGGACCGCGTCGGCGTGCCCGGCCGGTGTCAGGACGCGCAGCGTGTGCGCGGGCCGGCCCTTCTTCATGAGGATCGGGACGGTCCAGGCGTCGTCGGCGCCGACGGCGAGCAGCGCGGCCAGCACGCCGGGCCACAGGCGCGGATCGAGGTCGTCGACGTTCGTCTCGACCACGACGTCGGGACCACCGTCGCCGGCGACCGCCGCCGTGACGCCGGCCGGTTCGCCGAGCAGCAGCCGTACGAAGTTCGGCCCGCCGGGCAGATCCCGGTCCCCGGCACCGCTGCCGCAGGTGGCGACGCGCATCGCGGGCTGCGGGCCCCAGCCGGTGCCGAGCGTGGCGGCCAGGGCCGCGCCGGTCGGCGTGGTGAGTTCCACCTCCGCGGGGCCGCCGTGGGTGGGACGTCCGGCGAGCAGGGCGACCACCGCGGGGCCGGGCACGGGCAGGCGGCCGTGCGCGGCCGGTACGGAGCCACCGCCCAGCGCCACCGGCGAGACGGTGAGCCCGGTGAGGTCCAGGTGGGCGAAGCCGGCGCAGACGCCGACGATGTCGGCGATGGCGTCGAGGGCGCCGACCTCGTGGAAGTGGACGTCCTCCGGGCGGGTGCCGTGCGCGGACGCCTCGGCGTCCGCGAGTGCGGCGAACGTGCGCAGCGCCGTCTCCCGGCCCGCGAAACGGGCCCCCTCCAGCAGCGACCTGATGTCGCGCCAGGTGCGGTGGGTTGCCGCCTCCACGCCGTCGACGTGCACCTTCGTCGCGGCGAGACCCGCGCGGGTGACGTGTTCCGCGCGCAGCACCACCGGTGCGGGCGCCACCTCGTCGACCGCGGCCTGAAGCCGGGCGAGCGGAACACCGGCGTCCACGAGCGCCCCGAGGAGCATGTCGCCGCTGACACCGCTCGCGCAGTGCAGCCACCCGATCATCTCCGGCTCCCGGCGGCCCGCCGGGCCACGCGCGCGGCGTGCACGCCCGCCCCGTAGCCGTTGTCGACGTTGACCACGACGATCCCCGGGGCGCAGGAGTTGAGCATCGCGAGCAGCGCGGCCTTCCCGCCGGCGCCGCTGCCGTACCCGGTCGACGTCGGAACGGCGACCAGCGGCACCCCGGTGAGTCCGCCGACGACACTCGGCAGGGCGCCCTCCATGCCGGCGACGACGACCAGCGCGTCGGCGGCCTCCAGGCGATCCGTGACGGCCAGCAGCCGGTGCAGTCCGGCGACCCCGACGTCCCGGATCACCTCGACACCGGCGCCGTGCACCGCGGCGGGTCCGTCGGCGGTGCCTGCCGAGACCACCACGACCCGGCCGTGCGGCTCGGGCAGCGGGCCGAGCCGGGCGCACCGCGCCTCCCGGTCCAGCACGGCGTCCGGCAGTTCCGCCTCGACCCGGGCCAGCGCGGCGGCGTCGAGGCGGGTCGCCAGTACGGCCCGGTCGGCGTGGTGGGCGGCGAGCGCGCGCAGCGCGCCCGTCACCTGCTCGGGAGTCTTGCCCTGCCCGTAGACCACCTCCGGGTCCCCGGTACGGCGCCTGCGGTCCAGGTCGAGGCGTGCGTAGCCGAGGTCGAGGGCCGGCGCCCCGCCGTCCGGCACGGCCTCGTGCGCGTTCCCGGTCATCGTCCGGCCGCCGACACGTGGTAGGCGGGCCTGGACAGTTCGGGTACGACGAGGACGCGGGCGTCCCGGCCGGCGCGTTCGCGGGCCTCGGCGAGCGCGTGCTCGACGGACGCGGCCGGTATGCCGCCCATACCGCGGGCGTATCCGGGTTTGCGCGCGCCGGCGATGTAGACGGCGTCGGCCGACGTGCGGGTCAGCCCTCCGACGTACAGCATCGAGAACGCGTGGAAGGGATGGTAGGCGTGGTGCCGGCGGTACCGGGTCGATCCACTCGTGGTCGGTGCACAGCTCCTCTTCGAGCCGGACCATGTCGGAGGGGTGGTGCACGGTCTGCAGACCCTCGTAGGCGGCCCGGTACGAGGGGAACTCCCGCTCGTTGAACCAGCCGTCGCACACCGCGGCGGCGACGACGACCGGGCGGGGCACGAGCGCGTTCTTGGCGCGGGCTATGGACGAGCCGATCGCCTGCATCATCAGCACCGGGTTGGAACCCATGCCCGGGCCGTAGTGGAAGTCGCGCGGCATGCCCAGCAGCAGGATGTCCGCGGGCGGTCCGGGCAGGGTCACCTGGGTGCGTTCGGTGGCCAGCGGCCAGGCCGCGCCCTCGACCGCCGAGATGGCGCCCGCGTAGACGCCGAGCTGGCGCGACTCGCTGTCCAGGACGGCGTCGACCGCGAAGAACGGGCGGGGCATCGCCCACTCCATGCGCTTGCCGATGGAGGCCAGTTGGTGCCGGAAGTGGCTGTGGGTCGAGATCGGCAGGAAGTCCTCGCGGTACAGGCTGCTCGGTGAGTGGTGCCCGCGGATGGAACGCCAGGTCGTCAGGCCCGTGGCGGGCATCTTGTAGCCGCCGCTGAAACCGCCGTACGGGTTCCCCGCGGTGTGCCCGATCAGGACGGTGAGGTCGGACTCCACGAGCCGGCGGTTCATCTGGACGACGTCGCCGAGGCTGGAGTCGTCCAGGGTGACGATGCCGTCGGGGTCCTCCGCGTCGTGGTTGACGACCTGGCCGGGCCGCAGCCGGGCGAGGTTCTCGGCGCCGAGGTACGCCTCGAACTCCGCGCGGTGGTTCTTGCGGTGCAGGCCGATCGCGCACACCAGGGTGATGTCGCCGAGCGCGACCCCCGCGTGGGTCAGCTCCTCCAGCAGGACCCGCAGGGCGACCCTGCGGTGGGCCGTCGCGTGCGCCCCGCCCTTGACCCGGTCGGGGAAGGCGATGGTGACGGTCGAACCGGGTCCCACCTGCTCGCCGAGGGGCGGGCAGCCCAGCGGTGCGCGGATCGCGTCGCGGGTGGCCCCCAACGGGTCCGCCAGCGGCGGTGGTTCGTGGTGAGCACGGCCGGCGCGGACGACGACCGAGTTCTCCGGCAGGTCGACGTCGACATGGCCGTCACCGTATTCGAGGGACACCGCGGGCATGGGCCTGCTCCTTTCCGGCGGTCGCGGGCGTCAGCACGCGGAAGACGGGGGTGACTCGGGAGGTGGAGGTGGAGGTGACCTGGGAGGCGGGGGGCCGGCCGAGGACACCGGGGGCGCCGCGCACACCGGGTTCGCAGGCCAGGAGGCGGCCGGCCCAGGGCTGTGCGCGGCGGCCCGCCTCGTCCAGCCGGTTGCTCGCGGTGGTGACGAACAGCGTCCGCAACCCCTCCCCGCCGAACGCGCAGCTCGTCGGGTACTGGACGGGCAGGCGGAGTTCACCGGTCCGGCTGCCGTCGGGGCCGTAGCGGCGAACGGCCCAGCCACCGAACAGACACACCCACACGTGCCCTTCGGCGTCGACGGTGATGCCGTCCGGGTTGCCCGCACCGGCCTCGATCCGCGCCAGTACCGACTCGGCGGTGATGTCGCCGTGCGCGTCGACCTCGTACCCGCGCACCTGCCGTGTCGATGTGTCGACGTGGTAGAAGCGGGTCCCCTCGGGGCTCCACGCGATCCCGTTCGACAGTCCCAGCCCGCGGACCAGTTCCACGGGCTCGCCACCCGCCGGATCGACCCGCCACAGTCCGGCCGGGCCGCCCTCGTGACCGGGCAGCACCATCGTGCCGATCAGCAGGCGGCCCTGCTGGTCCCAGGCGCCGTCGTTCAGGCGCATGTTCGCGCGGTGCGGGAACGACACCCACGGCCGGGGCGGTGCGCCGTCCGCCGGCAGGAACAGCAGGTCGTCACCGCGGGCGAGTACGGCACCCGAGGGCAGGGGCAGGTACAGGGCGAGCGGCGCCCCGAGGTCGCGGCTGACGGTCCGGCCCGTTCCCGGCGTGGTGCGGTGCAGGACGCCGCGCGGGATGTCCACCCAGGAGACGGTGTCCGTCTCCGGGTCCCAGACGGGCCCTTCGCCGAGGCCGGCGACGACGTGCGAGACCGGTGTGACGATCATGCCGGTGCCTGCGCCCTCCGGACGGCGGCGATCCAGGCCCGGGCCGAGACGCGCAACGCGCCGAGGTCACCGGTCTCCAGGGTGTCCGCGTGCAGGGGAGCGCCGATGCCGAGCGCCGCCGCACCGGCGGCGAGCCACGGCCCGACGTCGGCGAGCCGCACACCGCCCACCGGGACCAGCCGCAGCGACGGCAGCGGCACCGTCAGCGAGGCGAGGTAGCGGGGGCCGAGGGCGTCGGCCGGGAACAGCTTGAGCAGCCGGGCACCCAGGGCGACGGCGTGCAGGGCCTCGGTCGGGGTGGACACGCCGGGCAGGACCGGAAGGCCGTGCGCGCGTCCGTGACGCAGCGCGTCCGGGCAGAGCGCCGGGCTGACCAGCAGCCGGGCGCCGGCGTCGATGGCACGACGGGCGTCGCCCGCGTCCAGGACGGTGCCCGCGCCGACCACCACCGAGTCGCCGAGGCGCGTTGCGGCCTCGGTCACGGCGGACAGGACCCCGGGCGTGGTCAGCGGGAACTCGATCGCGCGTATCCCCTCCTCCGCGAGGACCTCGGCGGCGTCCGCCAGGTGCGCGGGGGTCGTGGCCCGCAGGATCGCGACCACCGGCAGGTCGGCCAGCGCCGCCTCGAACGCGCTCTCGTCGGGACTCACAGGTGCTCCTTGCTCAATGCCGGTATGGGCAGCGGCACGGGGCCGCCCGCCGTGAGTTCGCCGGCGAAGTGGCACGCGGCCGCGTGACCGGCGGCCGTGAGGGACAGCGCCGGCCGCTGTTCGCGGCAGACGGTCCGCTCGGGGTGGACCGCGGGCCCGATCGGGCAGCGGGTGTGGAACCGGCACCCTGGGGGCGGTGCGGTCGGGGCCGACACGTCGCCGGTCAGGACGATCCGCTCCCGGCTGCGTTCCACGGCCGGGTCGGGTTCCGGGACCGCCGACAGCAGGCTGACGGTGTAGGGGTGCTGGGGGCGTGCGGTCACCTGCTCGGCGGGGCCCTCCTCGACGATCTGGCCGAGGTACATCACCGCGATGCGGTCGGAGAGGTGACGGACCGTCGCCAGGTCGTGGCCGATGAACAGGTACGTCAGACCGAGGCGTCGCTGCAGATCGGCGAGCAGGTTCACGACCTGGGCCTGGAGCGACACGTCCAGGGCGCTGACCGCCTCGTCGCAGACGATCAGCTCGGGCCCCACCGCGAGGGCGCGGGCGATGACGACGCGCTGACGCTGTCCGCCGGAGAACTCGTGCGGGTAGCGTTCCGCGACCGAGGGGTCCAGGCCGACGAGGTCCAGCAGTTCGGCCACCGCCGCGTCCAGTCCGCTCGCGTCGGCCCGGTGGTGCAGCCGCAGGGGCTCGGCCAGCGCCTGACCGACCGTCATGCGCGGATTCAGCGAACTGTAGGGGTCCTGGAACACGATCTGGACCTTGCGGCGCAGCGTACGCAGTTCCGCCCGACCGGCCCGGCTCTCGTCGCGGTCCGCGTAGCGCAGGGTTCCGGCGGTCGGGCGCTCGATGCCGAGCACGACCTTTCCGAGGGTGGACTTGCCGCAGCCGGACTCGCCGACCAGGCCGACCGTCTCACCGCGCCTGAGCCGGAGATCGATGCCGTCCAGCGCGCCGACGGCGGGGCTGCGGCGGGTCCGTCCGGGGAAGGTCTTCCCGACGCCTGCCAGGCTCAACAGCACCTCACCGCCATGGCTGTCGCCGTCGCCGTCCGTGCGGGCCGGGACGGGGTGGCGCTCCGCGGCCGGCGCGTGCCCCCCGTCCCCGTCGCCGTCGACGCCGTCGCGGGGGACCAGCCTGCCGCCGGTGCTGCGCCAGCAGTCCCAGGTCCGGTCCTGGCCGCTGGACCGGGGCGGGCGCTGGGTGGCGCAGATGTCGTCGGCGTGCGCGCAGCGGTCCGCGAACGCGCAGCCGGGAGACGGCAGGAGCAGGTCCGGCGGCCGGCCCGGGATCGGGACGAGCGGGATGTCGCGCCGGGCGCGCAGCCGGGGCGTGGCGGCGAGCAGGTCCCGGGTGTACGGGTGCCGCGGCTCGGCGAACAGCGCGTCGACCGGGCCCTGTTCGACGATCCGGCCGCCGTACATGACGGCGGCACGGTCGCAGATCCGGGCGACGACACCGAGGTTGTGGGTGATCAGGACGATCGCCGTGCCCAGTTCCCGGTTGAGGGAGGCGAGCAGGTCCAGCACCTGGGCCTGGACCGTGACGTCCAGCGCGGTGGTCGGTTCGTCGGCGATCAGCACGTCGGGCTCGTTGGCGATGGCCATGGCGATCACCACGCGCTGCCGCATGCCCCCGGAGAACGCGTGCGGATAGTCCGCGAGCCGGGCGTCCGGATCGGGGATGCCGACCATCGCCATCAGGTCGCGGGCCCGCGCGGTGGCCTGCGCGCCGGTGAACTTGCCGTGCGCGAGCATGCCCTCGACGAGCTGGTCGCGGATGCGCATCACCGGGTTGAGGCTCGACATGGGGTCCTGGAACACCATGCCGATGCCGGCGCCGCGGACCTGCCGCATCGCGGCCTCGTCCAGCGAGGTCAGGTCCCTGCCGTGGTAGAGCACCTGGCCGGACTCGACGCGGCCCGGCCGGCGGACCATCCCCATCAGGCTCATGGCGGTGACGCTCTTGCCCGAACCGGACTCGCCCACGATGGCGAGGGTCTCGCCGGCGTCGACGCGGAAGCTGACGTCCTCGACGGCGTGGACCACGCCGCGGTCGGTGTGGAAGCGGGTGACGAGGTTGCGGACGTCCAGGACGGGCGCGGGGCGGCCGCTCTCGGGGTTCGGGGGCGGTGGTGCGGACACGGGGACTCCTTGGAAGGGCGTGGTCAGCGACGCAGGAGGCTCGCGGTGAGCCCGTCGGCGATGAGCTGGAACCCCAGGACGAGCAAGGTGACGGCGGCCATGGGGCCGATGGCGTACCACGGGTTCTGGGCGAGGAAGTTCACGCTGCCCTGGAGCAGGGAACCCAGGGACGGATCGGGCGGGCGGATGCCGATGCCGACGTAGCTCATGCCGCCCTCGATGAACACCGCCGTGGACATCGACAGGGTGAACTGGACGATGAGCGGGGCCAGGCTGTTGGGCAGGATGTGACGGACCAGCACCCGGGCCGGCGAGGCGCCGACGACGGCGGCGGCGATGACGTACTCCCGTTGCCGCTGGCCCATCACCGCGGTGCGGATCAGCCGGCCGAAGAGGGGGATGTTCACCAGCGCGATCGTCAGCATGACCGCGGTGCGGCCCGAGCCGATGATCGAGGCGACCGTGATGCCGGCGATGAGCGCGGTGAACGACAGCATCACGTCGAACAGCCGCTGTACGGCGGTCTCCAGCCAGCGGGCCAGGCCGCTGGCCAGCCCGATCGCGATCCCGGCCAGCGCTCCGGCCGGGACCGCCACGGCGGCGGCGAACACGTCCTGGCGCAGTCCGTACAGGACCCGGGAGAGCAGGTCCCGGCCGTATTCGTCGGTGCCGAGCAGATGCGCGGCGGACGGCCCGGCCAGCGCGTCCGGGCCCTGGAGGGTGGGCGAGGAGGGTGCCAGCAGCGGCGCCAGGAGCCCCGCGGACAGCAGCAGGATCACCAGGGCCAGCCCGATGGTCAGGCCGGGGCGGCGCAGCAGCGGCCCGCGGGCCCGCACGGGGGGTGTGGCGGTGGCCACGGGGGCGGGGGCGGCGACGGTCATGCGCGGTCCAATCTCAGGCGCGGGTCGATGGCCGCGTGCACCAGGTCGGTGAGGGTCTGCAGGACCACGAAGACACCGACGGCGATCAGGAGCAGGTCCTGTACGACGATCAGGTCGCTGCTCTTGACCGAGTCCACGATCAGCTGACCCACGCCGGGCCAGGCGAAGATCGCCTCCACGACGATGGCGCCGCCGAGCATCTGCCCGATCTGGATGCCGAGGACGGTGACGACCGGGGGCAGGGCGTTGGGCAGCGCGTGGCGGAGCACGATCCGGCGTTCGCTGAGGCCCTTGGCCGTGCCGGTCCGGATGAACTCCTCGTCGTAGACCTGCCGGACGGAGGTGGCCAGGAACCGGGCGATCACGGCGGCGGCGGGGAGCGCCAGGGTGAGCGCCGGCATGGCGAGGTACTGCAGGCCGATCACCGGATCGCTGAGCAGGGACTGGTGGCCGCCGGCCGGGAGGAGACGGACGGTGACGGCGAACAGCAGGATCATCAGCACGCCGCTCACGTACGGCGGGACGGCGAACGCCAGCGCGGTCAGCGCACCGGTGACGGTCCGCGCCCTCTTGCTGCGCGAGGTGCCGAGGACCAGTCCGGCGCCGGCGCCCAGGAGCACGGCCAGGACGACCGCTCCGACGGCCAGGGCCACGGTGTTGCCCAGGCCGTTGCCGATCAGTGTCGCGATCGGCAGCCCGCGGACGTAGGAGTTGCCGAGGTCACCGCTGAGCACACCGCCGAGCCAGGTCAGGTACTGCTGCGGCAGCGGGGCGTCGAGGCCGAGCTGCTGCCGCACGGCCGCGATCGTGGCGGGCGAGGCGTCGGGGCCCGCCGCGACGGCCGCGGGATCGCCGGGAGCCAGGTGCAGCACTCCGAAGACGACGATCGACGCGATGCAGAGCACCAGGACCGCGGAGGGGACCCGGCGCAGCGCGTAGCGCAGCATCAGTTCTCCTCAGGCCAGGTAGGCGTTGTCGAGGTCGAGGTAGTCGTACATCGTCCAGGCGACGCCCTTGAGCTTGTCGGCGACCGCGTACGTGTGCGTGCTGTTGACCAGGTCGATGACGAACTGCTCCTCCAGCAGCAGCTCGGTGAGCTGCTTGTAGGTGCCGGGGAGGCTGCCGGGGCCGCCGGTCCAGGCGGCGTCGGCCAGGCGGGTGTAGGTGTGGCTGCTGAAGTTCGAGGCGTTCTGCTGCGCGTTGAACGGGAACGCGCCCTTGGCGAGGGTCGCGGGCGAGAGCTGGCCGAAGCCGTGCCCGTTGACGAACAGGCCGGGGAGCTTTCCGCTGACGAACAGCTTCTGGTAGTCGGCGGCCAGCTTGGGCTGCAGCGTGGCCTTGAGCCCCGCGTCGGCGAGGTTCGACTGGACGATCTGGGCGACGGCCGTGTTCGTGGCCAGGGAGTTGCTGTAGTAGACGTCGATCTTCGTGCCGGTCGCGCCGGCCGAGCGCAGCATCCGCTTGGCCTTGGCCGGGTCGTAGCTGTAGGTGGCGGCCTGCTTCTTGTCCCAGGCCGGGGATCCGAACGACCACGGCACGCTGGAGGTGCGGCCGATGCCGCCGAGCGCCTGCTTCAGGATGCGGTCGCGGTCGATGGCCCAGGCGATCGCCAGGCGGACCTCGGGCTGGTCCAGCGGCTTGACCTGGACGTTGGCGCCGACGTAGTAGGTGAGGTCGTAGGCGTCGGACTGCAGGAGCCGGAAGCCCGCGTGGTCCCGGATGCCCGCGGCGTCCAGCGGCGAGAGGTCGAGGGCGAGCTGTGCCTGCCCGGAGCGCAGCGCCGCGACGGCGGAGGACGACTGGCTGACGATGCTGATCTCGATGCCGTCGAGGTAGGGCCGGGACGGCTTCCAGTACTTGTCGTTGCGCTTGAGGGAGATGGCGGAGCCGGGCGTGTAGGACGCCACCTTGAAGGGACCGGTGCCGATGATCTTCTGGCCCGTGGCCAGGTCGTCGATCGTCTCCTTGTCGAGGATGATCATCATCTCGAGCATGTCCCAGACGTTGTTCACCGCCTTGCCGAACACGACGGTGACCTCGTGGTCGCCCGTCTTCGTGGCGGAGGTGACCTGCATGGCGGTCGCCTTCATCTGCGTCGCCGTCGTGTCCTTCGCGTAGTACTTCAGGACGAAGACGACGTCCTCCGGCGTGAAGGGACGTCCGGTGTGGAAGGTGACGTCGTCCCTCAGCTGGAAGACGTACGTCTTCCTGTCCGCCGACACCGTCCAGCTCTTGGCCAGCTGCGGCTGCGGCTGCAGCGACGTGTGGTCGAGCGAGACCAGGGTGTTGAAGACCGTCCGGTTGACGGAGAAGTTCGGGTTGTTCTGGGACGGCAGGGACAGGGGCAGGATGTCCGCGCTCTGCACCATGTGCAGGGTGCCGCCGGATCTTGGCCGCCCGCTGCCGGTGGAGGTGCTGTCTCCGGCCGCGCTGCGGCAGGCCGGCAGGAAGACGCCCGCGCCGACGACCAGACCGCCCCCGAGGAGGGCGCGGCGGGAGGGGCGGGGCAGCCGGGACGGTTGCTGATCGTTCACTGTGACTCCAAGGGGGTGGTGGACCATACGAGCCGTGCGCTGGTTCGGGAGAAGTCGAGGCTGATGCCTAAACCCGGGCCCTCCGGGACAGTGAGGTGCGCGTCCTCGACCCACTCTGCGGGACGCACGGTGGAGGGTCGCCAGGGAACTTCCCCAGTCGCGACCTCCAAGCTGATCGCGCTGGGGCAGGCGAGGAAGAGGTGGGCGCCGGCGGCGGTGCCGACCGGCCCGGTGGGGTTGTGCGGCGCGACGCGGACGTCCGGCACCGCGGCGAGCATGGCCGCCGCGCGGGTGATGCCGCCGGCGTGCTTGACGTCGGGCATGACCACGTCGATCACGCCGGCCGTGACGGCCGGGTGGATCTGGCGGGCGTCGTGGGCGAACTCCCCGCCCGCCAGGATCATGTCGCCCGCCGAGCGGCGCAGCCAGGACAGGCCCTCGACGTCCTCGATGTCCGTGGCGTCCTCCAGCCAGCAGACGTTCAGGTCCCGCAGGGCGGGGAGGATCCGCCCGACCTCCTCCAGCGGCAGCCGCTCGTGGCAGTCGACCATGAGGGAGATTCCCTCACCGACCGCCTCGCGCAGCGCCGTGAGACGGGCCAGACCCACCTCGGCGAGCGGCCGTCCTTCGGCCGGTACGTCGAACGGTGCGAACTTGATCGCGGTGTGGCCGTTCTTTACGGCTTCGAGCGCCGCGCGGGCCACGTCGCCCGGTTCGCGGCCGCCGACGAACCTGTTGATGTTGGCGTACACCGGGACGCGCCGGCGGGCCCGGCCACCGAGCCACCGCCACACCGGCATGCCGTGGCCGCGGGCGGCGAGGTCGCACAGGGCCTGTTCGACGCCGCCCACGACCGTGCGTCCCCAACGCGTCGGGGGCACGAGCCCCAGGGCCTTGTCGGCCCAGCGCCGTACGTCGTCGGGCTCGGTGAGCGGTTCGGCGACCGCGGTGCCGATGAAGTCCTCCAGCATGTCCAGCGCCGCGACGGCCTCCGGCAGCGGCCCGCTGTCCGACATCTCACCCAGGCCGGTCCGGCCATTCGGGGTGGTGATCCGGACCACGCGCCACTGCGTGCGGTCGCTGACCGCATAGGTGAACAGCTCGAGCGCGGTGCCCATTTGTCCTGCCGTTTCCGTTTGGCTAATTGGTTTTCACACAGTAGAAACTAACTAGGTCCAGGCGTCAACCCCGGACGGGGATGAACTTCACCGGCCGCGCGAGGCGGTCGCGCTCAGGGCGCGACCACCTCGCGGTGGCCCCGGCTCAGGTACCGCCGAGGTTGATCTCGTCGGCCGTGGTGAACTGCTGTCCCAGGACCTCGGACAGGGCCCTGAGGCGTACGTAGCGGCCGGTGGTGGGCGGGAAGGACGCCGTCTTCTCCGCCGTCGAGTTGCCCCAGGTCCCGGTGGCGACCGGGCTGCCCCAGTTCACGCCGTCGGTACTGACGTAGACCTCGTAGTTCGCGATCATGCCGTTGCTGTTGCCGTCCTGACGCGGCAGGTAGGACAGGGACGTCAGGGTGTGGCTCGTGCCGAGGTCGAGCTGGATCTCGTGCGGCAGCGGGTCGGCGCCGCCGCTCCACTTGGTGATCCAGCGGGTGTTGAGGTCGCCGTCGAGGACGTTGCTGCCGGCCCCGTTCGCGGCCACGGTCTCGGTGCTGTCGACGTACTTCACGCTCCACCCGGTGCGGTCGAGCCGGTGGGTCTCGGTCCCGGTCAGCTGGAAGGCGGTGACCGAGTGGGCTGGGAAGGTGTACGTGAGTCCGCCGGGGCCCACCGGCGTGGTGCTCTTGGTCAGGGTGACGGCGTCGGGGTCGGCGGGGGTGTTGACCGAGGTGGTGGCGGCTCCGTCGACCGTCCACACGGCGGCCGTGCCGGTGGAGGCGAAGTGAGCCGGAGTGACCTGTGCCTGCCGGTCGACGGTGTCACGGTTGATGACCGTGAGGAACAGATGACCGGAGCCGTCCTTGGTGGCGATGGTCTTCAGGCTGCCGTAGTTGCCGGCGTAGCCCGCCTTCACCGGGTTGCCGGTGATGCTGCTGGAGACCACGGTGGAGCCCGTCATATGGGTGAACAGCGTGAGGACGTGGGCGGAGGCGGAGTTGACGAAGTCGGGACTGCCGCCGCCGAACAGCGACTGGGCGGCGCCGCCGAGCCCGCCGACCCCCGGTGGCCCGGCGGTGAACTGGTAGTCGACCAGGCAGTGCCGCTCGGCCACCGGGATCCCGAGGCGTATCCAGTTCGCCATGTCGTTCGCCTCGACCAGCCCCTGGTCCAGTGAGGCGAGGTAGTTCCCGTCGTCCCCGGTGTAACCGCCGAGATACATGCCGTACTCGGACAGCATGACCGTCGGGTTGCCCGGGTAGCCGGCGATGGTGTTCTGCAGGGTGGCGACGGAGTTCTGCGTGTCGGACTGGGACATGGCGATGTCGTGGGCCTGGTTGGCGTTCGCGGTGTCGTCGAATTGCACGTACGGGTGGTCCTGGACGCAGTCCGTGGTCACCGTGGGAAGGACGAAGTCCGAGCAGACCTTGATGGTCGGGTCGACCGCACGCATCGCGTCGCGGAAGGCCGTGTAGCCGTCGTGCGGGCCGGAGGTGTAAGTGAGGGTGATCGCCTTGCCGTTCGGCGGAACGGCCCCGTGCACGCCGTCGCCGAACGTGACCTTTCCGGTGGCCGGATCGATGGTGTACACCGTGTCGGTGGCCCCCGCCGAGCTCAGGCCGGAGACCTGGGTCCAGGCCGTGCCGCCGACGTACACCGTCTGGCCGGGGGCCACCGCCGGATAGTAGGCGTAGAACGACTGGTTCGCCGCGCCGGTGCTCAGGCTGCCGGCGGTCGTACGGTCGCACTTGCCGCCCATGGGCTGCTTGGTGAAGCTGACGGTGCCGCCGGTCGCGTACTTGTCGTTGCCGCCGCCCGCCCCGCTCAGCCAGTAGTCGCCGTTCGCGTACCCGTTGAGCTCGTTGCCGACCTCCCAGTACTTCACGTGGTAGGGAGCGGCGTGCCCGTTGGCCTTTCGCAGGGAGCCCCAGTAATTGCTGCCGTCCGACGGGGCGTTCATGTACGCCACCCAGTCGGCGGCCTCCTGCGCCGAGCCGTCCCCGAAGTTGACCACGATGCTCGTGCTCGCGCCGATCGACTCGGCGAACCGGGCGGCCTCGTCGACGCCGTAGTGGCTGTCCAGGACCATCCCCGAGCCGCCGTGGGTCTGGCAACCGCGGCTGCCGATGGGGCCGATGGCGTCCTTCCAGTGGAACAGGGAACCGATGATGCCGCCGGGATACCTGAGCATGCTGATCCCGGCGTCCTGGGCCAGCGAGGACAGCGCGGGGTAGACCTGGCCGGTGCTCGGGTCGGACCCGCCGAACTGGTCAAATCCGAACCGGGTGTTGGCACCGAACAGCGAGGGGCTGACCGAACCCGAGGTGGTGGTGGGATCCACCGTGATGGTGGCCATCGAGGCCGCGCGTGCCGGTCCGGCCGGAGCGAGCAGAGCCGTCATCGCGGCGACTGCCATGGCCACCACGAAGGCCACGACGGTACGTGGGCACAGGCGCCCGGGGGGAGAAGAAGTCACGCGGATACCTCCGTCCAGCCCCCACGAAGACGATCACCATGGGGCTGAGGATGTCTAAATTCCCAGTGGGAACTATTGGGCGGCCAGACGCTAGCGCCGTGCTTCCTTGCATGACAAGCGTTCTACGGCTTCTTTCGCGAGACACGGGGTGGCGGGGGAAGGTCTTGTGTGCACTGTCCCCGGAGGGTTAACTTGCAATAGGTAACAAAGTCGACAGCCCGCCCCGCCCCGCGACGAAAGTGTGAGATGACCCCGACCCGCGAGCGCCCGGACAACGGCGCCGACCTGGTCTGCGTCGGCGAGACGCTCGCCGTCATGGACGCCACTGACCCGGGCCCCCTACGGCATTCCCGCTCCTTCTGCCTGCGTCTCGCGGGCGCCGAGTTCAACGTGGCGATCGGCGCGGCCAGGCTGGGCACGCGCACCGCCTACATCGGCCGGATCGGCGACGACGAACCCGGCCGGCTCGTACGCGAGGTGCTGCTCGCCGAAGGCGTCGACGCACGCGGCCTGACCGTCCACCCCGACCTTCCCACCAGCCTGATGGTCAAGGAACACCGGATGCCGGGCGTCGTCGGGGTCACGTACTACCGGCGCGGCAACGCGGGATCGACTCTGACCCCGGCGGACCTCGACCCCGCGCTGCTGCGCGATGCCGCCGTCCTGCACCTGTCCGGCATCACTCCGGCGTTGTCGGCGAGCGCCCGCGCCACGGTCTTCGCGGCCGCGGAAGAAGCCCGGGCGGCCCGTACGCTCGTGTCCCTCGACCTCAACTACCGCGGCCGGCTGTGGCCCCAGGACGAGGCCGCCGCGGTCCTGCGCGACCTCGCCGCCCACGCGGACGTGGTGTTCTCCACCACGGAGGAGGCCGCCCTGCTGTGCCCCGCGACCACCCCCCGGGACGCCGCCCACCGACTCGCCGCCCTGGGGCCCCGCGAGGTCGTGGTGAAGAGGGGCGCCGAGGGAGCCGTCGCCCTGGTGGACGGAGTCTGCCTGGACCAGGGCGCCTTCCCTGTCCGGGAGGTCGACCCCACCGGCGCCGGTGACGCCTTCGTGGCCGGATACCTGGCCGAACGCATCGCGGGAGGCGGGGCCGCGGACCGCCTCGACCTGGCCGCCCGCCTCGGAGCCTTCGCCGTGACCCAGCCGGGTGACTGGGAGGGCCTGCCGCGGCGAAGCGACCTCGGCCTGGTCGAGCACCGGGCCGGCACGGTCCTGCGGTAGGCCCGACGCCGTCCGATCCGGCGGCCGGGCCAAGTTACGATCGGGAAACAAGGGATGGCGCCCCGCAGGCCGAGCGGTCCGCCCGGTGCGGGAGAGGGCGGAGGCACATGAACGGCGGCGGAGCGGCCAGGACCTTCGACGTCTCCCGGCAGAACGTCGCGTTCATCGTGCGCGCGGTTCTGGAGGGCGGCCCGCTGCCCCGCGCCCGTATCTCGGAGCGCACGGGCCTCTCGGCGGCGGCCGTGACCCGGCTGTCGGCGCGGCTGGTGCAGGCGGGCCTGCTGCGGGAGCTGCCGTCCGTCCTGGGGGCGGCCGACGCGGGCCGGCCCAGGGTGCCGCTGGACCTGGACGTCGCGACCCGTCTCACCGTCGGTGTGCACGTCGGTCTGCTCCGCACGTCGGTCGGTCTGGTCAACCTGCGCGGGAACGTGGTGGCCCGGACGGTGCTGCCGCACGGTTCCACCGACCCGGAGGTGATGGCGGACCAGGCCGTGTCCGGTGTCGAGGAGCTCATCGCGGCCGAGGCGAAGGGCCGTACCGTACTCGGCGTCGGCGCGAGCATGGGCGGCTGGATCGACACCGACGGGGGCCGGGTGGTGGAGCACGCCGCCCTCGGCTGGCGGGACGTGCCGTTCCGGGACCTGCTGGCCCGACGGCTGGACGTGCCCCTGCTGTTCGACGACACGGTCCGCGGCATGGCGGTGGCCGAATGCACCTTCGGTGCGGGCACGTCCGTCCACAGCGTCGCCCAGCTGTTCGTCGGCAACGTGGTCGGGGCGGCGATCATGATCGACCGCCGCGTCCACCGCGGCCCCCGGTCGGCCGCGGGCTGGCTGACGCACCTGCCGCTGTACGGCGCCACGGGCGGCGCCTGCACCTGCGGCCGCCGTGGGTGCGTGCAGAGCGTCGTCAGCGACGCGGGCATGCTCGACCGGGCCCGGGAGCGCGGGGTCGCCGCGCCCGGCGAGCAACTGGAAGACCTCATCGACCGCTCGCGCGGCGGCGACAAGGCGGCGGCACGGGTGCTCCGAGAGCGCTCCCGGCACGTGGGACAGGTCGCGGCCCTGCTCCTCGACGTGATCAACCCCGACATCGTGGTCCTCGCCGGAGGCCCGCTGGCCACCCCCGAACACCTGCCCGCCGCCCAGCGCGAGCTCGGCAAATGGAGCCGCCTGGAAGCCGGCGCCGCACCGCGGCTCGTGCCCTCGGCGCTCGGCGAGCACGCCCAGGTCCTGGCGTCGGCGGCGGTCTTCCTGGAGGCCTACTTCGCGGACCCGCTGTCCTACGAGGACACCGACGCCATTTTGCAGGGGCCGCCCGGGTGACCGAGGGGTGACGAACCGGACCATACGGCCCCGCCCCCTTGCCTAGTTGGTTTTCGCACAGTAGAAATTAACTAGTGCCATCGGTCCCACCAGAACCGGCGGCCACCCGATCACACACCTGGACTCAGAGATGACTACGCAGCCGAACGGCGGCCCCCGCAGCGGTCAGCAGCTGGAGAGCCTGCGCCGACGCAACGCGGCGGCCGTCCTGGGCGCGGTGCGGACCCGCGGGCCACTGGCCCGGTCGGAGATCGCCGACACGACCGGACTCAGCCCCACCGCCGTCACCAAGATCAGCGCGGCCCTGGTGCAGGCGGGCTACATCACCGAGTCCACCAGGCCCGCCGAAGGGGAGCGCGAACCCGGCAGGCCCCGGGTGCCGGTCGAACTCGACCTGTCCCGGCACCGGTTCATCGGCGTCCACATCGGCCTGCAACGCGTCACCGTGGGCCTGCTGAACCTCGCCGGCGAGGTCGTGGACCTCAAGGCCCGCGACCACCTCGCCGCACCGCCCGCCGGCGTCCTCGATCTGGCCAGGAGACTCGTGGCCGACGTCCTGACCGGGACCGGCGGCACACCAGTGCTCGGGTACAGCGCCTGCTGCGGCGGCTGGGTGTCCCCGGACGACGGCGTCGTCCGCGAGTTCACCGGCCTCGGCTGGCACGACGTACCCCTCCGCAAGGCCCTCACCATCCCCGGCCTCCCCGTACCGTCGGTCGACTCCTCGGTGCGCGCCCTGGCCCTCGCGGAAAGCAGACTCGGCGCGGCCCGGGACGCCGGCAACGTGCTCTACCTCTTCGCCGGCAACGTCATGGGCTCGGCGCACGTCCTGCACGGCCAGATCGCCCGGGGCCGCGACTCCGCGGCCGGCGCCATCGACCACCTGACCGTCGGCGGCGCGCACGGAATCACCTGCGTCTGCGGCCGCACGGACTGCCTCGCCGCGACCGGGAGCGACCTGGCGGTCACCACCGCCGCCACGGACCTGGACCTGCTGCCCCCCGACGCCCACATCGAGGACGTCGTCGCCCTCTCGCAGGGCAGCGGCGAACGCGCCGCACAGGCAGCCCGCCTCCTGGCACGGCGGGCCGCGCACGTGGGCACGGCACTCGGCATGCTCCTCGACCTCTACGACCCCGACATCGCCGTGGTCGGCGGCGGCGTCCGGCTCGCCATCGAGCACTTCCCGGAAGTCGTCACCGCCGCCCGCGCCCGCTGCGCCTCCCCGCACACGGAGACCCCCGTGGTGCCCTCCGCGCTGGTCGGGCCCTCCGCACTGGCGCAGGGCGCCGCGGTGCCGGCACTGGACGCCTTCTTCGACGACCCACTCGGCGCCGCGGCTGTGGCGCCATGAGCGGCATCACCCTGGGAGCAGCCACGGGAGCCGGGCACCGTGCCGCCGACACCCCGCCCGAGACCGGCACGGGGACCGACCACGGGACCGAACCGGACTACCGGTTCTCCCTGGCCAACGAACGAACCGCCCTGGCATGGTTCCGCACCGCGCTGGCACTCCTGGCAGGCTGCGTGGGCCTGTTCCAGTTCTCCCCGGAGGGCGCCGTCCCCGCCCTGCGCACCGCGCTGAGCACCCTCCTGGCAGCACTGAGCATGGCCGCCTCGACGGGCGGCATGCTCAGGTGGCGCCAGGTCCAGGCGGCCATGCGCCGAGGCGGCCCGCTACCGCCGTCCGGCGCTCTCCTCCTGCTGATCCAGGCCACGGGACTCATCGCGGTCGCCCTCGCCGTCGTTCTGCTCACGGTGACCGCTTGACGCCGCCGGGCCTGCAACACGAGCGGACCTCACTGGCCTGGCGGCGCACCGCGCTGGCGGCGCTGGTGAACGGCCTGCTGCTGTTCCTCCACCCCGCCGCCACCACCGCCCTCTCCCAGTGGCGCGTCCTGCCGGCCGCGCTGGCGGCGACGGCCTTCGGTATCAGCCGCTGCCGGGCCCGCGCCCTGCGCGACCGGCCCGAGCACGCCGCCGCCGTCCCGGCCCGGACCGTGATCGCGGTGGGCACCGCGCACACGGTCCTCGCCGCGACGGTCCTGACCCTGCTCCTGCTCGGCTGACCCACACATCCGTCCTGTGAACAAGGACCAGAAGAACGACCTGAAGAAGGAGACGACCATGAGCGTTCGCCGGACAGTCGGCCTGGTGCTCGGCGGCGGAAACGGCATCGGCCGCGCGTGCTGCGAGCGGTTCGCGGCGGCGGGAGGTGCCGTTGCGGTGGCCGACCTCGACGGCACGGCGGCCGCGGAGACCGCCCGGCGCGTCGAGGCGGCCGGCGGCGAGGCGATGGTACTCACCGTCGACGCGACCGACCCCGAGGCCGTACGGCACGCAGTCGACGAGACGGAGGGCCGCTTCGGCGCCCTGACCGCCGCCGTCCACACCGTCTACCGCGACTCTCCCGCCCCGGTGACCGAACTGACCCCGGCCGCCTGGGAATCCACCCTCGCCGTCGGCCTGACCTCCGCCTACGCACTCGCCCGTGCCGCGGTGCCCGCCCTGTCCGCGACCGGCGGCTCCCTCACGTTCGTCTCCTCCATCCAGGCGTCGTTCGGGTTCCCCGCCATGTCGGCCTACTCGGCGGCCAAGGCAGGCGTCCTCGGCCTCACCCGCCAACTGGCCGTCGAGTACGGCCCCTCCGGCGTCCGGGTGAACGCCGTCCTGCCGGCCCTCGTCCTCAACGACCGCAACCGCGCCTCCTGGACGGCCGAACCGGGTCTGCTGGACCGCCAGGCCAGACTCTTCCCGCTGCGCAGGGTCGGCGAACCGGACGACGTCGCCCGGGTCGTGGCCTTCCTCGCCTCCGACGACGCCCGCTTCGTCACCGGCGTCGCCCTCCCCGTCGACGGCGGCATGTCCGCCCTCTCACCGGCCGCCGCCCACTTCGAGGAGGCACTGGAACACCGCACGACGACCTGACACCTCACCACGCGCCGTCACGCCGGCGAGGACAGCCCGTCGAGCAGGCTGCGGCGGGCGGAGTCGACGTGCTCCTCGGCACGCCGGGCGAGCGTCTCGCGGTCGTCGGAGCGCAGGAGCGCCGCCAGTTCGCGGTGCTCGTCCACGACGCGGGCGCGGTAGTGCTCGTGTCCGAGGGCGATACGGCGCAGCTGGAACAGGTGGACCTGCGAGCGCACGGCGTGCCAGGCGGCGGTGAGTCTGCGGTTGCCCGCGGCGTCGTAGATCCGGTCGTGGAAGGCGAGGTCCAGGGCGAGCAGCCGGGCGCCGGAAACGTCGTCGGCCGCGGCGCCGCCGATCTCGTCCGCCATCGCGCCGACGAGGGAGTCGAGTTCGTCCAACTGGCTCTCGGCAGAGCTCCGTTGGGCGCTGGTCGCGGCAAGGCGGTCCAGTGCGGCGCGCAGGGTGTAGACCTCCTCGATGTCCTCGACGGTGACGTCGATGACGGTGGTGCCGCGGTGCCAGACGCTGCGGACGAGCCCCTCGCGCTGGAGGAGCGCGAGCCCTTCCCGCACCGATCCGCGGCTGACCCCCAGCGAGCCGGCGAGTTCCACCTCCCGCAACTGCGAGCCGGGCGGGAAGTGGCCGCTGAAGATCGCCTCGCGCAGGAGATCGGCGGCTTCCTGCGCCAGCCCTCGGCGGCTGGCCTTCGGGAGCGGGGGCGGGTGCAGCACTGGATCGGCACTCATGTCTCAATGTTGACATTCGACATCGCAGGCGGCAAGGTCGGAAACGCCCCAGCCGAAGGAGCGCCCCCCATGTCCGTGCGTCCCGCCGTGCACCTGGCCGTACCGGTCGACGACCTCGCCACCGCACGCCACTTCTACGGAACCGTCCTCGGACTGAGCGAGGGACGCTCCACCGACCACTGGGTCGACTGGGACCTGCACGGTCACCAGCTGGTCACCCACGTGGTCCCCGGCGGCCCCGTACCCGCCGGAACCAGCGAGGTCGACGGACACGCGGTACCCGTCCCGCACTTCGGCCTGCTGCTGTCGACCGAGGACTTCCACACCCTCGCCGGCCGACTCCGCGCGGCGGGCGCCGAGTTCGTCGTAGAGCCGTACCGCCGTTTCCCCGGCGAGCCGGCGGAGCAGTGGACGATGTTCCTCCACGACCCGGCCGGCAACGCGCTGGAGTTCAAGGCGTTCCGTGACGAGTCCCAGGTGTTCGCGCGATGAGGCGCGTGCTGGTCACCGGGGCGTCGCGCGGCATCGGCCGGGCCGTGGCCCTGGCGTTCGCCGAGCGCGGCGACCGTGTGGGAGTGCACTACGCGGCCGGCCGCGCCGACGCCGAGGAGACCCTGCGGCGCCTGCCCGGCTCCGGCCACGCCCTGCTCGCCGCCGACCTCGCCGACCCGCGGGCGGCCCAGGACCTCGTCGAAGGCGCCGTACAGCGGCTCGGCGGGATCGACGTCCTGGTCAACAACGCGGCCACCGCACCGTCCGACGGCACCCGACACCGCGTGACCGACGTGTCCTACGCGGACTGGCAGCGCCACTGGCACCGCATGGTCGACGTCAACCTGCTCGGCGCGGCGAACGTGACCTACTGCGTCGCCCGGCACATCGTCGAGCGCGGCGGCACCGGCAGCATCGTCAACATCGGCTCCCGCGGCGCCTTCCGGGGCGAGCCCGACTTCCCGGCCTACGGCGCCACCAAGGCGGCCCTGCACGCCTTCGGGCAGTCCATGGCCGTCGCCCTGGCACCGCACGGCATCGCGGTGACCTCCGTGGCACCCGGCTTCATCGCGACCGAACGACAGGCACCCAAGCTGGCCGGCCGGGACGGCGGGACCCTGCGCGGCCAAAGCCCCTTCGGCCGCGTCGGCACCCCCGAGGAAGTCGCCGCCGCCGTCCTCTACCTGGCCTCACCGGAAGCCGCCTGGTCCTCCGGAACGGTCCTCGACCTCAACGGCGCCTCCCACCTGCGCACCTGACGGACGACACACACATCTCCGGCACACCGCTCACCATCCGCGATCACTCGCCCGGCCCCTCTCGCTCCTGCCCGGACCGGTACCTAGGCTGCCGGAAACGACGAAGACGAGGCCCACGTCGTACGACCGTGGGCCACTTCCGCGCGCGGGTGCCCCGGCACCGTCGGCGCGTCGTCGTCCCTTCCCGGGAGTTCCCTCCCGAACCGATCGTCCCCGTCACCATCCCCGCATCCCTGGAGCACCACCATGTCCCGTCACGCCGAAGCGCCGTACGGATTCGACCCGCAGGGCCGCCCGTACTCCGACAAGTCGAAGATCGTCGCAGGGGTCCTGCAGATCCTGCTCGGATTCCTTGGCGCGGGCCGCTTCTACGTCGGCTCCGTGGGCGTCGGCATCGCCCAGCTCCTCACCTTCGGCGGCCTGGGCGTATGGGCCCTGATCGACGGCATCCTCTTCCTGGTCAGCAAGGACCGCACCGACAGGTCGGGCCGCATCCTGCACGGCTGAGGCCACGGCCGAATCCCCTTGGGGCGCACCGCCACGAGCCGGTCACCGGGCAGGGCTGATGGGCCACTCCCGGGTGATGACCGGAAAGACGACGCGCTTCCGCAGCCGGATGCCGAGCACTTTCGCGGGCGACCCGGCGAAGACGGAGGTCTCCAGCGTCACGCCGCCGTACAGCCGTGGGTCTCCGGTCGGTTGGCCGCCGTCCTTGGTGGCCGGCCGGAGGCCGGCGGCCGTGATGCGCAGATACGGCCCGGCGAACGCGTCGACGCCCACGGCGTCGTAGAGCGCGACACTCAGCTCGGGGCCGAGCATCAGCCGAAGCGCTCCCTCACCGGAGACCTTGGCCGTGCCGCCCGGCAGGGGCCCGGCGTCGACGCCGTTGTCGGGCTGCCAGCCGGCCGCCCTCGTGTACCGGGTGCCGGCGCGCACGGTCCCCCCGCCGGCCTCCTGGACGTCCATCGTCATCCGGCCGTCCACCCGCACCTCCAGGACCAGCCTCAGTTTCAGCGCGATGACCACCGGGACCGTGCCGGCTATGACGACGGGGTAGGCCGCCAGCATCGCGATGGGGACACGGAAGCGCAGACGAGGGCCGGCCACGGGCCCCTTGACGTGCCAGCCCGCCTTGTACCGGCCGGTCACCCTGACGGCGGCGGTGGCGGCAGCCGGGTCGGCCGATCCGTGCCCGTCGTAGGAGAAGGCCACCTCGGGGGCCATGTCCAGGAAGCCCTCGACCTTCGTCTCCCGGGCGAGGCCCCGTCTGCCGCCGAACATGGGCAGGTCGGCGGCGAAACCGATGTGCAGCCTGCGTCCGCTGTTCCGGCGGTCGAGGGAGAGGGAGCCGACCGAGGGGCGCGCGTCCGGAAGCGGCTTCACCCGCCACGACGCCGCCGTCACCGCACTCTTGCCGCCGGCCTTCGAACCACCGAACCGATCGTGGAGGCCGGCCGGAGCCGTGTGGATCGCGGCTTTGCCCGTATTGCAGGATCGGGTGTGGACCTTCGGCATGCCAGGGGTTTGGACCGTCGGCGGGCCGGCGCCGTGCGCACTGATGCTCAGGACCGCGCGTCCGGTCTTAGTGTCGTGGGCGGCCCCCTGGGCGCAGCTCGTGAGGAACAGGACGGAAACGCAGACGGTCAGGAGCCGGCTGCGGCGTGGGGCCCGCTTCAAGGGAAACCTCGTCGGTTGGGCGAAGGAGACGTCCGTCGGTACCGGGCGTCCGTCGCTCTCGTGGTCGGCCGGGACCGAGCCTGACAGAGGCGGGGAAGGCGATCCTGCCTGGATGTTCCGGCCAAGGGGCAGCCATGTCTGCCCCCGCGGAACGCGGCGCCCCCCGTCCGGCCCGCGAACGAACGGACCGGACGGGGGGCGCGTCGGCCTACGGAAGCTACCGAACTACGGAAGCTACCGAAGCTACGGAAGCCACGGGAAAGCTACGGAAGAACCCACATCTGGTTCTTGCCGCCGTTGCAGTCCCAGATGTCCGCCTGCCGGCCGTTGGTGGCGAACGCCGGGTCGTCGAGGCAGCGGCCGGAGCCGACGCCGACCACCTGCTGCTTGCCGGAGTCGTACGTCCACTTCTGGTTGGAACCGCCGTTGCAGCTGTACACCTCCACCAGGCTGCCGTTGGCGGTGCCCCTCTTGGCGACGTCCAGACACAGACCCTGGTTCTTGATCGTCTGGCCGGCCGAGTCGTAGGTCCACCGCTGCTGCGACGACGACGCGTCACACGGGACGAGCGCCACCTTCGGACCGGAGCCGGACACACCGAGGCAGTAGTCCGCGGAGTACCCGTTCGCCACGGACAGACCGGAGGTGATGAGACCACCCGAACCGCCGCCGGACGTCGTCGCCTTGCTGACCGTGTCCGACGCCGCCGACGTGTTCCCGGCCGCGTCCCGTGCCTTCACGTAGTACTGGTACGTCGTGGACGCCGTGAGTCCCCCGTCGGTGTACGAGGTCCCCGCGGCCGTGCCCACCTTCTGACCGCCGCGGTAGACGTCGTAGCCGGTCACCGCGACGTTGTCCGTCGACGCCTGCCACGCCAGGGAGACGCTGCTGCCCGTCGCGCCCGTCGCCTTCAGCCCCGTCGGCGTGCTCGGTGCCTGCGTGTCGTTGCCGTTGCCACCGGGGCAGGTCCTGCGGACGTAGCCGCTCGTGCCGGGCGTGACGACGTCGGTGTCGCGCTCGACGATGCTGGCCTGACCGTTGTACTGGCAGTCGTAGTCCAGTCCTCCGTCGGTGTACTCGATGAAGATGACGTGGTTGCCGAAGTACTGGATGTACTGGTCGCATTCGGGCGGGCTCTGGACGCCGCACTCCTCCGCGATGGCGAAGTCGAGGCCGTTCGCGACCCGGTTGGGGGCCAGTTCGACGGTGTTCTTCTGTGCGACGGCGAGGCCCTTGCCGTGGCCGTAGGCCGACAGCATCTTGATGTACGTCTGGGCCTGACTGTCCGTCAGGTGACCGTTGCTGCGGGTGTAGCTGTCGTAGTTGTCGAGTTCGAGGGCGTCGAACCCCTTCGTCGCGCACTGGTCGATGTGCTTCTCGATCCTGGTGGCGATCGCGGTGCGGTTCGCCGCGGTGCTGATGTCCAGGAGCGCCTCGTTCCAGTCGGGGTCCATCAGCACGGAGCCGCCGTCATGGACCAGGAGGTCCTGCGGCCAGCTGCTCGGGGTGTCCTCGGCCGCGCTGGGGTCCTGCGTCTGGAACGCGTTGATGTAGCAGATGTTGTACGCGCCGTTCGCCGGCGAGTCGTTGTGGTCGCGGCTGACGACGGTGACACCGGCCGGCAGTGTGTAGCCGCCGCCGATCTGGTAGTCGAACCCCGCTGCCGCCGGCGGCGGAACGGGGGAGGCAGCGGCCTGTGCGGTAGGACCGAGGAGGGCGAGAGGGAGGGCCGCGGCCGCGGCGGCCACCATGGCGAGGCCGGTACGGAACCGGCCTCTGGGCAGACAGCTCATGGATGAGCTCCTTGCTACGGGGGCACGTCTCCGCCTCGGCTCCTTCAGGGCCTGGCGACTTGGTCCGGGCTGGGACAACAGCGGTCTGATACCGGCTGAGCGTGCCTCTCACGCGGGTGCACCGACCTCGCGTGCCACCGGAGTAAACCGGTGAGATCAAGCCACGTCAAGGTGATGGTTCTTCCTCGTTCTTCCCGCCCTTTCCCGCGAAGCGCTGAAGTCATCTGGTCCAACCAGTTGACCAGTTGCTCGGCGCGGTCCACCCTCATCACCATGACCGGGCGACCACAACTGCGGCGTGCGGCGGTCTCCGACCAGCTCTTCGCGCTGCTGCGGGACCGCATCCTCGGCGGCGAACTGCCGCCGGGCTCCGCGCTCACCGCCGAACGGGACCTGTCCACCGAGTTCGGAGTGAACCGTCACGCCGTAAGGGAGGCCGTGAAACGGCTCCAGCAGGCCCGGCTGGTCGACGTCAGCCACGGCGGCCGCACGCTCGTCCTGGACTGGCGGCGCACCGCCGGTCTCGATCTGGCCGTGGGCATCGCCACCGCGGACACCGGACCCTCGCCGAAGGACCTCGCCCGGGACGCCCTGGAGATGCGGGCCTGCGTCGGTGCGGACGCGGCCCGCCTGTGCGCGGTGCGCTGTTCCGAGGAGGACGCCGAGGACATCGTCAGGGCCGCGGAGAGGTACGCGGACAGCGGGCCCGACCTGACCGGCCTCGACGCCGCGGACGTCGCCTGGTGGCGGCTGATCGTGGAGGGCTCGGGGAACCTGGCCTATCTGCTCGCGTTCAACAGCCTGGTGGGCGGAGCCCTTCCTGTCGCCGACGTCCCCGACGACCTGCGGGCCGCCGAACTCCTCGACGTCGAGGCCCATGTGCGGCTCGCGGCGCACATCGCGGCCCGCGAGGCTCGCGCCGCCGAGGACCTGGCACGCGAGCTGCTGTCACGCAGCGTACCGGCGACGGCGACATCCCCGGCGGCGCCGACGACGGCGACTTCGACGACGCCGCCGACTTCGACGGCAAAGACGACCGAGAGGACGGTGCGCTGACGTGCTCCCCGCCGTGTTCTACGCGATACCCGCGTTCGTGCTCCTGGTCGTCGTCGAGGCGCTGTCGTACCGCTTCCTGCCGGACGACGACGAGCGCGGCTACGAACTGCGCGACACCGCGACCAGCATGTCCATGGGCGCCGGCAGCCAGGTCATCGCCCTGCCGTGGAAGGCGGTGACGATCCTGCTGTACGCGGCCCTGTTCGCCGTCGCCCCCTGGCAGCTGTCGCCGTCCTCACCGTGGACGTGGGTGCTGCTGTTCTTCGCCGACGACCTGGCGTACTACGCCTTCCACCGCGCCCACCACCGGGTACGGGTGCTGTGGGCGAGCCACGTCGTGCATCACTCCAGCGTCCGCTTCAACCTCTCCACCGCGCTGCGCCAGAGCTGGACACCGATGACGGGCCTGCCGTTCTGGCTGCCGCTGGCCCTGCTCGGCGTCCCGCCGTGGATGATCCTGCTGGAGCAGTCGGTCAGCCTGGTCTACCAGTTCTTCCTGCACACCGAACGGGTCGACAAGCTGTGGCGGCCGGTGGAGTGGGTCTTCAACACGCCCTCCCACCACCGCGTCCACCACGGCTCCAACAACGTGTACCTGGACCGCAACTACGGCGGCATCCTCATCGTCTGGGACCGGCTGTTCGGCACGTTCCAGCCCGAGGGGGAGCGGGTGGTCTTCGGGCTGACGAAGAACATCGGCACCTACAACCCGCTGCGCGTCGCCTTCCACGAGTACGCGGCCGCCTGGTGCGACGTCCGCGCGGCCCGCCGCTGGCGCGACCGCGCCGGGTACGTGTTCGGACCGCCGGGCTGGTCGCCGGGCACGGAGGGCTGACCAGCCGAGACTGGAGCAGCACACCGAACCATGGCCGCCGGACCTAACGAGCCGGCGGCCGCCCCGTGCTCTCGCGTTCGACGAGCACCGTCGCCAGCTCGATGCGGCGCATACCGCCGGTCAGGACGTTGTCCACGCCCTGCATCACGATGCGGGCGGCCATGGCGGCCATGTCACTCAGCGGCTGGCGGACGGTGGTCAGCGGCGGCGACGCCCAGGAGGCGATGGGAAGGTCGTCGAAACCGACGATGCTGAGGTCCCGCCCGACCTGCAACTCGGCGCTGCGTGCGGCGTCGTACGCGCCCAGTGCCTGCAGGTCGCTGCTGGCGAAGACGGCGGTGGGCGGCTCGGGCAGCGCGAACAGGTGGCGGGCGCCGTCGAAACCGGTCCCGTGGTGGAAGTCGCCGCGAACCTCCAGCACCGGGTCGACGTCGATCCCGGCGCTCTCCAGCGCCGCGCGGTAGCCGTCGAGGCGGGCGCGGGCGCTGAGCACGTCCTCGGGGCCGGTGATGATCCCGATCCTGCGGTGGCCGAGTTCGATCAGGTGCTGGGTCGCGGCCAGCCCGCCGTGCCAGTTGGTCGCGCCGACGGAGGGGATCGTGGGGTCGGGGTTGCCCACGGGATCGACGACGACCAGCGGGACGCCGAGTTCCTGGACCTTGCGCCGCTGGCCCTTGGTCAGGGCGGTCACGGCGAGGATCACTCCGTCGCTGCCGCGCCGGGTGAGGTTGTCCAGCCAGCGCAGGGTGTCGGCGGGCCGGCCGTGCACGGCGGAGACGACGAGGCCGCTGCCGTGCTGGGCGGCGGTCTCCTCCGCCCCGCGGATCACCTCCACCGCCCAGGGACTGTCGAGTTCGTTGAGGACGAGGTCGACCAGTCCGACGGTGCGGGTGGGGCGGCTGCGCCGGCGCAGGTAGTTGTGGCTCTCCAGCAGCGCCTCGACCTTCTGGCGCGTGCCGTCGGCGACATGGGCGTGGCCGTTGAGGACCTTGGAGACGGTGGCCACCGACACTCCCGCCTCGCGGGCGATCTCCGCGATCGTCACGCGGCCACGGGCGTCGGCCCGCTCGGACACTGTGGGGCGGTCGCTGTCGACCACGGTCACCTCGCTGCTGTCGGACGGTCGCGGACAGCGTAAAGGACGCCGCCGGAGCGCTTTCTGTTTCCGGCCCCTCTCACCCCGGTTCCCAGGGCTCCGCCAGGCCCGCCCTCCGAAGCCACGCCCGGTCCAGCGCCCGTGACCGCACCGTTACCTGCTGCCGCGTTGACGTCGATGAGGTTAAACCCTACGTTCCTCCACCAGAAACTATCGAAACTTTCGGTCAATCGGAGCCGTGGACTTTCGGCTCCCGGAGGAGCGTGTTCCACGATGAACCGTGCCCTGACCCTCAGATTCACCACCGCGCTGGCGACCGCGACCGCCCTGGCGGCCACGGCCACCGCCTGCGGCAGCAGCGGCCCCGGCGCCAGCGGCGGCGGCTCCGGCAAGGTGACGGTGTGGGCCTTGCAGGACACCGCGCTGAACCCGGTGCAGCGGAAGACCGTCAGCGCCTTCAACGCCTCCTCCGAGGACGCCGAGGCGTCGATCCAGTTCTTCGTCAACGACCCCTACAAGCAGAAACTGCAGACCGCACTCGGCTCGCCCAACGCCCCGGACGTCTTCCTCAACTGGGGCGGCGGCAACCTGACGACCTACGTCAGGTCCGGCAACGTCGCCGATCTCGGCACCGACCTCGACGCGTCCTTCAAGAACAAGTTCCTGCCCAGCGTCATGGCCGGGGGCACCATCGACGGCAAGACCTACGGCGTGCCGATGGAGGGCGTCCAGCCGGTCGCTCTCTTCTACAACAAGGACGTCTTCGCCAGGGCCGGCATCACCGAACCCCCCGCCACCTGGCCGGACCTGCTCCACGACATCGACAGGATGAAGGCCGAGCACATCACGCCGATCGCACTCGCCGGC
This sequence comes from Streptomyces sp. NPDC047028, assembly GCF_040644095.1. Taxonomy (NCBI): domain Bacteria; kingdom Bacillati; phylum Actinomycetota; class Actinomycetes; order Kitasatosporales; family Streptomycetaceae; genus Streptomyces; species Streptomyces sp. NPDC047028. Next base: position 34,124 of record NZ_JBEYVS010000042.1, read on the forward strand.
TCACAGGCCTGGACCGAGCTGATGTGGCTCGAATACCTGCTGGACCGGGTGGGCGGCCCGCAGGTATTCGCCGGCATCCAGGCCGGCAAGCCCGGCGCCTGGAAGGACCCGGCGGTGACCACCGCCCTCACCATGATCCGCGCCCTGGTCGACCGCGGCGCCTTCGGCACCAACTACGGCTCCGTCGGCCAGGACTCGGGCGGCGCGGACGCCCTGCTGTCGAAGGGCAGGGCCGGCATGGAGCTGATGGGCTCGTGGGAGTACGCCGGCCAGCTCGCCACCGCCCCGGACTTCGTCAAGAAGGGCAAGCTCGGCTGGACCACGTTCCCCACCGTCCCGAAGGGCAAGGGCGACGCGAAAAACATCGTCGGCAACCCCTGCAACTTCTTCTCCGTCACCGCCAAGTCGAAGAACAGGGCCGCGGCCGTCGACTTCATCACCAGGACCGTCACCCAGCCGTCCTACGTCAGGAACCTGATCGACATCGGCCAGGTCCCGGCCATCGCCGGCATAGAGGACCAGCTGAAGTCCGGACCGAACGCGGACTACACCACCTTCGTCTACGGCCTGGTCGAGCACGCCCCGAACTTCACCCAGTCCTGGGACCAGGCACTGGCCCCCGCCACCGCGCAGAAGCTGCTCACCGAACTCCAGAAGGTCTTCAACAAGCAGGCCACCCCCCAGCAGTTCGTCTCCGCCATGGACGCCGAGTGAGCACCGCGCTCCGACGCGGCGACGGACGGCCCGGAGCCCTCTGGGCCGTCCCCGCCCTCCTCTACTTCACCCTGTTCGCCGTAGCCCCCATGGCCCTAGTCGTCGTCCTCAGCTTCTGCCGGTGGAACGGCCTGGGCAGCCCGCACTGGGCCGGTACGGCCAACTGGACGCGCCTGCTGCACGATCCGGACCTCGGCCAGTCCCTGCGCCTGTCCCTGCTCCTGACGGTGGTGAACTGGGCCGTGCAGAACCTGATCTGCCTGCCGCTGGGCGTCTGGTGCGCCGGCCACCAGCGCGGCCGGGCCGTACTGAGCACCCTGTTCTTCGTCCCCCTGCTGATGTCCAGCGCCGCGGTCGCGCTGCTGTTCGCCGCGCTGCTGGACCCCAACTTCGGTCTCGCGCACACCATCGGCCCCTGGCTCGGCGTCGACGACGGCAACTTCATCGGCGACCCCCACCTGGCGCTGTGGACCGTCACCGCCGTAGTCACCTGGCAGTTCGTGCCGTTCCACACCCTGCTCTACCAGGCAGCGGCCCGCCAGGTACCCGCCCAGCTCTACGAGGCCGCCACCATCGACGGCGCCGGACGATGGAGGCAGTTCCTCTCCGTCACCCTGCCCCAGCTGCGCCACACCGTCGTCACCTCCTCGGTGCTCATGCTGGTCGGCTCCCTCACCTACTTCGACATCGTGCTGATCCTCACCAACGGCGGCCCCGGAACCTCCACCCGCATCCTGCCCCTGCACATGTACCTGACCGGCTTCAGCAGCTTCGACATGGGCTACGCGGCCGTCCTCGCCGTCCTCCTGCTCGTCGCCGGCACCACCCTGTCCCTGCTGGTCGTCCGCGTCACCGGCTTTTGGCGCATGACCAGCCGGCGGGAAGGACTGTGATGAGCGCCAAGACCCTCGCCGCCACCGGACAGGCCACCGGGACCGGCTCCCGAGGCGGCCCGCGCGCAGCGGCACCCCGACCGCGCCTCCCGCTCGCCCGCCCCCCCGGCCGCAGCCGCCTGCACGGGCGCCCGGACTGGCTCGGCGGCCTCGGAGCCGCCGCCTGGCTGGTGATCGTGGCGGTGCCCCTGTACTACGTCCTGGCCTCCAGCCTGCGCGAGAAGAGCGACTACCTGGACGCGGGACCGCTGTCCGTACCGCACCACGTGGTGCTGTCCAACTACCGCACGGTCCTGGACTCCGGCTTCGCCGGCTACCTGTGGAACAGCGTCCTGGTCACGGCGGCCACCGTCGCGCTGGTGCTCGCCCTGGCGCTCCCGGCGGCGTACGCCGTCGTCCGCAGCCGCAGCCGGTTCGTCACGGCCGGCTTCTCAGTGATGCTGATGGGCCTGGCGATCCCCGCGCAGGCCACCATCGTGCCGGTCTACCTGCTGATCACCCGGCTGCACGCCTACGACACGCTCACCGCGGTCGTCCTGCCGACCGCCGCGTTCTCCCTGCCGATGGCGATCCTCGTCCTCACCTCCACCATGCGGGACATCCCCGGCGAGCTGTACGAGGCGATGACCGTGGACGGCGCGAACGCCACCCACGTCCTGCGCTCCCTGGTGCTGCCCCTGACCCGGCCCGGCCTGGTCACCGTCGGCATCTACACCGCGCTCGGTGCCTGGAACGGCTTCATCTTCCCGCTGGTCCTCACTCAGAGCGAGGCCCACCGCACCGTGACCCTGGGCCTGTGGAACTACCAGGGCCAGCAGGGAGGCATTAACGTCCCCGCCACCATGGCCGCCGTCGTCCTGTCCCTGCTGCCGCTGCTCGCCGCCTACCTCGTCGGCCGCCGCCACCTGCTCAGCGGACTGACCGCCGGCTTCGGCAAGTAACCCCCGCCACTCGGAAAGGCACCCATGACCACCGGAGCCACCACGGCCGCCACCGCCTCCTCAGTACCCCCGGCGCACCGGTCCGGGACGATCACCAACCCCGTCCTGCCCGGCTTCCACCCCGACCCGTCGATCCTGCGCGTCGGCGACGACTACTACCTCGCCACCTCCACCTTCGAATGGCACCCCGGCGTGCGCGTCCACCACTCACGCGACCTGGTCCACTGGCGCCCCCTGCCCGGAGCACTGGACGAACGCCGGCTGCTGGACCTGTCCGGCGTCCCGGACTCCGGCGGCGTGTGGGCGCCCTGCCTGTCGTCCGCACACGGCCTGTTCCACCTGGTCTTCACCCGCGTGGACAACCACCACGGCGGCTGGTGGGACGCCCAGAACTACGTCACCACCGCCCCCACCGCCTCCGGCCCCTGGTCCGACCCGGTGCCCGTGCACGCCCGCGGCTTCGACCCCTCCCTCTTCCACGACGAGGACGGCGTCTGCTGGATGCTGTCGCTGACCGGGGACTGGCGCCCGCGCCGCGACCCCTTCGCCGGCATCCAGGCCCAGCGCTGGGACTGCGCCGCGGGCCGGCTCACCGGCGAGGTCCACATGCTGTTCCACGGCACCGGCGCGGGCGTCACCGAGGGCCCCCACCTGTACCGCCGCCACGGCCACTACTACCTGATGACCGCGGAGGGCGGCACCTCCTGGGACCACCAGGTCACCGTCGCCCGCTCGCCCACCCTGCTCGGCCCCTACGAACCCGACCCCGACGGACCCACCCTCACCTCGCGCCACCATCCCGACCTGACCCTGCAGAAGGCGGGACACGGCAGCCTGGTCCGGACACAGACCGGCGAGTGGTACCTGGCCCACCTCACCGGCCGCCCCGACACCCCGCTCGGCCGGTGCGTCCTCGGCAGGGAGACCGCCCTCCAGCGCGTGGAATGGTCCGAGGACGGCTGGCCCCGGGTGGCGGGCGGCATCCCCGCCGAGCAGACACCCGCGCCCCGGCTGCCCGCACACCCCTTCCCCGAGGAGCCCGCCCGCGACGACTTCGACGGCGACAGGCTCGGCCCCCACTGGGCCACCCTGCGCCGCCCCGCCACACCGGACTGGGCCGACCTCACCGCCCGCCCCTCCCACCTGCGCGTCCACGGCGGCCAGTCACCACGCGGCCTGCGCACCCCCAGCCTGGTCGCCCGCCGCGCCGGCTCCTTCCACTGCTCCCTTCAAGCGCCGGTCGACTTCGACCCCACCGACACGCAGCAACTCGCCGGCCTCACCGCCTACTACGACACCCGCAACTGGCACTACGCCTACATCAGCCGAGACGACGACGGCAGCAGAGTGCTGTCGGTCCTCACCTGCGACGATGGCAACCGGGTGGAGGGCGCCACGGTCCAACTGCCCGACACCGGGCCCGTCGAACTGCGGGTGACCCTCGACCTGCCGTACGTCGTCTTCCACCACCGCCCGCCAGGAGGCGAGTGGACGGCACTCGGGGCACCGCTGGACGCGACGATCCTGTCCGACGAGCACGCCGGCGAGAAGCAGCCCCCCGAAGGCCGCGCCGCCAGCCCCGCCTTCACCGGGACCTTCCTCGGCCTCTGGGTCCAGGACATCGCCGCCGACGGCGCCTATGCCGACTTCGACCACGCCACCTACCGCGAGCACTGACCCGCCGTCAGGAGACGCCGAGCTCCACCGCCTGCCGGTAGTAGTCGGCGAGGCGGTGCCGCCCGGTGGCCGGGGAGACCACGTCGTGGGTGAGCACGGTGAGCGGGAACTCGATGACCGCGTGGACGCGGGACGGCGTCAGCAGACGCATCAGGGCCAGCCCCGCTGTGAGAAGCCCAGCCGGAACGTGGGTGATACGCGGGGCGGTGCCCAGGGCCCGGAAGGCCTCCTGGGCGATCTGCTCGTGCGTGAGGACGTCGGGACCGCCGACCTCGACCTCGCCCTCACCGCCGTCGCCGGTGAGGGCGTCGGCCGCCGCCGCGGCGACATCGGCGCCGTCGACGGGGTTGATACGGAAGCCGCCGTCACCGAACACGAAGACGCGGCCCTTGCGCGCCATGTCGAGGTACTCGTCGAAGTCGGAGAAGAACCCGTTCGGGAACAGGATGGTGTGCGCCACACCGGACCTGCGCAGCTCCTGCTCGAATGCCCGCTTGGCACGCACGAGTTGCAGCTTCTCCAGAGCCGGTGCGCGGACCACGGAGGAGTACACGAACGCGTCGGCCCCGGCCCGCTCGGCCTCCTCCAGGAGGTTGCAGTTGGCGCCGTAGTCCACGTCCCAGCAGCTCTGCCCGCTCTTCTTCCCCACGAGCCCGATGGTGCTCACGACCGCGTCCATGCCGTCGCAGCAGCCCGAGAGCGCGGCCCGGTCGGTCGCATCGGCGGTGAACACGTCGTCCACGGCGTCGCGGACCGGCTCCAGCCGGCCGGGGTCGCGGACCAGCGCCCGCACGTGGTGTCCGCGGTTCTTCAGTTCCCGGACGACGTGCCGTCCCAGATAGCCGGTCGAACCGGCGACGAGAACCCTCATTGTCCCGTGCCCTTCGTGTCGTTGGACGATGGATGCCGCAGCCGCCGCGGGTCGGGACTCGTGCTCACGTACGCTCGCCGAGCAGCTCGCCGACCGCGGCCAGCGCCTCGTCGACGGGCAGCGACGCGTCCAGCACCTGGTGCAGCACGATCCCGTCCAGCAGCGCGGTGACGACGACGGCCGCGCCGGTACGCCTCGCCCCGGACCACGACGGGTAGAGCTCCGCGAGCCGCTCACCGATCCGCACCCGCGCCTGACGGAGCCCGTCTCGCAGGACCTCGCCCAGCACGGGGTCGCGCAGGGCGCCCGCCATCAGTTCCACCGCCAGGCGCAGCGTGCGGCCCTCGCCCGTCGTGGCCGGCACCAGCTCGCGGAGCGTCTCCAGGGCGGCGTGCGGCTCCGGCGCCTCCAGCAGGGCGTCGAGGACCGGCGTGATGACCTCGTCCCCGGCCTTCCGCGCGATGGCCTCATGCAGGCCGGCCAGGCCGCCGAAGTGGTAGTGGATCAGCCCGACCTGTGCCCCGGCCCGCTCCGCCACCGCCCGCGTGGTCACCGCGGGCCACCCACCCTCGGCCAGCAGCGCGACGCCCGCATCCGTCAACTGCTCACGGCGGCGCAGCCCACGCCCCGAAGTTGCACGACCGACCAAATTAGTCACACGACCAAAATAGCGCCCGTTCCTCGGAAGCTCAATGATTCGGAAGCTCAGTGAGCTCTTTCAGAGTGGCCACTGATCGGGTGGCTGGCCGGCGTCCCGCAACGCACGAAGCTCCTGTGCCGTTGAGAGAGGTGTTCGACGTCTCAACTCATCAGCGCAGGAGCCTCGTTGGTTCCCTATCCTGCCTCACTCGACGTGCCTCACGCCCTGGTCGAGTGGGTAACCATGCTCATCGTCACCCGTGAGGGTGACCGCCGCTGCAAGCTCCGGCCGCACCAGCGTGCTCTCGTCGCCCTGATCTACCTCCGCCGACACGACCCGCTCACGCAGATCGCCGCCGGGTTCGGAATATCCGTCGGCACCGCCCACGCCTACGTCACCGCCTTCGTCGGCCACCTCGCACGCCGGGCGCCCGGCCTACTGCGGGTCCTGCGGGAAGCCGATCCCGATCACGTCCTGCTCGACGGAACGCTCGCCGAGTGCGACCGGGTCGGCGACAGCCGGGCCGACTTCTCCCAAAAGCACCGCCGACACGGCGTGAACGTGCAGGTCATCGCCGATCCCGCGGGCAACCTGCTGTGGATCTCGCCCGCTCTGCCCGGCCGCACCCACGACCTGACCGCAGCCCGCACCCACCGCATCATCCGGATCTGCGAACGCCAAGGCGTGCCCGTCCTCGCCGACCGCGCCTACATCGGCGCCGGCTCCTGGGTGACCACACCGATCAGACGCCTTCCGCACCAAGACCTCACCGCGACCCAGCGAACGATCAACCGGGCCCTGTCGGCGGCACGCGCACCCGTCGAACGAAGCATCGCGCGACTGAAGTCATGGCGCATCTTCCGCAGAGCTCGCTGAGTCCCAACCGGATGACCGCCATCGCAGCCGCCGTCCTCACCCTGGAGAGGCAACGCTGAAAGAGCTCAGTGATTCTCAAAAGCTCAGCGATCAGGTGGGAGGGCTGCCGCCCGGCGCGGGTGGAACCACAGGCGTCTGCGTCCTGTGCACGTGATCCCGCAGCTGTCTGCGGTTGGCCAGGCCGAGCTTGGCGTAGACGTGGCCGAGGTGGTACTCGACCGTCTTCGAGCTCACGAAGAGTTCGCCCGCGATCTCCCTGTTGGTGAGCCCGCGGGCGACGAGCAGGGCGATGTCACGCTCCCGTTGGGTCAGCGTCACCTGAATGATCTCCTTGTCCGGCTGCTGGCTGCTCGAAGCCGCGGGGAGATCGCGAGCACATCGTTCGAGGAAGGGTGCCGCCTGCAGGCCTTCGAGCCGGGCCCGGGCACGGTCGAGCCACGGCCCCGGGTCCACCATCGAGTTCTGGGCGATCAGGCATCTGCCGTAAGCGTGGTCCAGCATGGCCCGGTGGAGGGGGATTTCATCAGGAGGCGGACCCGAGTCGAGTCCTTGCTCGTAGGTGGAGCGCGCGAGGGTGAGGTCGCCTCTCTTCTCGGCGAAGAGACCGGTGAGCCAGTACACCGCGGTGCGGAGGCTGGCATCCTCCTGGGAGGCGGCCCGCAGGCGGGTAAGGGCGTCCTCCGCCTCGTCAGGTGAAGCGGCATGAATGCTCGCTTCGGCGTACAGAGGAAGCCAGAACGATTCCGTGTAGCGGGGCCAGCCCTTCGACGATTGCGTCAAAGACCTGACAGAGGCGAGCATTTCATGGTGGTCACCTCGCGCCTGGGCGAGGACGGCGCGACTGATCGCACAGAACGTGGGCCCCTGTTCACCTCCCACGAAGAGAGCCCACTTTTCCCCGGCCCGCAGACTCTCCTGCGCCTTGGCCCACTCACCGCGCCCGGCGGCCAGCCACGTGGCGACCGCGTACTCCACGGGGTACACGAAGACCTGCCCTTCGTCGCTCATGGTGACGTCCAGGCCACGTTCCACGTGGATGAGCGCACTGTCCCAGTCACCCAGCAGGTAATGCGCCAGGGCCATCACCACATAGGCGGTGTCAGGGAAGACGGATTCTCCGGAACGAGCGAACGCCAAGGCGGTGCGACTGTCCTCGATGGCCGCCCTGAGCGCGCCCGCCTGCAGATCGAAGAGGCCGCGGAAGGTGTAGAAGAAGCCGTGAACAGGACGGCCCGGCTCCGCGGTCAGGAGGACTGGAGGGACAACACCCTCGATTTCCCGCAGCCCTGCCTTCGGGCCATGGCTGAGCGCCAGACTCACACTCAGGTGTGCCCGCGCGATGGCCACGTCGGGGGCATGGGCCACGACCTCTCGCGCGGCTTCGGCACCCTCCTCGGGTCGTCCCAGCAGGTAGTGCACAGGACTGTGCGCGGTCCGCGCACCCAACCTGGCCCACATGTCCTGCTCTACGACACTGAGCGCGACCGCCTCCGCGAGGTGGGCGTCCGCCTCAGCGAGCGGCCCGCGCAACAGCGCATCCAGTCCGAGCGCCAGGCTACGCCGTGCGGACGGTGCGCATGCTCGAACGCGCGGCATGAGGGAAGTCGCCAGATGGTGTTGCAGGGACATCTCCAGACGCGCCGCCGCGTCAATGACATAGCGCTCGCGGCCGGCAGGGGATTCCTCGAGATCCGACGCCCACAAGAGGAGCGTCGCGGCTCGATGGGCCGCCCCGGCCGCATATTCCTCCTCAGCGGCCGCAGCCAGTTCCGCGGCCAGAGCTGAATCGGTTGTCTCGGCGGCTGCGACTCGGTGACTCCAGGCTGATCTTCTGTCGAGCAGACGCGCGGCCGCGGTATGGAGTTTCCAGAGTTCCTCCGGTGATGTCGCCTCGATCACCGCATGCCTTTTGAGGGCGTGCGGGATCTCGACCGGCTGTGAGGGGGCGTTGGGGCGCCAGCGCAGTAGTCCGCTTTCCAGGGCGGGTCCGATGTCGGAGGTCTCCACCTGCGCGATCCGGCCCACCAGCAGGAGGGGAGCGGAGGTCTCAAGGATGGCTGCTGCCTGAACCAGCAACCGGGATGGCTCCGGGAGCGCATGGAGTTGCGACCGGACCGCCGCGGCGAAGGAAGGGGGCACGGGAAGGGCTGCGCCGGCATATCCCGTCAGTTCGGTCTCGGACATCTCCGCCACAACAGTGCGTACATACAGGGGATTTCCACCGGTGTGCTGGTGCAGTCGGTCCGCGACAGCGCGTTGGACACGGCGCCCGCTGACCTGCTCGACGAGTTCGGCGACCTGCGTGGCGTCCAGTCCACGCAGGGCCAGCCGAGAGTGGTTGGGGCCGCTCTTGATGATCCGCTGCAGCCGGTCTTCGGAGTACGAAGTGGGCTCGGTGCCGGGCGGGCGCATGGTGAGCACGGTCAGCAGACAGTCCACTTCGATGCGGCGCAGAACGAATCCCCACGCCTGAAGGGAAGCCGCGTCCACCCAGTGCAGGTCCTCGATGACCACGACAAGGGGGCCGGCGGCCTGGAGAACACTCACCATTTCCAGCAATTGCTGGCCCACCTGGTACGGCGGAGCCGTCGCCGGGGTGGGCTCCTTGAGCAGAGGAAAATCCTCCAGAATATCCGCGGAAATGGATGAGATAAGCTGCTGAACAACTCCGAAGGGAATGTCCTGCTCGGACAGGTCCGACTGGGCCCGCATAATCGTAAAACGGTCTGCATCCAACCCGCACAACCAGTTCCGCACCAGCGTGGTCTTGCCGACGCCGGCTTCCCCCTCGATCGTCACCACCCAGGGGTGTCCGTCTCGGGCTTCCCGGGCACAGGTTTGCAGGTGAGCGACCTCCGGCTCACGCCCCACAAACGCATCCTGATCACGCATTGTAATCATCCTACCGGTCAGCCCTGAATTGCTGCTCACGATATACCGAATGTGCGGCAGAAGTCCCCACGACTGCACTGAACATGCCTATTTTCACTGCTGTTCATACACGAGGGGCGGCAGGCTGCGTAACTCAGTGCCGGCGGGAAATGCAGGGGGGCTCACCATTCACCGTGCAGGAGCCCGTCGGCCGGACGCCGGAAACGCCGGAGGGGCGCCGCCCCCAGGGGGAGGGACGGCGCCCCGGATCGGGCCCGGCGTCAGTGCGTGTAGGTGACGGCCGTGCTGTAGGTGGTGCCGCCGTTGAACTCGGCCTGCTGGGTGGAGGCCGAGCTGCCGAGGGCGGAGAGCGGAATGGTCCAGGTGAACGTCAGACCGTTCGCCGACTGGTTCGGGCTGGTGCTCTGCAAATCCCAGCCCCAGCCGCTGCTGTTGCTCTTCCAGAGCGTGTTGTTCTCGATCATGTAGTCGGCGCCCAGCGGGGTCGCGGAGCCCGACGGGAGCTGGTAGCCGGTCGAGGCGTTGTTGTCGCTGTTGATGAACACGTGGTAGAAGCTCTGCGAGCTGCTGAAGGTGGCCTTGTAGACGACGTTGCTGCCGCTCACGCAGGCCGAGTAGTTGGTGATGCCGCCGGAGCCGGCCACCGTGGTGCAGCCGCCCCCACCGCCGCCTCCGCCGCCGGCCGCCGCCTTGGCCAGCTCGTCGGTCCAGTAGCTGCCGGTGGGCAGCGTGTCCCAGGGGTTGTCGGTGCTCGGGTTGTTGTAGATGTCGTTCGTCACGTACACGTAGCCCGCGTTGCGCTGCTTGCTGAGCGCTATCGCGTTCTCCATCTGCGACTGGCTGCCGGTGGAGTACACCAGGTGCAGGAACTTGTTCGGGTTGGAGTACGACTGCTCCCACGACGGCGGCGAGTAGGAGAGGTAGCTGGAGTAGCTGCCCTCGAAGGTGACGAGGACGTCGGCGGCCGAGGCGTAGCACTGGTCGGCGCCCACGCCGGGGTTGTCCACCGTGGTGGCGCTCGGGTGGGCGTTCTTCACGTAGCTGTTGATCGTGGAGTACAGGTTGACGTGGGCGTTGTTGGTGCCGCAGTCGTTGAGGGCGTCGTCGAAGAAGATGCCCGACAGGCCGTAGCTGCCGTAGTACGAGTACCAGCTCGACACGTCGGCCTCGATCTGCGAGGTCCAGGCGCTGGAACTGGTGGAGCCGCTGCGGGTGGTGTTGCCGTTGACGCCGAAATAGCCGGTGTCCACGTAGCCGATGACCTTCTGGCCGGCGTTCGCGGCGGCCTGGATGGCCGACGCGTAGCTGGAGTCGAAGGCGGTGCCGGGGCCGTTGGACGGGTTGGCGATGATGAGGTTGCCGGGACTGGCCGCGTTGATCTCGTTCCAGTACTGGGTCTGTCCGGGGGAGAAATAGGCGGGCACCCCGAGGTGCTGGGTACCGGCGGTGTTGGCGGCGGCCGGGACGGCGGACATGCCGAGCGCGGTGGCCACCAGGGAGAGCAGGGCCGCCGCCGCGCCCACGAGGCGGGCGCGCGGGGCGGGTCTGCTGAACGGGTTGCGTGGTGATGCGTGCAGGGGAGGCACGTGGAGCCCCTTTCGGGCGGGGATGTGGGGACGTGCGGTGGTGCGGGTACTGCGGGTGGTGCGGTGCCGGGCCGTCGAAGAGCCCGGCACGTCGGGGGATGTGCGGCGACGGCCGGCGGGGCGGGTGGGGTCAGCCCTTGACGCCGCTCTGGGCGATGCCCTGGATGAACTGCCGCTGAAGGAAGACGAAGACGGCGATGACGGGGAGCGAGGCGAGCAGCGAACCGGCCATCAGCACGGGGTAGTTGGTCTGGAACTGGCCCTGAAGGGAGGCCAGTCCGGCCGAGAGCGTCATCTTGTCGGGCGCGGTGTTGACCACCAGCGGCCAGAACAGGTCGTTCCACGACCAGAGGAGCACCAGCACGGCGAGCGCCACCAGGCCCGGCCGGGCCAGCGGCAGCATGATCGACCAGTAGACCCGCCAGGGTCCGGCGCCGTCCAGCCGGGCGGCCTCCTCCAGTTCGCGGGGCAGCCCGAGGAAGAACTGCCGGAGCAGGAAGACCCCGAACGCGCTGAACATGCCGGGCAGGACGAGCGCCTGGAGGGTGTTCAGCCAGCCCAGGTCGGCCATGATCTGGTACTGCGGGATGATGAACAGCTGCGGCGGCACCATCAGCACCGACAGGAACAGCCCGAACAGCACCTTGCGGCCGGGGAAGCGCAGCCGGGCGAAGGCGTACGCGGCCATCGGGCACAGCAGCACCTGGCCGAGGGTGCGGCCGAGCGCCATCAGCACCGTGTTGAGGAACTGGTGGCCGAACGGCAGCAGCCCGAAGACCTGGTGGTAGTTGTCCCACTGCCCCTCCGGCAGCGGGTCCGGCGGGATGTGCGTGACGCTGGTGAGGGTCTGCAGCGAGGTGATGATCTGCCAGACGAACGGGGCGACCATCGCCAGCGAGGACGCGATCAGCACGCCATGCACGACACGGTTGGACGAGCGCCCGCGGGCGCGGCGGGGAGAGCGGAGGGAGCCGGGGGAACTGGGGGAGCCGGGGGAACTGGGGGAGCCGGGGGAACTGGGGGAGCCGGGGGAGCCCTCACGCATAGTGGACCCACCTCTTCTGGAGCCGGAACTGGAGCGCGGTCAGCGCGATGATCAGCAGGAGCAGCACCATCACGATGGCCGCCGCGTAGCCGCGGTCGTTGGTGACGAAGGCGCGGTCGTAGAAGAGCGAGACGACGGTCTCCAGCCGGGGGAACGCGGGGTTGGAGCGGGCGCCCGTCCCGGAGCCGGCCATGATGTAGACCAGGTCGAACAGTTGCAGCGAGCCGATCACCGAGATCACCGAGACGAAGAACGCGGTGGGCGACAGCAGCGGGATGGTGATCCGGAAGAACTGCCGGACGGGTCCGGCGCCGTCCACCGAGGCGGCCTCGTAGTACTCCTTGGGGATGGCCTGCATCCCCGCCAGGAAGATGATCAGGTTGTAGCCCAGGCTGCTCCAGATGCCGACGACGACCAGTGCGTACATCGCGACCCGGGGGTCGGAGACCCAGTTGGGCCCGTGCACGCCGATCAGCGACAGCAGGTAGTTGATCAGGCCGTAGTTCCCGTTGTAGAGCCACCGCCAGACCATCGCGACGGCCACCGGCATGGTGACCACCGGGAGGAAGAACAGCGTGCGGTAGAAGCCGGTGCCGCGCATGCCCTCCCGGTTCAGCAGCGCCGCGAAGACGACGGCGAGCGGGATGGAGAGCAGCCCGAGCCCGGTGTAGAGCAGGGTGTTGAGCATCGCCCGGCCGAACTCCGAGTCGTGCAGCAGCCGCGAGTAGTTCGCGAGTCCGGTCCAGGTGTGGCCGCCGAACGGACCCCAGGCGGTGAACGAGAAGTACGCGGTCTGCACGACCGGCCAGAGGTAGAAGACCACGAGTCCGAGCCCGGTCGGGGCGATGAAGGCGTAGCCCCACAGGGCCTCGGTGACGCGGTCCCGGCGCAGGCGGGGGCGGGGTGCTGGTACCGGGCGCCGGCCCGCCCCGCCCGGGCCGGAGGCCGTGCCACCGTGCTCGGCGTGCGGGACGGCCCCCGGGTCGGTGGTGGTGATCATGTCACTCCTTGGCGAGCTTGGCGTTCATCGCCGCCGCGAGGCCGGCGGCGGCCTTGTCGAGCGACTCGTCGCCGTTCCACGCCTTGGTGAGGTACGTCAGCTCGTCCTCGTTCCAGGCCGCGGTGTTCTTGGACACCGGGTAGGGGACGCCGTAGGGGACCTCGTCCAGGAAGGCCTGGAGGTTGAACTGCGGGTGCGCCTTGACCCAGTTGGCCTGGGTGTTGTTGTAGGCCGGGATGGGCCCGTTCTTGCCGAGGATGTCGGCGGCCTGCTCGGAGCCGAGGAAGCGGACGAACTGCCATGCCTGGTCGGCGTGGCTGGTCTTGGAGGAGACCACGTTGGCCACACCGTGGATGACGGTGGCCTTCTTCTCGCCCTTGGGCAGCGCGGCGACGTCCACCCGGGACTTGGTGTAGGCGTTGCCGCCGAACTCGGCGGCGTCCCACGAACCGCCCCAGTACATGGCGATCTTGCCGGCCTCGAAGAGCTGGAGCGGAGTGGTGTCCGTCATCGTCTTGAGGTCCGGGGACTGCTTCTTCTTGATCAGGTCGGTCCAGAAGCGCAGGCCTTTGATGGTCTTGGGGTTGTCGTAGCCGGACTTCTTGCCGTCCTTGGAGATGACGTACCCGCCGGCCTGGGCGATGGTGTTGTACTGGTACTCCTGGAAGCTGGTCAGCTCGGCGTCGGCGCCGTAGATCCCCTTGGAGCGGTCGGTCAGCTTCGCCGCGTCCCGCTGGAAGTCCGCCCAGGTCCAGCCGTCCTTGGGGTACGGGATCTTCTTCTGGTCGAAGAGCGTCTTGTTGTACCAGACGCCGATGGTGTCGAAGTCCTTGGGCAGGCCGTAGTGGTGGCCCTGGTAGCTGTAGAGGTCCACCAGCTGCTTGGGGTAGTTCGCCAGGCTGACCTTGTCCTTGGCGATCTGGGCGTCCAGCGGGCGGATCACGCCGTTGGACGCGTACAGCTGGAAGTTGGGCCCGTTCATCCAGAAGACGTCGGGGGCCGCGCCGCCGGTGGCGGCTGCCTTGAGTTTCGTCCAGTAGTCGGCCCACGGGGTGACCTGGACGTTCACATGGATGTTCGGGTGTGTTCTGGTGAAGGCGGCGGCCAACTGGTCCATGGCCTTCTTCTGGGTGGCGTCCCAGACGCCGTACGACAGCGTGACCTTGCCGCCGCTTGTGGAGGCCGAGTTGCCTCCGCCGCTCGAGCACGCCGAGGCGGTCAGGACCACCCCGAGCAGAACCGCACCCAACCGCGTCGACTTCCGCATCCTGGTCCTCCCGGTGTACGGGGCGCCGGTCGCCGGCGCCCACGTCTCAGGACGGCTCCCGGGCACGCTGGGCACCCGGGACCGTCAAGCTGAGAGATATGATGGAGTCCAGGCAAATTAAGTCAAGACACGCGACGGTTACGAACTTCTGGGACGGCTGCGCGGGAAGTGCTCCGCGGCGGCGATCCCATCCCCTTCGCGCAGCCCACGGTCGATGTGGTCCAGCGCCAGGCGCAACGCCCCTAGGGCCACCCCCTCGTCGCCGAACTCGGAGACCCGCACCTCGGGGGTGCGGATGCACCACCGGTCCAGCTCCCGGCGGAGCGGCTCCACGATCAGGTCGGCCGAGCGGGAGAAGCCCCCGCCCACCACGACCAGTTCGGGGTCGAGGGTGAGCACCAGGGCCGCGGCGCCCACCGCCAGGTCGCGGACGTAGCGCCGCACCACGGCGGCGGCCCGGCGGTCACCCGCCCGGGCTGCCCGGAAGACCTCCTCGACGGCCGCGTCGACATCCTCGACAGGCGGGGCGGTACGGTCCCCACGGCGAGCCCGGCCACGTCCTCCGCCCTGGTCGTCACCTTGGCCAACACCCTGGTCGGCGCCCTGCGGCCGGTTCGGAAGCCCGGCCGGGAGCCCGGCGGCCGCACCGGCGTCCCCGCCCGGCCCCCCGCCCTCCGCGCCGTCGGCGACACCGTTGTCCCCGCCCGCCGCGCCGCCGTTGTCCCCGGCCTCCGCGCCACCGACGACACCGTTGTCCCCGACCCCGGAACGACCCCCGGCACCGGTACCGCCCCCGGCCCGCGGCCCGGCACCGGAGTCCGCGCCGACCCCGGCGTCCACGCCAGCGCCCGCACCTGCCCCGGCGGCCGCCGGCGGCCAGGACTGCAGATGCTCCTGGGCCCTGATCCACCCGGAGGCCGGCAGTGCCCCGATCTCCCCGGCCGCGTTGCCGAAGCCGCGGTGCAGCTTGCCGTCGATGATCAGGCCGGTGCCGGTCCGGAGCCCGGCAAGCAGCACCACCACGTCCTTGGCGTAGCGGGCCACCCCGCACCAGGACTCGGCCAGCGCCGCCAGCTTGCTGTCGTTCTCCACCAGCACCGGTGCGGGCACCAGCCGTCCGAGGTGTGCGGCGACGTCCACCCCGGTCCATTCCGGAAGCGCCTCGGAGAGCATCACCTTCCCGGTGGCGTCCACCAGGCCGGTGGTGGCGGCGCCGACCGCCCACACCTCGCCGGCGGCGAGCCCGGCGCCGGCCAGTGCCTCGCGGACCGCCCGGTCCACGGCGGCGAGCCGCTGGCGGCGCCCCAGTCGCGGGGTGACGGCCACCCGGACGCTGTGCAGCACCGTGCCGTCCAGGTCGGCGACCAGGGCGAGCACCTTGTGGCCGCCGATGTCGACGCCCAGTACCCGTCCGGCGTCGGCCCGGAAGCGGTAGCGGCGGGCCGGCCTGCCCACCGTGCCGGCGGCGGCGGGAGCCTCGGCCACCCAGCCGCGTCCGAGCAGCTCGCGCACCACGTCCTCGGTGGAGGCGCGGGAGAGCCCGGTCCGTTTCGCCAGCTCGGTGAGCGTCAGGGCGGGTTCGCCGCGCAGCGCGTTGATCACCGCGAGCGAGTTGAGCTGCCGGAGGCGGGAAAGGTCGCCCCCGCTCAGGTCTTCGGTCACCGCTCCCCCTTGAGCTTGGCTACGTTGCCGCTAATAATGAGGGACTCCTGTGTTATTTCCGGAAGGAATGCCATGCCTCGGGTGACTCTAGCTCTCGTCGGCGCCGGGCTGCGCGGACAGTCGTACGCCCGCCACGCCGTGGCCGCAGGGACCGGCCAGGTGGTCGCGGTGGCCGAGCCCGACCCGTCCCGGCGCGTGGCGGCCGCGGCCGAATTCGGCATCCCGGAGGACCGGGTGTTCGCCGACTGGACCCAGTTGGCGGCGGCCGGCCGCCTCGCGGACGCCGCGATCATCGCGACCCAGGACCAGCAGCACACCGACCCGGCGGTGCTACTGGCCGACCTCGGCTACCACCTGCTCGTGGAGAAGCCGATGGCCACCAGCGAGACGGAGGCCGCCGCGATAGCCGAGGCCGCCGACCGCAACGGCATTCTGCTCGCCGTCTGCCACGTGCTGCGCTACACGCCCTACACCAGGGCGAT
The DNA here is from genome assembly GCF_040644095.1 of Streptomyces sp. NPDC047028. Classification (NCBI taxonomy): domain Bacteria; kingdom Bacillati; phylum Actinomycetota; class Actinomycetes; order Kitasatosporales; family Streptomycetaceae; genus Streptomyces; species Streptomyces sp. NPDC047028. The sequence continues at coordinate 50,670 of NZ_JBEYVS010000042.1, forward strand.
CAAGCGGCTGCTCGCGGAGGACCGGATCGGCCGGCTGGTCAGTGTGCAGCACCTGGAGCCGGTGGGCTGGTGGCACCACGCCCACTCCTTCGTCCGCGGGCACTGGCGGCGCCAGGACACCTCCGCCCCGATGCTGCTGACGAAGGCGTGCCACGACATCGACTGGCTGGTCCACCTCTTCGGGCGGCTGCCGCGGAGCGTCAGCTCATTCGGCAGCCTGACGCACTTCCGGGCCGACCAGCGGCCCGCCGGGGCGGCGTCGCGCTGCACCCGGTGCCCGCTGGAGCCGACCTGCCCGTACTCCGCCAAGCGGCTCTACCTGGACTGCCTCGGCGACCCGGAGCGGGAGTTCTGGCCGCTGTCGGCCGTCACCGAGCAGCACACCGAGGAGGGCGTCCTCGCCGCGCTGGACAGCGGGCCCTACGGGCGGTGCGTGTACGAGTGCGACAACGACGTCGTGGACCACCAGGTGGTGACCATGGAGTTCGCGGACGGCGCGACCTGCTCGTTCACGATGAGCGCCTTCACCCCGATGGAACACCGCCGGACCCGCCTGATGGGCACGCACGGCTTCGTGGACGGGGACGGCCGCACCCTGCGGCTGGTCGACTTCCGGACCGGTACGGAGGAGGTCGTCGACACCCTGACGGAGGACGGCCCCTCCGCGGCGGACGGGCACGGAGGCGGCGACGAGGCGCTCACCGAGGCCTTCCTGGCCGCCGTGGCCACCGGCGACGCCTCACTGGTCCACTCGGATGCGGGCCAGAGCCTGGCGACACACCGAGTGGTGTGGGCGGCCGAACGCGCCAGGACGACCGGCAGCGTGGTCGACCTGTCCTCCCGCGAGGCGGCGGTCACCCCGTGACTGCCCCACCGGAAGGCCGCTCCGCCGGGCGGCCGAACCGGTCGGCCAGGAGCATCGCCACGTCGTCCGCCAGATCCCCGCCGGTGTGACGGCGCAGCGCCTGGTGCAGTCGCTCCAGAGATTCCGCCGGGCCGGGGCCGGCACCTATCCCCTCCATGGCCTCCGGCAGCGCGAAGAACGCACCGTCGGCATCGCGGGCCTCGATCACCCCGTCCGTATAGAGGAGCAGACGGTCACCGGGGTCGAACGGATGGCTCTCAGCCTTCTCCGGAAGATCGGTGACGAGGTCTTCGAGCCCGAGAGGCGGCGACGGCGAGCCCGCGTCGAGTAGCGCGGCCTTCCCCCCGTGCAGGAGGAGCGGCGGGGGATGACCGCGATTGACCAGTCGCACCCCGGGTTCGTCCGACACCTGCGCGATGAGCGCCGTGGTGAACCCCTCCAGCAGAGTCTCCTGACCATAGGCACCGGGCACGGTGAGTTCCCGGCGCAGCGCGGCCGCGCACCGGTTCATGACCTCGACCAGATCGTCCTCGTAGTGCACGGCTTCCCGGAACGCGCCCAGGATCACGGCGACGGCTCGCACCGCGGTCAGCCCCTTGCCCCGGACGTCCCCGACGATCATCCGGACGCCGTACCGCGTCTGCACCGCCTCGTACAGGTCACCGCCCACCCGCGCCCCGGTTCCGGCCGCGAGGCACAGACTGCCGACCCGCAGCGGCCCCAGACATGCGGGCACGGGCCGCAGTACCACGTCCTGAGCCGCCACGGCGATGCGCCGGACCTGGTCCAGCTCCCTCTGTCTGCGCTCTTGCATGGCGCGGCTGGTGACGAAACCGGCGACGGTGACCAGACCCAGAGCCAGGAAGTTGCTGTAGACCTGCAGCGTGCCCCATGCCTCGTTGTAGGTCGCGGTCGTCGCACTGATCGTCACCGCCAGACTCGCCGCCACAGTGGTACCCACGGGCCCCAGCGTCACCGCCGCCAGCGCCGGCACCGCGGTGAGGAAGGGCCCGGTGTAGATGAAGTGTGCAGGCGTGAGTTCGATGACCAGCACGGCCAGCGCGATCAGAAAGGGCACACACTGCATCAGCGTGAACAGGACCCGGTTGTGACCGCCCGGGCCCGGTATCGAGGGCGAACACAAGAGCGCTTTCATGCGCTCAGCCTGCCTTGCCGAAAGCCGAGGCTCCACCCCACCGACCGCTTCGGCCAACCCGGGCAACCGGCACACCTTGCCCGAACCAGACCTGATTCCCCCTAATACCTGCGGTTTCTCCGTTTTCATGCCTATAGCTGCCTTTACGAGCAGCGTGAGCGATCACGCATCCAACCTGACGGACGACCGGCGAAATACTTGACGTCCTCGCGCCGTCCACACATGCACGGTGCAGACCGTCACGGTCGTGGGACACGCGGTGGTCAGGACGATGCTCATCGGTTCTTCCTCGTTGTGCCGGTAGTGCTCGCCGCAGCCTTTCGGCGTCGCAGCCGTACGACGTGCCGCGGCCACGGAATGGGCGGCGTCAGCCGAGGAGGTCGCGTTCGACCAGGTAGGCGCGCATGCGCTGGTACTCGGTGAGCGTGCAGGACCGGATTCCTCCGGTGCATCGCCCGGCATGGCGCCGGCCGGCCAGCTCTCCCGCGGGTCCCTCAAGGGGCGTAGACGCGTACCACGTACCACCGCAACCTCTTCAACCGCATGATCGGACAGCTATACCACTGCCTCCAGAACCGCAAGCTGTTCGACGAACGCACCGCCTTCCCCATCGAACTCGCTGCCGCAGCTTGACGAGTTCAACCCTGAGGCATCTGGATACTCCCGTTCACCGGGCTCTCAGCGCGAGCACGTTCGGGAAGCTGGTGACGGTCTGCGGCGCGAGGGTGCGGACGCGGGTCCGCAGGGGCCGGCGGTGGAGCCTTCCGCTGGAGGACCGGGCTCTGCTGGTCGCGGCGTACTGGCGCAGGAACCTGACCATGTGGCAGCTCGCCCCACTGTTCGGGGTGTCCGGGTCGGCGGCCGACCGGATCATCGACCCGCTTGGGCCGATGATCGGTGGAGGTCCCGGCGGCCAGGACGGACGTCAACGCCCGCGCCCAGGAGGAGGCCGGCCCGTGGTGCGGCGGCACGGGCCGGGCGGCTGTGGATGGACAAGGCGCCCGAGCCGGTGCGACGACGGCCCCGCCCGGTCAAGAACTACCTGACCGGCATCGTCTCCCGGGTGTAGGCGGCGAACACGGTCCTCACGCAGAACAGGCGTCTCTACACGGTCCGGAACAAACCCGTGTTCCTGATGCGTGGCGTGCTGCCCGCCTGGCGTGAGTTCGAGCCCGGCATGTCCGAGACGACGTGCGCATGCTGGAACAGAACCTCGCCGAACTCGGCTCCACCGGCTTCACCGTGGAGCGGAGGCGGAGGACGACAAGCTCTCCGGCAGGACGCAGTACGCGGTCAAACGCCGGCAGAAGAACAACGGCCGGCCGGTGAACGGAAATTCGTGTATCAGACCCGCACGCCGGGCGAGCCGCCTGGCCGCGAGAGACTTGGAGCCACGGCACCAGTCACCGGCGGGTTGGGCTCGCATCCCTGCCCTCCGCGGCGAGCATGATCAGGCGTGGGCCATGGCGCGTCGGCGCAGCTCCTTCTTGTCCGGCTTGCCCACGTCGGTGAGAGGCAGCTCGGCGGGGAAGGTGATGCGGGCCGGCTCGTACATGGAGCCGCGTTCGGCGCGCACATAGGCGCGGAGCTCGTCGGCACTGGTCTCGGCGCCGGGGACGAGCAGTACGGCGGCGTGGACGCGCTCCATGCGGTCCTCGTCGCGGACGCCGTAGACAGCGCTCTGCCGGACCTGTGGGTGGCTGTTGAGCAGATCCTCCAGTTCGGTCGTGTACACATGGCCGCCGACGACGACGATCATGTCCTTGAGGCGGTCCACGACGGTCAGGTAGCTGTCGCTGCCCCGGAACCCGATGTCGCCGGTGTGCAGCCAGCCGTTCTGAAGGACCTGGGCGGTGAGCTGCGGTTGCTTCCAGTAGCCCTGCATGACCATGGCGGAACGCACGACGATCTCGCCGTGTTCGCCGTCGGGAAGCGCATTCCCGGCATCGTCCCGGATTTCGACCTCGACCCCGTCCAGGATCCTGCCCGCGCTACGCAGCCGCTCGGGGCGAGCGTGGTCGTCCGGGGTGAGGATGCTGATGAGTCCTGCCTCGTTCTGCCCGTATCCCTGCGTCAGCACGGGACCGAGGCGGCCCACGGCGTCGGAGAGGCGTGCGGGGGATGCCTGACAGCCGCCGTAGAGCACCTGGCGCAGCGTCGACGTGTCGGTGTGGTCCATGCGGGGATGGTCGAGCAGTTGGTAGAGGAGGGGCGGCAGCAGCCACAGGTGGGTGATGCGCTCACGCTCGATGGTCCCGAGCACCTGCCCCGCCTCGAAGTCGTCGAGCATGACCACGGCGCCGCCCGACTCCAGCACAGCGTCGGTGAGCATCCCGGCCGCGTGGGCGATGGTGGTGGCGACGAGCTGGCGGCGTGTGGAGGCCGCGTCGTTGCCGAGCGGGCGCGCGGCACGCTGCGCCTGCACCTGCCGGTAGGTGGTGCATATGCCCTTCGGATGGCCGGTGGTGCCGCCGGTGTGCCGGATGGCGCAAATGTCGTCGGGCTGCGCCTGGCTCACGAAGGACTCTTCGGACTGGTGCGCGGCGAGCGCCAACAGATCCTCGCCCGTTTCGGTCGGGCCAAGTACCAGCACCGACTTGACCGGCACGGACTCGGTGATCTCGGCGGCCCGGTCGGTCATCCGCGGGTCGACGACGAGTGCCCTGGTCTCCACATCACGCACGATCGCGGCCTGCACGTCGCAGGCGAGCCTGCTGTACAGGTGGTTGACCCGGGCGCCGATCAGATTGGCCGCATACCGCGTGGCCACAGACTCCGGCAGGTTGCCGCTGAGCAGTGTGACCGTCTGGCCGCGCTCGACCCCCTGCGCCTGCATGGCTCGCGCCATCCGGAGCGCCAAGGCACGCAACTGCCCCGCGGTGACCCGGTGATCGCCGTACACCAACGCCTCACGGTCGGGGTGTGCCCGCAGGGCGTCGAGGATGTGCTCCACATGGCTGCGGAAGTGGGGGGCGGCATTCGGCATGTGTGATCCTCCTGAGCCCGTACACGTGGGTGCGCGCGGGTGTGTTCGTTGTGCATGTGGGGGGCGGGAGCCGGATACTTCGTGACATCGGTCACGCCGGACCTGCTCCGCGTGGGGTGGCCGCCGCACGCCTGCAAAGGTTGCCTGGGCCAACCATGTATCGACTCTAGGACCTCATGCCGATCAGTACCAACTCCGGTGTGGGATCGGCACGGCAACCGTCCGCGGTACGCCTGCCGCATGGTCCGTGGCGGGAGCGCTTTACATCCTGTCTCCGGGTGGTACTTCCTCGGTAACGGTGCGATGTGGCCCCCGAAGCCGTGGCCTGTCGAAGGGGCTTCGCGGCCCTTGAGCGCGGGTGAGTCCGCGGGCCGGCCATGGGTGGTCGGACGGTCCCGACAGGCGCGACAGCCCGCTGGACCTTCGGCCTGACTATTGACCCCGTGATCATTTTGAGTGCGCGCGGGGTGCTCGCCGAGGACGACCGCCAGGGATGCCGCGCGGTGCCGCTGCGTCCCTGCTCCCCGGGGTGGTCGGCCTGACCGGACTCCGGACAACTCATCCGACCGCCGGTCGAGCAGCCGGCCATCACGAGTGAGGCCGCCCGCCGCCTACCGAGTTCGGCCTGCCGCCGGACCTGTAGGACGTCTGAGGGGCCGAGCCTGGACGCATCGTGGACGTGCCCCCGGCCATCTTCAGCGAACTGAGTCGCTGCCCGACCGTCCCGCCCTCGGCGGTGATCTCCCCGTGCGTGTCCTGCAGGCGCCGTCCTCGGCTGAGGACGGCGCCGGCCGGGGAAGGGAAGCGGCAGCGCTCAGAGCGCGGAGCCCTCGGCGGCGGACAGCATGTTCTCAATGAGGTCGGCAGCGTGCGAGGTGCCGCCCTCGGCCTGGGCGGCGGTCTGCAACTGCTGGGACCGGCCGACGCGTTCCGGATCCGTGAGCAGCTCGTTCAGCGCCGTGCGAAGCGTCTCGACGGTGGCGTCAGCGGTGTCCACACGGCGGGCGACGCCGAGTTCCACGAGCCGGTCGGCGTTCATGAACTGCTCGGCTCCCTGCGGCACGGCAATCATGGGAACGCCGGCGAGGAGCCCTTCGCCGCAGCTGCCCATGCCGGCGTGGGTGACGAAGGCGTCGGCCTGTTCCAGGATCGCCGGCTGCGGGACCCAGGAGTGCACTTCGACGTTGGGCGGGATGGTGCCGAGTTCCTCGGGGTCGGTGTACTTGCCGATCTGGAGTACGACGTGCCAGCCGGGCAGGTCGCCGAAGGCCGCGATGCACTGGCGGTAGAACGCCGGCTGCCGCGTGTACGCCGACCCGAGCGAGATCAGCAGCACGTTGTCCGCGGCCGCCGGGCGGGTCCACCCTTCCGTGTCCGCTCGGGTGTCGAAGCAGGGGCCTACGAAGGTCACCGTGTCGGTGTCGACTCGATCGGCGTGCGGCTGCATCGCTCTCGGGATCAGGGCGAGGGCCCGGGCGGGCGGCCCGGAGAAGGCGTCTACGTCCGTGGTGGTCGCACCGCAGCCGGCGAGCCACCGTGCGAACCTGTCCTGGTAGGCGTCGGCGCCCGGCAGCTTCCGCAGATGCGCCGCGACTTCCTCCTGGTAGCCGTCCCAGCCGACGAACGTCGGGGACAGCTGCACGAGGGTACGGCCCTGCGCTTCGGCGAGGGCGCGCGCGGCGTAGGCGCCGATGTCGTAGAGGTACAGGTCGGCCGGATCGTCGTCGTAGGCGGCTCGCAGTTGCGGGAGCGCCTGGACGGCGTCGTCGAGGAAGAGGCCGGCCGCGGCGATGGGATCGGCGGGCCAGTTGTTGTCCGCGAAGGGCAACGTGGAGGTGCAGGGGACCAGCTCCGCGCCGACGGACCCGATCCGGTCGGCGACGAACGGGTCGTTGGCGTAGGTGACCCGGTGCCCGCGGGTCACCAGCTCACGGATGAGCGCGAGGCTGGGCAGGACATGGCTGACGATGGGGACGCCGACCATCGCGATGTGGGCGCGGCGACGGGACATGGGTGACCACTCGTTTCTGGCGCAGGACGGGTGAGGATGTGGGAGGTGTGGCGAGGACGCGGTGTCAGGCCTGCTCGATCTGCCCGGCGACCTCCTCCAGGTCGGCGACGGTCCCCGACATGATCGTCCGTACATGCCTGGTGATGGACTGCACGGGCCAGTCCCACCACGCCACGGCGAGGAGCCGGGTGATGTCCGCAGCGTCGTAGCGGGTGCGGATGAGCCGGGCCGGGTTGCCGCCGACGATGCCGTAGTCGGGGACGTCTCCGGTGACCACGGCGCCGGCGGCGATGATCGCTCCGTGGCCGATCTGCACACCGGGCATGACCGTGGCACCGTGCCCGAACCACACGTCATTGCCGACTACCGTGTCGCCCCGGCCGGGCAGGCCGGTGATCAGGTCGAAGTGCTCCGCCCAGGAGCCCCCCATGGTGGGGAACGGGAAAGTGGAAGGACCGTCCATGCGATGGTTGGCGCCGTTCATGATGAACCGGGTGCCCGTCCCCAACGCGCAGTACTTGCCGATGACAAGCCGCTCGGGACCGTAGTGGTAGAGAACGTTGCGCGTCTCGAACGCGGTCGGGTCGTCCGGATCGTCGTAGTAGGAGAAGTCACCGACCTCGATCAACGGCGAAGTCACCAACGGCTTGAGCAGAACCACGCGCGGGTGCTCAGGCATCGGGTGAAGCACGGTGGGGTCAGCGGGCACGGGCTGCATCGCGGAGGCGGTTCCTCTCTAGCGGACCTAGAGCGACAACTGTTGCGTGAAGAAGCTGGCACAGCCCTGCCGCCATGATCAACCGGATACTCATCGCCGATGACAGACCCACCGGACACGACGTCGGACCGCCGTCCGGGCGGTCGCACCACCCGCATCCGCGCCCAGGTTCTCGACGCGGTGCGCGCCGAACTCCGTGGCCCTTGAGCGTGATAGTTGGCCCGTTGTGCGTTCCACTTGGCCTCCCGCAATGCTGCTGGCCATGCCCGAAGCCATCCGCCGTCCCAGGGCACCGTCCGCAACTACCACCTGTCGCCCGTCATCGCGAAGACGGCACGGGCAACCGGATGGTGGCGGTGCGAGCAGCCGGCGCCCGCCTGGGTCTGACCGCACGACCCGGCGCCACCAGCTGATCGCCGAACGCGGACGAGGCACGGCTCGAGCCCGGGCATCCCGCCGCGCCGACGAACTCGCCCACCATCAGCCCCACCACCGGCGTCAGGGCCTCTCGCCTGGCGACGGTGCGGTTCGGCGGCGTTGGTAGGCGACCGCGAGAGGCGATGGTGACAGGTCCCCATGCGCCGACGGGGGTGATGCACACCGTCGCAAGCGCGTGCCAGGTCTCGGTGGGTGTATCCGACGGATGGTGTTGGTGGCGACGTCATTGACTCTCGATCCCAAGGGCATCCTCCACCGACGCCGGACGAACGGCGGGAGACACCCCGCACCGCCCCCAACCCATCACTGAAGGATCTGAGTTGTGGGTCGTCTTCCGATGCGGGATCGACGACGCTAACCGCCTCGCCGGCGGCCCCGAGTCCATCCGCCGTTCAGCGTCTTCCCTGTCAACTACAGGGAAGAGGGAAGAGGCCGGTTGCCTCATCCTCATGCCGCTCCGGCGCCCGCGGATCCCTGCGGACTCGGCCCAAAGGCCGGCGGTGTACGACGGGGCGTGATCGGCCTTCTGGCCCGTCGGCTGGGCGGATTGGCCGTCAACATGCCTTATGCGGCCGCTACTTGGCAGGGCCTTTGCTATGAAAGCCCGCAAGGCGGGTGGCAACCGCACGCATTGTCTGCACACTGACAATCACGGGCGCACGTTTCCCCTCACTGGTGGCCGCCAGCTACGTCTGCACCGCGAGTCCCGCGAGAAGGAGCAGCATGTCTGCCACGATCCGCCTTGCCGCAGCCACAGCCGTAGCCGGCGCCGTCCTGTCCGCGCTGGCGACCTCCCCCGCAGCCGCCGTCGCCGCGCCGGCGCTGCTCATGAGCCCGGTCAGCGGTCACATCAGCAGCCACCACTTGGTCGGTGGCGTCAGGAACAGCACCAGCTCCAACTGGGCCGGGTACGCCGCGACCGGCACCACGTTCACCAGCGTCTCCGCCAGCTGGGTGCAGCCGGCGGTCAGCTGCACCAGATCGACCACGTACTCGTCGTTCTGGATCGGCATCGACGGCGACGGCAGCAACTCCGTGGAGCAGACGGGCACCGAAGCGGACTGCTCCAGTGGCAGGGCGGTCTACTCGTCCTGGTACGAGATGTACCCCGCGTACCCCGTCAACTACAGGAACTCGGTCAGCGCCGGTGACCACTTCAACTCCACGATCACCCGCAGCGGCACCAAGTACACGCTCACCCTCACGGACACCACCAAGGGGTGGACGAAGACAACGACCAAGACACAGAGCGGCCTGTCCAACGCATCCGCCGAGGTGATAGCCGAGGCGCCGTCCAGCTCTTCCGGCGTGCTCCCGCTGTCGAACTTTGGCACCGCGAGTTTCACCAACGCCACCGCCAACGGCCAGGCGATCGGCAATTACTCGCCCGACAGGATCAACATGGCGTCGGGCAGCACGACCAAGGCCACCACCTCCTCGCTGAGCGGCGGGGAGAGCTTCTCGGTCACCTACAACCACAGCTGAGCCGCGGCTCGCTTCGGCGGGGCGGTCCCGGGCACGCGCCGGGCCGCCCCGCTTTCCGGTCGTGGGCCGGTCCCGGCCACACTCATGGTCGGGGGCCCGGCCTTCCGGCCGCCGGCCCCAAAAGATCATGACCACGTCCTTCCGGGTGTCCGACGGGCACATACAGAAGGAATGGATGGGGCAGGGGAGTGGTACACGCCGTCATCGCCGAGCAGGCCGGTATCGAGGTACCGGTCGGCATCAAAGCAGTCGCGGGCAGCCGGTCTCTTCCATAAGCGCCTACCTGGCTCGTCCGGCGGCACCCCGGCGCAGGCATGCCGCGCAACGATGCCAACCGCCAGCATGGATTCGAGTCATCGACCGTCTCACTCGCGCCGAGGCCGAAACGGCCTTCAAGCCGCCGTATCCTCCGCCCGCGGTTGGCTGCGGGGCACTGAGTTCTCCAAGCTCCGGGCGATGAAGCAGCACCCGAGATCACACGTCTCGCCCGGCCGTCTCCGCCGCAGGACTTGACGAGTGCTTCTTGCGCTGGTGGCGGACGAAAACCTCACCGACCGTGCCCACGGACATGCCCAGCAAGCCCACCACGAACATCCACAAGGCCATCCGTTCCAGGCCGGGGAAGAGAAGAACACGCTGCCGACCAGGAATGTCGTGTTGCCGAAGCCACCGATCACCAGGTGAATCAGAGGAAAGTCCTGAAGCAGGTACCTCTCGAGTCGGGCCATCAAGCCCATCGATCTCCTCTTCCTCGGGTGGATGCTGCACTCCGATCGCTGCTCGCAGGGTGGATTCAACTGAGCCTCCACCAACTTGAATTCGCAGGTCAAAGGGCTGGTGTGCTCGTTGCTCGGGTGCTCGTGCTGGTCGCGGGCGTGAGTCCGCGCGGTAGATCGTCGTCTGATTCCGGCGGAGGCGGCTGCCAGGCAATCAGCGTGTTTCAGTACGGTTCCTCCATGGAAGATCAGCGTGATCAGGATGGGGCCAGTGTCCAGCTGGGCAGTGAGCAGGCCGCCGTGTCTGACTCCACCATGGTCGAGCGGACCGCACCGGACATGACCGTGTTTGCGTGCGCTGCCTGCGGCGCTGTGCTGACGGGGCCGCTGAAGCGTCTGCCAGCGGTGCCCGAGGCTCCCGACTACGCCTGGTGGGAGGCGGAGGAAATGGGGCCGTCGCCGGCCACTGTGCCGTCCGGCTGCTACGCGATCGAGACGGAACCGTACGGGCCGCCTCTCGTCGTTGCCGCAGCACCCGGCCCGGTGATGCCACGCCACGGAACTCACTACAACATCGACGGGCAACCACTGGTCTCGCAGGGGCCACGAGGCAATATCGTCATGAACCCGGATGACTGCCACGCGTTGACAACGCGGCACGCCTCCGCTGCATGCTGCGGGGCGACTCCCGATGGGGGACTGAACCAGGTCTGCGCCTGCGGCACACTGGTCGCGACCCTCTGCTCCGACTGCTGCCTGCCATATGAGCTGCACCTCTCACCCGACCACGTCCGAGCCTTGCCATCCCCTCTCAACCGGCTCGCACACGGCTGAGTCCGTGGATGGACCTGCCCGAGCACTTCGGCTCGTGGAAGGAGCCCACAACCGGCTGCGGAAGGAGGCCGGGTCTCCACGAAGCGCGGGTCGAGTTCGGCGTTGTCGACGTCGCGGGCCGCGTCCTCGGCACGCTTGGCGTTCTTGCGGATGCTGCGCACGAGCTCCT
>NZ_JBEYVS010000043.1:0-59222 GCF_040644095.1 Streptomyces sp. NPDC047028
TGACGGCGCCCACGTGTTCCCAGGTCATCCACAGTCCGGAGACGACGACGGCGGCGACGCAGATCATCGCGACGAGGCTGAAGCGGCGCCACAGGTCGGCCCAGAGCAGGCCCGCGTCCGGGCCCAGGCGCCGCCGGGCGCCGGCGAGAAGGCTCAGCAGGACGAGACCGCCGAGCCATACGGTGCCGCTGATGATGTGGATCTGGGTCAGGACCCGGTCCAGTACCTCGTCCGTCTTCAGCGGGACGGTGGCCGGGACCGCGCCGATCAGCGTGACGGCCAGGGCGAGGGGGAGCGCGGTGAGGGCGATCTGGTCCAGCCGGCGCCGGGCGCCGCGGGTGAACAGCGTCATGAGGGTGATCGCGGCTGCCAGGAGGACGAGGTTCTGCACCAGGTAGAGGGTGCCCTGCGCGATCCAGGCGCCGTCGTCCGCGGGTGCTCTGAGGAACTGCCATATGGGTCTTGGTGCCAGGGCGTGGCCGAACGGCATCCCGGGGCCGTTCCGGGCGACCCGCGCGACGAGCTGGAAGTATCCGGCCGCCAGGAGAACCACTCCGGACCAGGCGAAACAGACCGACAGGCGGTCGCGCAGCCGGGAGCCGTCAGCGTCACCGTCCGACGCCCCCCTGAGAGCGGGGCGCACCGTGGTCGCGTAGGTGACGAGGCCGCCGACGGCGCCGCTCAGGCCGATGAAGTAGCCGGTCTTGGTCAGGGCTCGCCACGGGGTGGGCAGCGTGTAACCGGCCGTGTCCGCGGCCAGCAGAAGGGTGCTCATGAAAGGTTAGGCTAACCTAAGTTTTGCTCAGGTCAATGCCTCAGTAGCCACCCAGCAACGTCCGGACCGCGAGCAGGTTCTCCGGCCCGGTGGAGCTGTGCCAGCGCGAGGGATCGGCCGGGCGCCTGCCCCAGAGCAGCAGCAGCCGTACGGCGGCGTCGCTCTCGATCGTGGCGGGGCCCTCGGGAGCAGCCAGACGGATGGCGGCGCCGTCGGCGTCGGCGGTCACCACGACGTCGTCCGTGCCCGGCGTACGCAGCCGGCCCTCGACCCGCTCCCCGGCACCCAGGTCCAGGCCGGCGCGGCCCTTCGTCAGCAGCGGGCGGCCGACCGACATGACGCTGTGCTCGGTCATCCACGGTTCGTCGAGCGACCGGACCGCCGTACGGTCGTCACCGGTGAGGTCCCAGCGGTGCAGCACGAGTTCCTGACGCATGTGTTCGACGAAGAAGGGGACCGTCACGGACCGGCCGGTCCACATCACCTCCGTGTCCGCGGGCAGGTCGTCCGCGGCGGCCGCGGCCACGTCCACGAGATGTGCGCAGCGGCTGACGAAGGCCGCCCACAGCTCGGAGTCGGGCATCCGCCGGTAGGGAGCCTCACGCTCGAAGCCCCGGGTCTCCACCGGCGCCCCCGCGATGAACGCCTCCAGGACCCGGGCCAGTTCCTCGGCGTTGCCCGTCTGGTGGACCAGGACGTCGCGCACCGTCCAGGCCTCGCACCACGTCCCGGCGTCGGGCCGCCGCCCCTGCACGGCACGGACGAAGGGGACCAGTTCCGGCAGGGCTTCTTCGACCTGAGAGGGAATCATGCGCCATGAGTAGCCGTCAGGGGACGCCGCCCAAACCGGTGGGGGCCGGGAAGGCCCCCACCGGCCGGACGGTCACCGCGGCGCGGGGATCAGCCGACGTGCAGCGTCAGAGCCGCGGTGTGCAGCGTGCCGCCGGTCCGGAACTGAAGGAACAGCCGCCAGTTCCCGGACCGCGCGAACTCGGCGTGGAAGGTCAGGGACGGTCCGCCGCGGTCGCCGCCGGCGCTGCTCTCCGGGTGGAGGTGTGCGAAGGCGAGATCGCCCTGGTGGAAGGCGGTCAGGTGGGCGAAGGTGCCCAGGTACGGCTGCAGGTCGGCGGCCGGCTCGCCGTTCCTGGTGACGGTGGCGGTCAACTGATGGGCCATGCCCGCCATGAGGTCGCCCTTCACCGCCACGGTGTAGCCGTCGACGGTGGTGCTGCCGGACGCGGGCGGCAGCGACGCCTCCGTCGCCGTTCCGGGCACCTTCACCGTGCGGCTGAGGACGAGGTCCTTGCCCTTGCCGGGTCCACTGTCCGGGGTGAAGGAGGCGTACAGGCGCCAGGTGCCCGGTCGCAGGGCGGCCAGGGGCGCGGTCCAGGTGCCGTCGCCGGCCATGGCCGGGTGCAGGTGCTGGAAGCCGGTGAGGTCGGTGCGGACGGCGTAGAAGTGCATTCGCTCGGTCTGGTCGACGGCGAAACCGGTGACCGGCCCGCCGTCCGGACCGGTGATGGTGAAGCGGTAGCCGGCCGCGCGGCCGGCGGGCAGCGTGGCGCGCGCGGACGTCATCCGGTAGCCGTCCTCGGCGGCGGCCAGGCCGTTGCCGGCGGACGCGGTGTCCATGCCGGGCATGGACTCCATCGCGTCGGCCGACGCGGAGCGGGAGGGTGTGCCCCCGTGGTCCATGCCGGCCATGGGCGAGCTGTGGCTTGAGCCGGAGCCGGAGCCGCAGGCGGTCAGCGTGAGGCCGAGCGCCGCGGTGAGGGTGGCCGCCGTGAGGGCATGGCGGATCGTCCGGTGGTGCTGGGACATGTGGCGTCTTTTCCAGGTGGGCGCCGTGCCGTGGGCCCGGCGCGGTGAACGTGAACGGGCGACCGGTACCGGACGCGTGGCGGTGAGCCGCGGTCCGGTGGTCGCGTCACGTCCGTGCGACGCACACCTGGTACAGGAGGTCACGCCCGCCGGCCGGTGGCCCCCGGTGGCGTACGTCGCCGTACGCCCGCCCGGTCCCCGGCAGCAGAACGGCGGCCACGAGCAGGACGACGGCCGCGGTGAGCGGTGGCAGCGGGATCCCGGAGCGGGGCGTGGTGGCCACGCACAGGGCACCCCGCGCGGCCCGGTCCACCCGCGCCACGGCCTTGGGACCCGCTCCCTCCGGAGCGCGGACGGCGTGCGCGGCCGTTCCGGCCGGCATGTGCGAGGCGACCGGCATGCCGGGCGCCGCCCCGTGACAGCCGCCGTCGGCCGCGGCCGGACCGCCGTGCATGAGGAACAGCCCCAGCAGTACGGCGACCAGCACGGCCGGCCGCACCACCCGACGGCGGCGGACCCCGGCCGCACCGGCGGAGGGCTGCGTCACGATCACGGCTTCACCCTAAGGGCACGGGCAGCGGCCCGCCGAGTCCCCCCGCGCGGCGTAGAGTCCGGACGTGGACCGGGAGCAGGCGGAGTGAACCCTGAAGCGGCCGGGCCGCGAGCGGAGCCGGCGGGGATGCGGCCGTGGCGGTTCGTCGTGTGGTTCGGGGCGGTCAGCCTGCTCGCCGACTTCGTGTACGAGGGCGCCCGTTCGGTCACCGGCCCGCTGCTTGCCTCGCTGGGCGCCTCCGCCCTCGTCGTCGGTGTCGTCACCGGTGCCGGTGAGGCGGCGGCGCTGGTGCTGCGGCTGGTGTCGGGCCCGCTCGCGGACCGTACCCGCAGGTTCTGGGGGCTGGCGATCGCCGGTTACGCGCTGACCGTCGTCTCCGTGCCGCCGCTCGGCGTGGTCGGCGTGCTGTGGGCGGCCTGCGTCCTGGTGGTCGCCGAGCGGGTGGGCAAGGCGGTGCGCTCTCCGGCGAAGGACACCCTCCTGTCGCACGCGACGGCCGCGACCGGCCGCGGCCGCGGGTTCGCCGTGCACGAGGCGATGGACCAGGTCGGCGCCCTCGTCGGCCCGTTGACGGTGGCCGGTGTCCTCGCCCTGACCGGCGGCGACTACGGTCCCGCGCTGGGCGTCCTCGCGGCACCGGGGGTGGCCGTGCTGGGGCTGCTGTTCTGGCTGCGGGCCCGGGTGCCGGACCCGGAGGCGTACGAGCGCGCGGTGACCGCCGCCGCGGGCGGCCCGGCGCCGGCACCCGGGGGCCGGCTGCCGGCCGCCTTCTGGACCTACGCGGCGTTCACCGCGACCACGACCGCCGGATTCGCGACGTTCGGCGTGCTGTCGTACCACCTGGTGACCCGGCACCTGCTGACGACCGCCTGGGTGCCGGTGCTGTACGCGGGCGCGATGGCCGTCGACGCGGTGGCCGCGCTGGCCACCGGCTGGTGGTACGACCGGATCGGCCCGCGGGTGCTCGTCGTCCTGCCCGTCCTGGCCGCCGCCGTACCGGCGCTGGCGTTCACCGACACCGTCGCGTGGGCGGTGGGCGGGTCCCTGGTGTGGGGTGCGGCGATGGGCGTGCAGGAGTCCACGCTGCGGGCGACGGTCGCCGACCTGGTGCCCCCGCCCCGGCGGGCCACCGCGTACGGGGTCTTCGCCGGTGTGGTCGGCGGTGCGGGCCTGGTCGGCGGAGCACTGACCGGCGCCCTGTACGACTACTCGATCCCGGTGCTGATCACGGTGGTGGCCGCGATCCAGGCACTCGCCCTGGTGCTCCTCGCGGTCACCCGCCCCCGGCACCGCCCGTGAGGGCGGCGGCCGGCCTCACAGGTCGTTGGCGGCAGCGCCTCACAGGGCCTTGGCCGGCCAGTCCAGCAGCCGGGCGCCGATGACCGCGGTCTGCAGCATGTAACGGTGGCCCGGATCGGCCGGGTTGGCGCCGGTGAGCTTGTGGATGCGCTCCAGCCGGTACGTCAGGGCGCGCACGCTCAGCGACAGGCGGCGGGCCGCCTCGGCGGCCACACAGCCGACGTCGAAGTAGGCGGTGAGCGTGGCCAGGAGCGGCTCGGCACCGCCCCGGGCCGCCGTCAGCGGGCCGAGGGTGTCCAGCACCAGGTCGGCCATGGCCTGCCGGTCACGGGTGAGGACCGGGTACACGAGCAGGTCCACGGCGCGCAGCACCGGGTCGTCCAGGCCCAGCCGGTCGGCCAGTTCGAGGGTGTTGAGAGCCTCCTCGTACGACTGGACGACGCCACCGGGGCCCGGCTGGGGCCGCCCGATGGCCACCGTGCCGCCGTCGGTGGCGGCGTGGGCCTGCTTCGCGAAGTAGGGCAGGATCTCGTCCTCGTGGCCGGGGGCGATGCACAGCAGCCGGCCGTCCTTGGTGGTGAGCAGGACGCTGCGGTTGCCGAAGCGGGCGAGGAGCGCCTGCTCCACCTGGCGGGGTACCGCGTCGCCCTCGGTGTAGGCGGCCGGGCCCCGCGCCACGGCGACCGCGTGGGCGTGGCCGAGCCGCAGCCCGAAGCGTTCGGCGCGCTCCGCGAGGCGGCCCAGGTCGCTGCGTCCGTAGAGCAGGTCGTCGATGAACTCGCGGCGGGCCGCCTCCTCCTGGCGTACGGCGAGGGTCTGCGCGCGTTCGTACCCCTCGGCGAAGGCGTCCATCGCCTGCTGCACGGCCGCCAGGACGCTGTCCGCCGTACCGGAGCCGGTACTCGGCCAGCCGGCGCGGGTGGCGGACAGATGGGCGCTCACCAGGGCGCGCAGTCCGTGCCCGTCGTCGGCGGCGTGCTCACCCAGTACGCGCCGCGACTCCAGCTCCTCCCGGGTGAGCCGGCGGCCGGTGTCCGAGACCTCCTTCAGGATGCGGTCGTAGCCGTCCAGATACCGCTCGGGCGTATCCCGGTGTGTCACGCCGTCCCCCCCGTGGATGTTCGCGCGCCGGTGCGGCCCTCCTGTCGCCCCACCGGCATGCAGACCTTAGTGAACACTGCCGGATGTCGGCAATGCGCGAGCGGGAGCCGCTCGCCCATCATGACCCGCGGGGAGCACTGCTGAGCGTTTCGGTGCCGGACACCGGCAGGGTGTCCGGCACCGGGACGCCCGCTTCCCGGCCCTTCTTCTGATGCCTGAAGGACGTGTGTCATGGATGCCATCGGCGTGCTCGCCGTCGTCTGTCTGCTCCTCGTCGCCCTCGCGCTGTTCGCCCTCTCTCGGCTGTTCCGCAAGGTGGAGCAGGGCAAGGCGCTGATCGTCTCCAGGATGCGCAGGGTCGACGTCACCTTCACCGGCCAGGTCGTCCTGCCCGTGCTGCACAAGGCCGAGGTGATGGACATCTCGGTGAAGGCCATCGAGATCACCCGGGCCGGCCGGGACGGCCTGATCTGCCGGGACAACATCCGCGCCGACATCCGCATCTCGTTCTTCGTGAAGGTCAACAAGACCGTCGGGGACGTCATCAAGGTCGCCCAGTCCGTCGGCACGGCACGCGCCAGCGACCAGAAGACCCTTCAGGAACTGTTCCACGCCAAGTTCTCCGAGGCGCTGAAGACCGTCGGCAAGCAGCTGGACTTCACCGACCTCTACACCAAGCGCGAGGAACTCCGTTACAAGATCATCGAGTTGATCGGTGTCGACCTGAGCGGCTACCACCTGGAGGACGCGGCGATCGACTACCTGGAGCAGACGCCG
This sequence comes from Streptomyces sp. NPDC047028, assembly GCF_040644095.1. NCBI lineage: Bacteria > Bacillati > Actinomycetota > Actinomycetes > Kitasatosporales > Streptomycetaceae > Streptomyces > Streptomyces sp. NPDC047028. The sequence goes on from NZ_JBEYVS010000043.1 coordinate 6,327, forward strand.
CTGTCCCAGCTGGACCCGGCGAACGTCCTGGACGCCCAGGGCATCCGGAAGATCACCGAGCTGACCGCCGTGGAGCACGTGCGCACCAACGAGGCGCAGCGCACGGAGGAGAAGGAGATCACCCGGCAGAACGTGGACGCCCGGGAGGCCGTCCTGGAGCTGGAGCGCCGGCAGGCGGACGCCGAGATCAAGCAGAAGCGGGAGATCGAGACCTCCCGCGCCCGCGAGGAGGCGGAGACCGCCCGGGTGGTGGAGGAGGAACGGCTGCGTGCGCAGGGCGCGTTCCTGCGCACCGAGGAGCAGCTCGGCGTGCAGCGGGAGAACCAGGCCCGCGAGGTCGCCGTCGCCGCGAAGAACCGCGAGCGGGTCATCGCCGTGGAGAACGAGCGGATCGAGAAGGACCGCATGCTGGAGGTCATCGCCCGGGAGCGGGAGACCCAGCTGACGAAGATCTCCGCCGACAAGGAGGTCGAGGCGCAGCGCCGCGACATCGCCGAGGTCGTGCGCGAACGGGTCGCGGTGGACCGGACGGTGGCCGAGCAGGAGGAGTCCATCAAGAAGCTGCGCGCCGTCGAGCAGGCGGAGCGCGAGCGGCAGGCCGTCATCATCGCCGCCGAGGCCGAGGCGCAGGAGAAGCTGGTCAAGGACATCAAGGCGGCGGAGGCCGCCGAACAGGCCGCCACCCACCGCGCCGCCGAGGAACTCACCCTCGCCGAGGCCCGGTTGAAGACCGCCGACCTCGACGCGCGGGCCAAGCTGCGGCTCGCCGAGGGCGTGCAGGCCGAGGCCGCCGCCGAGGGCCTCGCCGCCGTCCAGGTCCGCGACAAGGAGGCCGCCGTCATCGAGAAGGCCGGCCGGGCCGAGGCGGAGGCCACCCAGGCCCGGCTGCGGGCCGAGGCCGAGGGCGCCAGGGCCAAGGCGCTCGCCGAAGCCGAGGGGGCGAAGGCGAAGGCGCTCGCCGACGCCGAGGGAGCGCGGGCCAGGGCGCTGGCCGACGCCGACGGCATCGGCGGGAAGCTGAAGGCCGAGGCGGAGGGCCTGACCGAGAAGGCCGCCGCGATGGCCGCCCTCGACGACGCCTCCCGCGGCCACGAGGAGTACCGGCTGCGGCTCCAGGCGGAGAAGGAGATCCGGCTCGCCGGCCTGGACGTGCAGCGGCAGGTCGCCGAGGCACAGGCCACCGTGCTCGCCACCGGTCTGGAGAACGCCGACATCGACATCGTCGGCGGCGAGTCCGTCTTCTTCGACCGGCTGGTCTCCTCCATCGCGCTCGGCAAGGGCGTCGACGGGTTCGTGCGGCACTCCGAGACCGCGCAGGCGCTGGCCCGCCCCTGGCTCGACGGCACCTCCAGCTTCACCGACGACCTGGCCGGCATCCTCGGCCGGGCCTCGACCGCCGACGTGCAGAACCTGACGGTCTCCGCGCTGCTGATGAAGCTCATGCAGTCGGGCGGCACCGAGGCCGGCACCGTGCAGCAACTCCTGGACAGGGCGGGCGAACTGGGCATCGCCGACACCCCGCTCACCGCGCTGAACGGCACCAGCAGGGTCTGATCACCACCGGTGCCCCGGCTGCCGCACAGGGGACGGCAGCCGGGGCCCCCTCACCCGTGTCTTGTGGAACCTGTCACGTGGAAGGAACGAACCGTCCATGGCCACCGTCCCGGAGGCGGGCGCCCACGACGCCGGCACCTACGAGCTGCTGCGCGACCGCCTCACCGCGCAGGCCGCCGAACTCGCCCGCCGTGCCGACGCCCTCAACGCCCGCCGCGTCGAGGAGTTCGGCTCCGCCCGGCTCGACCTCGCCGGCAGCGAGCGGCTGCGCACCCCGCACCCGTGCGTCCCGTGCGACGTCGTCGCCGTCGGGGACACGCTGCTCCTCGGCACCGCCGGCCGGTCCGCACCGGACGCCCGGCCCCCGGTGGCCGACGTGTTCACGCTCTACGACCGCGAGCTGAACCCGCTGCCCGAGACCGCCGTGCCCGGACTGCTCGACGACCCCTCCTTCCAGCGGGAGTTCGCCGACCTGCACCGCTACTTCCGCCAGGCCCGGCTCCTGCGCCTGCGGATCACCGCCGGCCGGCTCCTCGCGGTGTTCCGCACCGGCGAGAAGGCCGACGACATCCGCGTACTGCGCTGGACCCTCACCGACGACGGCCGGGTGACCTTCCTGGACGCGCGCGGCGAACGCGACGACGTCTTCCCGCCCGCCGACGAGGTCACCTGGACCGCGACGACCCGTGCGGACCACGTCCTCGGCCGCCACCCGCACGTCGCCGTCCCCGGCGGCCTGTTCGTCTCGACCGTCGGGGGCACCCTCACCGTCAAGACGGAGAACGACACCGAGACGGGGGAGGGCATCCACAGCGAACCGGTCGACGAACCACTGCAGGCCCTCGCCGACGCGGACATCGCCCACGCGCGCGTGGGCGCCCTCGTCCTCCTGCGGGTACGCCCCTACAAGGAGGACGCCCACCGGCACCTCGTGTTCAACACCCTCACCGGATCGGTCACCCGCCTCGACGGCCTCGGACAGGGCTGCCGACGCCTCCCCGAAGGCCGGGGCGTCCTGTTCCCCGGCGGCTACTGCCTGGCCACGGGGGCCGCGAAGACGTACGACCTCGACGTCCGCGGGCTGGAGTTCGAGCGGGAGGTGCGCTCGCCCAACGGCGAGGACGTGCTGTACGCCTTCCACGCGCGCGGCGGCGGCCGCGCCCTGCTGCTCTCGTACAACACGATCCGCCAGGAGGTCGCGGCCCCGCTGCCCTGCCGGGGCTGGGCCCTCTTCGACGACGGCACGTTCGCCGTGGTCCGCGCGGACGGCGACCAGTCGGCCCAGGTCCACCCGGTCCAGCTGTGGCACTCGCCGTACGACTCCGACACCCATGCCGCGGGCGCCCCCGCCGGCAGCGGACCGCTGGCCCGGATCGGCAACGCCGACCTGGTGCGCTCCATCTCCGCCTGCCTGTCCGTCGCCGGCGCCGTCCGCGACGGCATCACGACCGGCGAGGGCTACCAGACCCTGTCCGCCGCCTGCGTCCGCACCGCCGACGGCCACCACTGGCTGGGTGACGCCGAACTCGGCGGCCTGCGCGGGCCGCTGAACGCCGTCCGGGACACCGCCGGCCAGATCCTCGCCGAGTTCGAGCACGTGCAGGCCCTCACCCGGCAGGCCGCCGGCGCGCTCGACGAGGCCGCCGGGCGGATCGCCACCGTGGTGCGCAGTCTGCGCGGCGAGGCCCCGAAGGACGCCGCCGCCTGGGTCGCCGGCCTGACCGAACTCCGGCACGCGCACGGCCGGCTCATCGACCTCAAGGAGCTGCGGTACGTCGACCGGGCCCGCCTCGACACCCTCGCCACCGCCGCCGAGACCGACCTCGCGGCCCTCGGCGAGCGGGCCGTTGGCCTCCTCGCCGAGGACGACGCCTTCGCCGCCCACCACACCGACGTCGAACAACTCGCCGCCGACGCCCAGGCGATCAGCACGGTCGCCGAAGCGGCCCCGGTCACCGCCCGGCTCGACGAACTGGCCGACGGGCTCACCACCGTCACCGACGTCGTCGCGAGCCTCGACATGGGCGACGCCACCGTCCGCACGGCCGTCCTGGAGCGCGCCGCCGCCGTCCTCGCCGGCGTCAACCGCGCCCGCGCCGCCCTCGACGCCCGTCGCCGCGCCCTCCTCGACCACGAGGGCCGCGCCGAGTCGGCCGCCGAGACCGCCCTGCTCGGCCAGCTGGTCACCACCGCGCTCGCCGCCGCCGACACCACCGAGGCCTGCGACGACCAACTCGCCCGCCTCCTCGCCCGGCTGGAGGACCTGGAGTCCCGCTTCGCCGAGTTCGACGACGTCCTCGCGGACCTCGCCGGCCGGCGCACCGAGATCTACGAGGCGTTCACCGCCCGCAAACAGACCCTCGCCGACGCCCGTGCCCGCCGCGCCGAACAGCTCGCGGCCTCCGCCGCCCGCGTCCTGGACACCGTCGCCCGGCGCTCCGCCACCCTCACCGACCCCGACGCGGTCAGCGCCTACTTCGCCTCCGACCCCCTGGTGGCCAAGGTCCGCCGCTCCGCCGCCGAACTGCGGGACCTCGGCGATCCCGTCCGCGCGGAGGAACTCACCGGCCGCCTGGAGTCCACCCGGCAGGAAGCCGCCCGCGCCCTGAAGGACCGCACCGACCTGTACGGCGACGACGGACGCACCCTGCGGCTCGGCGCCCATCGCTTCGCCGTCACCACCCAGCCCCTCGACCTCACCCTCGTCCCGCAGGGCGAGGGCCTCGCCTACGCCGTCACCGGCACCGACTACCGCGCCCCCGTCACCGACCCCGGCTTCGCGGACACCCGCCCGTTCCGGCAGCGCACCCTGCCCTCCGAGTCACCCGAGGTCTACCGCGCCGAACACCTCGCCGCCCGCCTGCTCGGCGCACACTCACCCGAAGCGCTCATGGCCGCCGACCTGCCAGCACTGGTACGCCGGACGGCGCAGGAGGCGTACGACGAGGGATACGAGACCGGCGTCCACGACCACGACGCGACCGCCGTCCTCACCGCACTGCTGCCCCTGTACGAAGGGGCCGGGGCGCTGCGCCACGAACCGGCCGCCCGCGCCGCCGCCCAGCTCTTCTGGGCGCACCGCACCACGGAGGCGGCACGCCAGACCTGGACCCGGCGCGCCCGCTCGCTGGCCCGCGCCCGGGACACCTTCGGCCCGGCGCCCGCCATCACCGACCTGCGCCGCGAACTGGCGGACGCCATCGGCGGTGACGCGGACGCCCTCGGCGGCGAGGCCGCCGCCGGCTACCTCTTCGAGGAACTCACCGGCGGGCCCGAGGGCTTCGTCCTCGGCGCCGACGTGCGCGTCCTGCTGGAGAAGTTCCGCCGCACCGTGGGCACCACCGCCTATGACGACGACCTGGCCGCGCTGGACGACCTTCCGGCCCGCCGGCAGCTCGTCCAGGCCTGGCTGTCGGCCTACGCCACCGCCACCGGCGCCGAACTCGCCCCGGGCGACCTCGCCGAGGCGGTCGCGGCCGAACTCTGCCCGGACCTGCCCCGCTACGACGGCGACGCCCCGCTCACCGCGACCGCCGAGGGGCTGCTGGGTACCCACCCGCGCGTCACCGGCGGCCGGCTCCCGCTGCGACTCGACGAGTTCATCGCCCGCACGGCCCGGTTCGCCGCCCACGACGTGCCCGCGTTCCGCGCCTACCAGCGCCGGCGCACCGCCTTGGTGGACGCCGAACGCGCCCGGCTGCGGCTGGACGACCACCGGCCCCGGGTGATGCCCGGCTTCGTCCGCAACCGGCTCGTCGACGAGGTCTACCTTCCGCTCGTCGGCGACAGCCTTGCCAAGCAGCTCGGCACCGCCGGCGCCGGCGGACGCACCGGCTCCGGTGGCCTGCTGCTGCTCCTGTCCCCACCCGGCTACGGCAAGACGACCCTCATGGAGTACGTCGCCGGGCGGCTCGGCCTGATGCTGGTGCGGGTCAGCGGCCCCGCCCTCGGCAACGCCGTCACCTCGCTCGACCCCGCCGACGCCCCCGACGCCGGATCCCGCCAGGAGATCGAGAAGATCAACTTCGCGCTGGCGGCGGGCGGCAACACCCTCCTCCACCTCGACGACATCCAGCACACCTCGCCCGAACTGCTCCAGAAGTTCATCCCGCTGTGCGACGCGACCCGCCGCGTCGACGGCGTGTGGGACGGCGAGCCCCGCACCTACGACCTGCGCGGCAAGCGCTTCGCCGTCTGCATGGCCGGCAACCCCTTCACCGAGTCCGGCGCCCGCTTCCAGGTCCCCGACATGCTCGCCAACCGCGCCGACGTGTGGAACCTGGGCGACGTCCTGACCGGCAAGCAGGACGCGTTCGCCCTCAGCTTCCTGGAGAACGCGCTCACCGCGAACCCCGTCCTGGCGCCCCTCGCCGGCCGGGACCGGGCCGACCTGGACCTGCTGCTCCGGCTCGCCGCCGGCGACCCCACGGCACGCGCCGACCGCCTGGACCACGCCGTCCCGCCGGCCGAGCTGGACCGCGTCCTCGCCGTGCTGCGCCACCTCCTCGCCGCTCGCGACACCGTCCTCGCGGTCAACGCCGCCTACATCGCCTCCGCCGCCCACGCCGACGCCGCCCGCACCGAGCCGCCGTTCCGCCTCCAGGGCTCCTACCGCACCATGAACCGGATCGCCCAGCGCCTGAAGCCCGTCATGAACGACGCCGAACGCGCCGCCGTCATCGACGACCACTACACCGCCGAGGCCCGGACCCTCACCCAGGGCGCCGAGGCCAACCTGCTCAAACTCGCCGAACTGCGGGGCACGCTCACCCCGGCCCAGGCCGACCGGTGGACCGAGGTCAAGGCTGCCCACGTCCGCGCCCAGGCGCTCGGCGGCGCCGCGGACGATCCCCTCGTCCGCGCCGTGGCCGGACTCGGCCTGCTCGCCGACCGGATCGCCGCCGTCGAGTCCGCCATCCGCCGCGCCACCGGCGACCCGGCCGGCTCCGCGCATCCCCGGCACGTCATCGGGCCCCGGGAGACCCGGTGACGTACTTCCTCGCCCCGCTCGCCGCCGCCGTCGCCCTGGTCGCGCTCAGCACGGCCGTCCTGATCCGCCGAGACCGCCGCCGCATGCGCCACGACTGACCGGCGGGCGGTCACCTCGGCCGCCGGCTCGGCTTCGCCGCGATCGGCGCCGGCGCCAACGTCGTCGTCCTCGGCATCGCGGAACGCAACCGCCGGCCCATCGGCTTCTGGCAGTTCACCAAGTACGGGCTGGTCGTCACCGCCACCTCCGTCGCCGTCTGTCTCGCCTAGGTCTGGCTGCGCTACTTCGCGCTCTGACGCCGCCTCGGCCGGTCAGGTGCGCGGTCCGGTGTCCGGGGCGGCCGGAGACGCGGTCCCGCCCGCCGCGTCCGGCGTGGGGGAGGTGCCGGCCAGCGGATCGGACGCCTTCTGCGTCTGCCGCGTCGTGACGCCGCCGGCCGGCCCGGCCGGGCCCGCGCCGCCGTGCGGCAGGTACGAGACGGCCCCGAGCACCATGACGATCGCGGCGGCGGTGCCGAGCACACCGGCCAGCCGGCGGCACCGGTCCCTGCCGTCCAGCTCCCGCCAGGCCCGGCCGGGCCGCGCCTCCTCGGGCTGCCACAGCTCACCCACCGGCTCGACCGGCTCCGACGCCTGCGCTGCGCCGACCGCACCGGCGGCCGCCCGTTCCCGCGCCGACGGCTCCCTCGGCGCCGACCGCCGGATCGCCCGCTCGCTGTCGTCGAGGAACCTCTGCCACACCGCGTCCGGAACCGCGGGGACGTCCTCGTGCCCGCCGCCCCCGCCCAGCCGTCCCCTCACCACTGCCCCTCCGCTGCTCACCCCGGCGCACCCCACCCTGAGGACGGGAACACGGGCCCGCGCGTTCCGTCCGCCGCGCGAGCGGTGCGGCCGGAACCGGTGCGGGCTTCGATCGGGTAACGCGCCGGGGCGGGAGCCACCCCCGCCCCTACCTTTGCATAGTCTAAAGATGAGGAGGGGCGTCCGGGCGAGGCGGCTCTTCAGTGCCGCGAGACCGCTGGAGCAGTCCATGACCGTGAAGAACCCACCGAGGAACGTGACGGTGCTGTCCTGGATGCCCTTCGCGGTGATGGCCGTGGTGACGGCGGGGGACCTCCTGTCCGGACCCGGAGTGGGCTTCCTGCCGCTGGTCTCGCTCGGCCCCGCCTTCGCGGGCCTGGTCGGCGGCTGGCGCCGTACGGCCCTGATCGGTGCCGCGTCCCTGCTCCTCTGCGTCGTCCTCGGGGTGTACGACGGACTCTTCGAGGAACGCCGGGGCTTCACCGCGATGGCCTCGGTGGCCGGGGTCACCGGCGTGGGCATCGCGGCCGCCCTGATGCGCTCCCGGCGGGAGGCGGAACTCGCCAGCGTCCGCTCCATCGCGGAGGTGGCCCAGCGGGTGCTGCTGCGCCCCGTGCCGAGAACGGCGGGCCCGCTGCTGACGACGGTGTCCTACACCTCGGCCGTCGCCGACGCGCACATCGGCGGGGACCTGTACGAGGTGGTGGCCTCGCCGCACGGGATCCGGGTGATCGTCGGCGATGTGCAGGGCAAGGGACTGGCGGCGGTCGAGACGGCCGCCGTGGTGCTCGGCGCCTTCCGGGAGGCGGCCCACGACGAGCCCGACCTGCTGGGCCTGGGGGAGCGGCTGGAGCGCAGCGTGGCCCGGGAACTGGAGGGGGAGAAGTTCGTCACCGCCGTCCTCGCCGAGATCGGCTCCGGCCACGACGTCGTCTTCCTCAACTACGGGCACCCCGCCCCGATGGTCGTACGCGCCGACGGCCGCACCGACTTCCCGCGGCCGCCCGCCTACGCGCTGCCGCTGGGCCTCGGCATGCACGAGACGGAGGGCCCCAAGCCGTACCGGGTGCCCTTCGCCCCCGGCGAGCAACTGCTCCTCTACACCGACGGCGTCACCGAGACCCGGGACGCGCACGGCGTGTTCTACCCGCTCGGCGACCGGTCGCGGCTGCTGGACGAGCCCGACGCGGACGCCGCCCTGGGCGCCCTGCGCGAGGATCTGATGCGGCACGCCGAGGGACCGCTGCACGACGACGCGGCGATGCTGCTGGTGCGCCATCGCGGTCACCCCGGCGACGGGCCGGCGCCGGGGTCCGCGCCCGCCGCGCGCGTGGACGGTACGTCCGGCGCCGCGCACGGGGTACAAAGGGACCATGGCCGAGACCGCGATGCCTGAGCCCGAATCCGAGGCCGGGCCCGAGCCGGGCCGGGACGACGTCGACGCGGTCACCCGGGCGGTGCTGACCGCCTCCCGGCTGCTCGTGGCGGTGTCCGCGCGCTCCCTCGCCGAGGTCGAGGAGCGGGTGACCCTGCCGCAGTTCCGCATGCTGGTCGTGCTGTCCAGCCGCGGTGCCACCAAGCTGGTCGCCCTGGCCGACCTGCTCCAGGTGGCGCCCTCGACCGCGATGCGCATGGTGGACCGGCTGATCGCGGCCGGCCTCGCGGACCGGCAGCCCAACCCCGCCAACCGGCGGGAGACACTGCTGCGGCTGACCGGGGAGGGCCGGCGGACGGTGGAGACGGTCACCGCCCGGCGGCGCGCCGAACTCGCCCCGATCGTCGAGCGGTTGCGCCCGGGCCAGCGGGCCGCGCTCATCGAGGCACTGGCCGCGTTCAACGAGGCCGGCGGCGAGCCCCCCGTCCCCGTGGACGGCACCGAGCCGTCCCGACTGGGCTGGCTGACCGCCACCCCGCCGACCCCGGACTCCCCGAACCCCGCCGAAGGTCCGAAGGGGCCGGGAGACTCCGCCGAAGGTCCGGGGAAGCCTGGGGGCTCGTCCGAAGGGCCGCGGGCGCCGGGGGACTCCCTCGAAGGGCCGGGGAAGCCGGGGGACTCCGCCGAAGGTGAGGGGAAGCCGGGAGACTCCCCCCAAGGGCCGGGGTAGCCTGGGGGCTCGTCCGAAGGGCCGCGGGCGCCGGGGGACTCCCTCGAAGGGCCGGGGTAGCCACGGGACTCGGCCGAAGGCCTGGGGGAGCCCGGGGGGCTCGTCCGGAGGGCCGGGTGGGTGCCGCGCCTGAGCGTTGACGCGGGCCGGCGCCGCTCAGTCCGGTGGCGTCCCCTCGTCGAGGCGGGCCGCGCACTCCAGGAGCATGGCGTGCACGAACGCCTGGGGCAGGTTGCCGCGCAACTGTCGCTGGTGCACGTCGTACTCCTCCGCGAACAGACCGGCCGGCCCGCACGCCGACCGGGTCCGCTCGAACCAGCGCCAGGCCCGCTGCCGGTCGCCCAGGTGGTGGGTGGCCAGGGCCATGGTGAACCCGCAGAGAAGGAACGCCCCTTCGGCCTCGCCCAGCGGGATGCCCTCGTGGTCGAACCGGTACAGGTAGCCGTCCTCGCCCAGGTAGTCCTCGATGTACGCCCGGGTGGTGGCGGCGCTGGAATCGCCGGCGGGCATGCAGCCGCGAGCCAGCGGCACCAGCAGGGCCGCCTCCGGGCCGTCGTCGTCCGCCGCCCGGCGCCAGCGGCCGTCCGGCCGCAGACAGCGCCGGCGGGTCTCGGCGAGGATGACCTCGGCCGACTGGGCGCATCGCTCGCTCGTCGCGCCGGGCAGCACCTCCGCGATCCGGCGCAGCCCGCACACCACGCTCAGCCGTGAGTGGGTCCACCACCGGTCGTCCAGCTCCCACAGACCGGCGTCGGGCCGCTGCCAGTTGCGCTCGACCGCGTCCACCGCCACCGTCACCGCCTGCTCCGCCTCCGGGGTGAGCCGGTCGTGCCGCGCGGCGGCCGCGAACAACTGCAGGGCCTCGCCGAAGGTGTCGAGCTGGAACTGGGTGGCCGCCGCGTTGCCGATCCGGTCACTGCCGCCCGGGTAGCCGGGCAGCGGCAGCGACGACTCCCCGGGCACCGGCCCGCCGGCGACCGTGTACGCGGGCCGCACCCCGTCCCCGTCGACGAGGATGCGCTCGGACACGAAGCGCACCGCGCTGTCGAGCAGGGGGTGCGGCCCGTGCGCGGCGACCGCCAGGCCCGCGTAGCTCTGGTCGCGCAGCCAGGCGAAGCGGTAGTCGTAGCTGCGCCCGCTGTTCGCCCGCTCCGGCAGCGAGGTCGTGGCCGCCGCGACCATGCCGCCCGAGGCGCTGGTCAGCCCGCGCAGTACGGCGTAGGCGTGCCGTGCGTCGCGGGGCGCGGCGAGGTCGGAGCAGTCCGGTACGGCGTCCTTCCACTGCTGTTCCGTCTCCCGCCACAGCCGGCCGGGCTCCAGCGGGCCGGTGCCGGGCCGCTCGGACAGCTCCAGCACCAGGTCGTGTTCCTCGCCCTCGGCCAGCCGGAACTCGCCGCGCAGCCCCTCCTCGCCCCAGGAGGCCCGGTGCGCGCCGAGCAGCCGCAGGTGCAGTCCGCCGGCCCGGGCCGTCCACACCTCCCCGTCCAGCCGGGCATTGCGCACACGCTCGGAACCGAACCCCGGGCGGGGGTCGAGACTCATCCGCAGCCGGGCCGCGCCGCGTTCCACCCGCATCCTGCGCAGCAGCACGAGCCGGTCGGACGACGCGGGCATCGCCAGGGCGTCCCGGCACTCCACGACGCTGTCCCGGGCCACCCAGCGGCTCACCCAGATCAGGGTGCCGTCCTCGTAGTAGCCGCCCCAGACGTGCCAGTCGTCGGTGGGCGTGACCGCGAAGTGCCCGGCACCGCCGATCAGGGACGAGAAGACCGCGTCGTCGTGCCAGCGGGGGGCGCAGAGCCAGACGATCCTGCCCTTGGGGTCCACCAGCGCTCCGCGTTCGCCGTCCGCGAGGGTTGCGTAGTCACGGAGCACCCAGGGCGGGCACGCGCCGTCACGCGGGGGTGGTGTCGCATCGGAATCCGTATCGTCACCCATGGCACTCGGGCTTACCCCGGTGCGGCGACCGGAAACGCGTGCTGCGCCGACCGGCCCCGGATCCCGGGAGCACGGCCGGGGTCTCGGGGTGCCGTGCGGCCGACCGCGCCGTACGCACCGCGAACGCCCCGGCCACGACGAAGTCGGCCAGCGCGGCGGTACGCCAGCGCCGGCTGGCCAGGGCGAGGGCGGCCATGCTCGCCGCGTGCAGCGCGTCCGGCACGGCCGCCCACCGGGCGGGTACGACGCCCCAGGCGCCGGCCAGCCCCTGCGCCACCTGCCGGGCGCCGAGCAGTCGCACCGCGCCGCGGGCGGCCCGGCTCGCGGTGGTGTGCGGGCAGCGGCTCAGCACGCCGCCCGGGAACACCACGAGCGCGGAACCCCACGCGACGCGGACGGCGTTCTCCGGCACCATCACGCCACCTCCTCAGGTCCCTCAGGCCGGACCGCCGGCCCCGGACCGGGCCGGGACGGGCGGGGGGCTCGCGCTGGGCGAGCCGCTCGGCGCGGGCGTCGCGCTCGGGGTCCCGCTCGGTGACGGGGTCGAGCTCGGTGACGGGGCCGGCGAGGCCGAGCCGGCCGGTGCGACGCCGGTCACCTCGCCGGTGACGGCGTCGACGCGGTAGGCGTGGACGCGGTGCGGCCCCACCGTCTCGATGGTGACCGACCAGACCGTGCGGCCCGTGGCGTCCTTCTCCAGCCGGACGTCGGTCACCTTCCCGTACTCCGGCATCCGCACCCGGTCGACCGCCTCCTCGGGCAGGAGCTTCGCGCCGGCGACCAGTGTGCCGGTGCGCGTCTTCGAGGCGGCCGACTGACCGGCGGGCACGTCCGCCCCCAGGACGTCGCCCCCGGCGGCCCCGACGCGGACGAGGTGTTCGGTGCCGTCCTCAGTGGCGACGCTCGTCCGCCACACCGGGGCGACGGTGTTCACCCGGCTCAGCTCCACGGAGACCAGCTTGCTGCCGGACACCTCGTCCAGCGCCTTGCGGATGGCCCGGTCGTACTCCGTCGCCACCTGGGGCAGGACCTCGGAAGGGTGCGTCGGCGGCGGGCCGCCGCACGCGGCGGTCCCGGCGAGCAACGCCGCCGCCACGACGAACCCGAACCGGCGGCGCCGTCCGGTCCTGCTCCCTGGGGGATGGGCCATGTGCCTGCCTGCCTTCCTGTCCCGGCCGCGCTGCCGCTCGTGAGGTTCCCGCGGTTTCCCGCCGGCACCGGGGTACGCCCGCAGGCGTTTCCCAAACCGGCCGGGCCGGCGGACGACACCGACTCGCCCGGGCGGGCCACCACGTGTACGACCAGGCGGAGGTCACCCCCGGCCGCGCCGCGTCACGTGGTCCCGCAGCCGGTCCAGGGGTCCCCAGGCCAGCGCGGTGACCTTGGCCAGCGGCGCCGACCGCGGTGAGCGCGGGCGCGGCCTGGTCGGCGCCGACTCCTCCGTGGGCCGTACGTCGGAGCCCGCTGCGCGCAGTACGTCGGGCGGGCACAGCGCCTGCAACCGGGGGAAGACCAGTTGTTCCTGCTCCAGCACATGCCGCGTGACCCCGCTGCCGGCGGCCAGCAGCAGCTCCACGAACTCCTCGCCGCGCGGATCCGCGGCCTCCAGCGCGCTGAGGGTCCATTCGAGTTCCCGGCCCTCGGCGAGCTGTGCCTGGACCCAGTCGTCGCCGTCCACGACGTACCGGCGCACCGTCGGGTGCAGGTGCTCCCGCTCCGCCACCAGGTGCCGTACGGCGCTGATGCTGATCCGCTCCACCAGCGACGTCCGTTCGGCGCTGCCGGGCGCGGCGGAGCGCGCCTGGTCGAAGAGGCGCTGGATCCGCTGGTGGTCCGCGGTGAGTTCCCCGAGCATGCCGCTCTCGCTCTCCACTGAAAGGCTCCCTGCCGGCGCGTGACCCCGGCGCACTCGCCGGGCTGGCGCGGCCGGCGCCGGCCGGCCACTGCCGCACCCCGGGTGCCCCCATCGCCCCCGCGTCATGCCTCGGCCCGGCCGACCGGGATTGAAAGACGAGCGGCTCGGGTACCCCCGCGCCCGCCGCTCGACCCGCCGGGCCGTGCGGCGCGAACCGAGGGCCGACGTGGAGGAGCGTGGTGCGGGCGTGCTGCTGCGACGACGCAGGGCGAGGGTACGGGCGAGGGGGCGGCAGGCCGGGTTCCAGACCTATGTCGTGGCCGACCGGCGTGCGCCGGTGTCGGAGCTGGCGAACCAGTTGCTGCGCAAGGCCTTCCCCGACCACTGGTCGTTCTTCCTGGGCGAGATCGCCCTCTACAGCTTCATCGTGCTGGTGGTGACCGGCACCTATCTGACCCTCTACTTCGACCCGAGCCTGGCCGAGGTGCCGTACCGCGGTTCGTACGAGCCGCTGCAGGGGCTCCTGGTCTCCAAGGCTTACGAGTCGACGCTCCACCTGAGCTTCGACGTGCGCGGCGGCCTGCTGATCCGTCAGATGCACCACTGGTCCGCGCTGGTGTTCGTGGCCGCCATCGGCGTGCACATGCTGCGGATCTTCTTCACCGGGGCCTTCCGCCGGCCGCGCGAGCTGAACTGGATGATCGGGGTGACCCTCTTCCTGCTCGCGCTCCTGGAGGGGTTCTGCGGCTATTCGCTGCCCGACGACCTGCTGTCCGGCACGGGCCTGCGCACCGCCAATTCGATCGTGCTGTCGATCCCGGTCGTCGGAACCTATCTGAGCTTCTTCCTCTGGGCCGGTCCCTACCCGGGCGAGGCGATCGTCAGAAGGCTCTACATCGTGCATGTCCTCTTCGTGCCGGGCGTGATGATCGCCCTGATCGCCGCCCACCTGATTCTGGTGGTCTACCTGAAACACACGCAGTGGGCCGGCCGGGGCAAGACGAACCGGAACGTGGTCGGGCAGCCGATGTACCCCCAGTTCATCGCCAAGTCCACCGGTCTGGCCCTGATGGTCGCGGGCGCCACGGCCATCCTCGGAGCCGTCGCCCAGATCAACCCCATCTGGGCCTACGGCCCCTACGTCCCGGACGTGGTGTCCACCGACGCGCAGCCCGACTGGTACGTCGCGTTCCTGGAGGGCGCGCTGCGGCTGATGCCCGGCGTCGAGTGGAACGTGGCCGGGCACACCTTCATGTGGAACGTCCTCGTGCCGGCCGTCCTGCTGCCGGCCCTGCTGTTCCTGATCCTCTACATGTACCCGGTGTTCGAGCGGTGGGTGACGGGGGACCTCCGGGAGCACCACATCGCCGACCGGCCGCGTGACCATCCGACCCGGACCGGACTCGGCGTGGCGGCCGTGGTGTGCTACGCCGTGCTGCTCATGGCGGGCGGCAACGACGTGCTGGCGTACGAGTTCGACGTCTCCCTGAACATGCTGACCTGGATCTTCCGGGTGGCCGTGTTCGTCGCGCCGGTCCTCGCCCATCACGTCACCAAGCGCGTGTGCCTCGCGATGCAGAAGCACGAGCGCACGCTGCTGGAGGAGGGCGAGGAGACCGGTGAGGTGATCCAGGACCTGGCCGGCGGGATGGGGGAGACCCACGAGAGGCTCGACCAGGACACCCGCTACAAGCTGCTGGTCCGGGACATCCCCCGGCCGCTGGTCCACCCGGGAGCCGACGCCCCCCTGCATCGCAGGCTTCAGGCGTCGCTGAGTTCCTGGTACTACCGGGACCGGGTCGATATGCCCACCACGGCGGAGGAGCGGCTGCAGATCACGGGCCGCACGGCCGACCCGGTCTCCGAGGGTGCCGGCGGGGAGGGGAGCGAGGGCGAGGAGTAGGAACGCGAACGTGTCGCGCCCGTGCGACGGCGGGCGCGACACCTGGTGGACGGTGGGATCACCGGTGAGGTCGGCGGGTCCGGCTCACGCCGACGGTCAGCTCCATCGCGGCCAGCCCCAGCAACAGGGTCACGGCGCCCGTGACGCAGTTGTTCCACACGATGCCGGCAGGTGCGCCGTGGGTCGCGGTGACCACCCGGAGCGCGACGATCAACCACACGCCGAGCGGTCGATTTGCGGCTTCAGGCGTCGCCCCGGCCGGAGAACTCGAAGACCATCCCGGAGACGCCCCCGCCGAGCAGGCCGAGCCCGATGAGGGAGAGCCACGCCCCGTAGATGAGGCCGACGGCGAGCAGCGTCACGCCGGCGGCGGTGACGACGGGGTACGGGCTGTGCGGGGGGAAGAAGTCGACCCGGCCGCTGCGCTCCTGGATCTCCCCGTCCGGGCGGTCCTCCGGCCGCCGGCCCTTGCGCTTGTAGTTCATGACGAGGAAGAACGTGATCACCGACGACATCAGGCACGAGACCGTGAGCGCTGCGATGCCGACGGGTTCGCGGGCGAACCAGATGTAGGCGACGTCGGTCAGCAGGAAGAAGACGGCCACGCCGCCGAAGAGATACGCCTCGTGCTTCATTCGCTCTGCGTCCCTAGGGTGTCGGGGGTGGGTTCCACGTCGCCGCGCTCCTCCTCGGGCAGCACCCGCAGCACCTCCGGATGGTGCAGGTCGAAGGCCGGGGAGTCGGACCGTACCCGCGGCAGCGCGTGGAAGTTGTGCCGCGGCGGGGGACAGGAGGTGGCCCACTCCAGGGAGCGGCCGTAGCCCCACGGGTCGTCCACCTCGACCATCTCGCCGTAGCGGGCCGTCTTCCACACGTTGTAGAGGAACGGCAGCGTCGACAGGCCCAGCAGGAACGCGCCGATCGACGAGATGGTGTTCAAGGTGGTGAAGCCGTCCGCGGCCAGGTAGTCGGCGTACCGGCGGGGCATGCCCATCGCGCCGAGCCAGTGCTGGACGAGGAACGTGGTCTGGAAGCCGACGAACAGCGTCCAGAAGTGGATGCGGCCCAGCCGTTCGTCGAGCATCCGCCCCGTCCACTTGGGCCACCAGAAGTAGAAGCCGCCGAACGTGGCGAACACGATCGTCCCGAACAGCACGTAGTGCAGGTGGGCCACGATGAAGTAGCTGTCGGTCACGTGGAAGTCCAGCGGGGGCGAGGCGATCAGGACCCCGCTGAGCCCGCCCAGCAGGAAGGTCACCAGGAAGCCCAGCGACCACAGCATGGGGGTCTCGAACGAGAGGCTGCCCTGCCACATCGTGCCGATCCAGTTGAAGAACTTCACCCCGGTGGGCACGGCGATCAGGAAGGACATCAGGGAGAAGAACGGCAGCAGCACCGCACCGGTGGCGAACATGTGGTGCGCCCACACGGTGGCCGACAGCATGGTGATCGCGATCGTCGCCCCGACCATGCCGACGTAGCCGAACACCGGTTTGCGGCTGAACACCGGGATGATCTCCGTGACCACGCCGAAGAACGGCAGCGCCACGATATAGACCTCCGGATGGCCGAAGAACCAGAACAGGTGCTGCCACAGCAGCGATCCGCCGGTGGCCGGGTCGAAGATGTGGGCCCCGAACTGACGGTCCGCCACCAGGGCCAGCAGCAGCGCCGTGAGCACGGGGAAGGCCAGCAGCACCAGGATCGACGTGAACAGGATGTTCCACGTGAAGATCGGCATCCGGAACATCGTCATCCCCGGACAGCGCAGGCACATGATGGTGGCGATGAAGTTCACCGCGCCGAGCGTCGTGCTCAGACCCGCGACCGCCAGGCCCAGCGCCCACAGGTCACCGCCGTGCCCGGGGCTGTGCACCTCGCTGTTCAGCGGCGCGTAGGCGAACCAGCCGAAGGGCGCCGCACCGTGGTTGGCGAGGAACCCGCCGAGGACGGTGAGCCCCCCGAAGAGGAAGAGCCAGTACGTCAGGGCGTTCAGCCGGGGGAACGCCACGTCGGGCGCACCGATCTGCAGCGGCATCACCGCGTTCGCGAAGCCGGCGAACGTCGGGGTGCCGAACAGCAGCATCATGATCGTGCCGTGGATGGTGAACAGCTCGTTGTACTGCTGCTCGGTGACGATCTGCATCCCCGGCCGGGCCAGTTCGGCCCGCATGAGCATCGCCATCGTCCCGGCCACCAGGAAGAACCCGAACGACGTGACGAGGTACAGGTTCCCGATCTTCTTGTGGTCGGTGGTGGTCAGGTAGTCCCTGATCCGCTCGCCCGTGCTGACGCGAGGGTTCCGCTCGGCATCCCGTGTTCCGCCGTGCCCCGGATGCGTTGTCGACATTGAGCGCCCTCCACGCGGTGAACCGACGGGCCGGCGTCCGGCCACGAACGCGACCGGGTTAGCCGCCACCGCCTGCTTCTAAACCCGGGCGCGCACCCGTCTGCGCCCGGGCCCGCTGCACCGTGCGGGTGACACCGTGCGCGCGTCACCCGGCCCGGGCCGACCTCGGACCCGCGGGGCCGTGAGGCTGGGGAGCCGGCGGCACCGCCCGTGCGCCCGGCACCCGTTCGGCGGCGTCCGGAAGGCGGGGCCGGCGACGCGACAACAGAATGATCTTTGCATGCGGTAACCGAATCGGGGGACTCGCTGCGCCAGCCACGTCCCTGCCGACAGCCCGAGGCACCCATGACGCCCCTCAGTACCATCAGTGACCCAGGACGGAAGAGAACGAGCGGCGTCCCCGGCGGGGTCGACGCCCCGCTGTCCTCCGAGCACATCGACGACCTGGTGCGCGGCGTCGCCCTCCAGCCCCCCGGCCCCGCCCGCGCCGCCGCCCGGGACCGCGTCATCCGGCGGCTCCTCCCGCTCGCCCGCCGGATCGCCGCCAAGTACCGCGGTGTGGCGGGGGAGGAGCAGGACGACCTCGTCCAGGTCGCCTGCCTCGGACTCGTCAAGGCCGTCGACGGCTACGACCCCGGCCGTGGCCACGCCTTCCTGTCGTACGCGCTGCCGACGGTCACCGGCGAACTCAAGCGCCATCTGCGGGACCGGACCGGGCCGCTGCGGCTGCCCCGGCCGGTCCAGGAGGCCCGGCAGCGGGTGCGGCGGGCCCAGGAGGATCTGGAGCAGCGGTCCCGCGGACGCCCGCCCTCGCCCGCCGAGATCGGGCGGGCCTGCGGTCTGACCGAGGAGGCCGTCACGGACGCGCTCAGGTCGGAGGCGGCGTGCCACCCCCGCTCGCTCGACGCCAACCGAGACGGAGCCGACGCGCAGCGGCCCGCCCTGGCCGACACCCTGGGCGACTGCGACGCGGCCCTGGACCTCGTCGCCGACCGCGTGTCCCTGGCACACGCCCTGGGCACCCTGCCTGAGCGCGAACGGCGCATCCTCTACCTGCGGTTCTTCCACGACCGGACGCAGGCGCAGATCGCCGAGGCGGTCGGCGTCTCGCAGATGCACGTGTCCCGGCTGCTGAAACGCTGTCTGGCCCGGCTGCGCGACGAACTGCTGCCGCCCGAGCCCGAGCCCGCGCCCGCCCCCCGGGCCGCCGGCGCCCGGCCCGGCACACCCCCGGCCGAACCGCCCCGGCGGGGGACACCGGCCGACGCGGCCATCCCCGGGACACCGGCGGAACCGGGCGACCACGCGCGCGACGACGAGGCACGGGCCGAAGTGCCCGACCGCCGGCCCGGAGAACTCCCGCTCGCCGGGCGCCGCGAGGCGCGCTCCCCGAGGCCACGGCTCAACAGGCGCCACAGGCGCCGCCGGAGCCGCACCCGTACGGCCAGGCGCGCGCCCACTCCTGCCACCCGCGCCGCACGCGCGCCGTGCCCCGCCCCAGCGCGCCTGCCGAACATGCCACGAGCCTGGCAAAAGGGTCACTTTCCGTTTATCAGAACGATGCGGGGGTCACCCACCGGGCACGACTGAGGCCGTCTCTGAGGGAGTTCGTATGACACTGGTCGCCGACTACGTCCTGCAGCGCCTGTCCGAATGGGGCGTACACCGTGTCTACGGCTACCCCGGCGACGGCATCAACGGCATGCTCGGCGCCTTCGACCGGGCCGGGGGAGAGCCGGAGTTCATCCAGGTACGGCACGAGGAGATGGCCGCGTTCATGGCGTGCGCGCACGCCAAGTTCACCGGCGAGGTGGGCTGCTGCATCGCCACCTCCGGCCCCGGCGCCGTGCACCTGCTGAACGGCCTCTACGACGCGAAACTCGACCACCAGCCGGTCGTCGCCGTCATCGGCCAGCAGAAGCGGCTGTCGCTGGGCGCGCACTACCAGCAGGAGATCCACCTGGACCGGCTGTTCGCCGACGTGTCGGACTTCTGCCAGGTGGTCATGCACCCGGGGCAGACCCGGCACGTCATCGACCGGGCGTTCAAGACGGCCCTCACCACCCGCGGCGTCGCCACGATCATCGTCCCGGACGACATCCAGGAGGAGGGCGCCGTCCCGTCGCCGCCGAAGATGCACGGCTCCGTGTTCTCCAGCGTCGGCTGGAGCCAGCCGCGCGTCCTGCCCCACGAGGGCGAGCTGCGCAAGGCCGCCGACATCCTCAACGCCGGCGAGAAGGTCGCCATGGTCATCGGCCAGGGCGCCGCCAAGGCCCAGGGCGAGGTCATCGAGGTCGCCGAACTCCTCGGCGCCGGAGTGGCGAAGGCACTCCTCGGGCGGGAGGTGCTGCCGGACGACCTGCCGTTCGTCACCGGCCCCATCGGCCTGCTCGGCAGCAAGGCCAGCGACGAGATGATCCAGGGCTGCGACACCCTGCTGATGGTCGGCACCAGCTTCCCCTACTCCGAATGGCTGCCCGACGAGGGCCGGGCCAAGGGAGTCGAGATCGACATCGACGGCCGGATGATCGGCATCCGGTACCCGATGGACGCCCACCTCGTGGGCGACTCCAAGGAGACCCTCAAGGCGCTGCTGCCGCTGCTGCGGCGCAAGGAGGACCGCGGCTGGCGCAAGAAGATCGAGAAGCACGTCCGCGAGTGGAACGCCGTCTGCGACAAGTGGGCGAGCGAGAACTTCGGCGGCACGATCAACCCGCAGGCGGTCGCCGCGGAGCTGTCGCCGCGCCTGCCCGACGGCGCCATCCTGACCGCCGACTCCGGCTCCGGCACCAACTGGTGGGCCCGGCACCTGAAGCTGCGCGACGGCATGCGGGCCTCGCTGTCCGGCACCCTCGCCACGATGGGCCCCGGCACGCCGTACGCCATCGCCGCGCGGTTCGCCTACCCGGACCGGCCGGTCATCGCCTTCGTCGGCGACGGCGCGTTCCAGATGAACGGCATGAACGAGATGATCACCATCAAGCGGTACCTGGACCGTCTCTCCGGCCCCGCGCCGTTCATCTTCTGCATCTTCAACAACCAGGACCTCAACCAGGTCACCTGGGAACAGCGGGCCATGGCCGGCGACCCCAAGTACCCCGGCTCGCAGTACATCCCGGACGTGCCGTACGCCCAGTACGCCGAACTCCTCGGACTGAAGGGCATCTACTGCGACAACCCGAAGAAGGTCGGGGCCGCCTGGGAGGAGGCCCTGGCCTGCGACCGGCCCGTGGTCCTGGAGTTCAAGACCGACCAGGAGATCGCCCCGATCCCGCCGCACATCGTGGCCAGTCAGGGGAAGAAGGCCGCCAAGGCCGCCGTGAAGGACCCGGAGCGTACCGGCATCGCCACCAAGGGCGCCCGGCAGAAGCTGTCCGAGATGGTCGAGCGCCTGCCCGGCCGGCACTGAGGAGGACCGAACCGATGGCAGTGGGACCGGCACCGGCCGAATGCCGCATCGACGCGGTCGACGTGCACGCCTTCGAGGTGCCCACCGACGGCCCCGACGGCAAGGAGCAGGACGGCACTTTGGAGTGGGACTCCACGACCGCCGTCCTGGTCCGGGTGCACGCCGGCGGCAGAACCGGACTCGGCTACACCTACGGGGACGTGTCGGTCGCCTCGTTCGTGACCTCGGAACTGGCCCCCCTGCTGCACGGTGAGCACGTCACCGCGCCGGCCGCCCTCTCGGAGCTGATGGGGCGGCAGATCCGCAACGCCGGCCGCCCCGGCGTCGGCGCGATGGCCGTCTCCGCCGTGGACGTCGCCCTGTGGGACCTCAAGGCACGGCTGCTGGACCTGCCACTGACCCACGTCCTGCCCTCCTACCACGACCGGGTCCCGGTCTACGGCAGCGGCGGCTTCACCAACTACCCCCTGGACCGTCTCGCCGACCAGCTGACCGGCTGGGCGGAACAGGGCATCCCGCGCGTCAAGCTCAAGACCTCCCGCGAGCCCGGACGCGACCCCGAACGGCTCGCCGCGGTGCGCAAGGCGCTCGGCGACGGCCCCGAGTTGTTCACCGACGCCAACGGCGCGCTCAGCCGCAAGGAGGCGCTGTACTGGGCGCGCAGGTTCCACGAGGAGTGGGACGTCCGCTGGTTCGAGGAGCCCGTCAGCTCCGCCGATCTCACCGGGCTGCGGATGCTGTGCGAGGCCGGACCCGGACGGCTGGAGATCGCCGCGGGGGAGTACGCCTACACCCTCCAGGACTTCACCAACCTGGTGGAAGGCCCCTCGGTGGACTGCCTCCAGGCCGACGTGACCCGCTGCGGCGGCATCACCGGCGTCCTCCGGGCGGCGGGCCTCGCCGACGCCCACCACCTCGACCTGTCCGCCCACTGCGCCCCGGCCGTCTCCGCCCACGCCTTCTGCGCCGTGCGCCGGCTGCGGCACCTGGAGTACTTCCACGACCACGTCCGGGTCGAGCGCCTGCTGTTCGACGGCACCCGGTCACCCGACGGCGGCGCCCTGCGCCCCGACCCCGGCCGCCCCGGGCTCGGCCTCGACGTCAAGTGGTCCGACGCCGAGCCCTACCGCGTCCACGGCACACGACCGGCCTGACAGCCCGCAGGGCCCGACCGGAGACGCGGTGCGGCACCTCCTCCACGGAGCGGAAGCCGGTCCGGATCGCGCCCGTGTACTTGTCGCGCAGGTCGCGCAGGGCGGCGTAGATCTCGCCCTTGCGCCCGCCCTTGGAGGGCCTGGACAACCGGCTCATCCGCGACCAGCAGTCGCGGAACATGAACGCCGAGGACATCCAGGAACTCCCGCACCCCGAGGGCGGCGCCTGGCTCGTGGTCCACTTCGGCGCCGGCACCACCGAGCCCCGAACGCGCGACGCCGGCCCGCCCGAAGCCGCCCCTGGGCCGGGGGGTCCTGCGCACCTCGGCCGCCGTCGCCGTCGCCGTCGCCGTCGGCACGGCCGTCGCGGCGTCCGCCGTACGTGCGGCGCGCCGCTGACCACACGGGCCGGTCCGGCCGCCACGGGCACCTGCTTCGGGCGCTCCTTTCCTGGGAACTCGGTCGCCGGGACAAGCGAAGGGCCGGCGTCCGGCCGGAGGAGGTGCCGTTTCCGTGGATCACATGCACAACTGGGAGCCCCCCGAAGACGTACGACTCTCCGCGCGCGAGCGGCTCGCCCTGCTGGAGATCGAGGCGGACCTCAAGCGGGACCGGCGGCTCGTGCACCGGATGGGCGAGGAGAACCGGGGCGCCTCGCTGCCGCTGGCCGTCCTGCTGCTGGCGGCCGCGTCGGTGTTCGTGGCCGTGGCGGGCGTCCGCACCTCGGACGCCGCCCTGCTCTGGTGCTTCGTCCTGCTGTGGCCGCTGACCCTGCTCCAGGCCTTCCGGCTGCTCTGCCGTACCGTCCGGCGCCACCGGAAGGGCGACCGGCCCCCGCGGCCGTGGCACGGAGGATGACCGACGTGATCGTGTGATGAGGCCCCCGGCGGCACCTGCCGCCGGGGGCCTCATCACGCATCGCGGCCGCCGCCGCTCAGGCGCCCTTGCCCCGTCCCGAGAACATGTCACGCATCCGGTCGACCAGCCCGGCCCCGGGGGCCAGCAGCTTGTTGGCCGGCGGCTCGTCCGGCGCCGACGGGTGCGGCCGGGTCGGCGCCGTCTTCTTCGCCCGGCGCACCTTGTCGCCCAGGTCCATCAGCGCGTCCGGGGGACAGGTCGCCGCCAGCTTCGGGAAGAGGTTCTGCTCCTCGTCGTCCACATGCATACGGATCTCGCGCATCAGCTGACCCATGAGCGTGTCGAACTGCGGATCGTCCGCCTCCAGACTCTCCAGGTCCTTCATCATCTGCTCGGCCTTGGCGTGGTCCTCGATCTCCTTGTCGGCCAGCGCGTCGCCGCCCGTCAGGTGCTCGCGCACCGCCGGGTACAGGTAGGACTCCTCCGCCACCGAGTGGCGGACCAGTTCCATCGTGGCCTGGTCGGCCAGGATCTTGCGCTCCTTGGCGCCGGGCGGCAGCGCCTCGATGCGGCCGAACAGCTCCTCGACCTCGCGGTGGTCGGTCGTCAGCTCCTGGATGACGTTTCCGCCGTGACCCATGTCGTTACCTCCTGGCAGAACGCGGTGGCCGCGGGCAGGCCCACCGTCGTCGACCACGAGTGCCCTCCCGGCCGCGCGCTACACGGCCCGCCGCGTGCCGTGAGCGCATCGGGTGCCGGGCCGCCGCCGTCCGGGCCCGCGCGGAAGGCGCCCGCCCGGCCGGGGGCGGAGAATGCCCTGCTCCCGGCCCCCTCCGCCGACACCGGCGAGGTTCTCGGGGCGACTGTCCGTGATGACCTGAGTCGCGCGAGTACCCGTGATTCCGGAGAATAAGAATCAACGTGTGAATCCAACCGGCCCGGGAACTCAGAGGGCCGGCGCCGTCCAGCCAGAGGCGGCCGACACGGGGCGGTCCTCCGGATCAGCGGGACCCCGGCCCCGTCCTTTTCTGCCTTCAGCGGGCCGACACCTCGGCCCGGCGGCACGTCAGGCGCCGGACGCCTCCAGGACAGCGACGTCCCGGGCGGACCCGCACGACGCGGACGACGTGGCGTACGCGGACGAAGGAAACGCCCCGATGACTGGTGACACCCCGCCCGTTCCCTGGCAGCGGGCCGTCGTGACCGGCGGCGCCGGCTTCCTCGGCTCCCACCTGTGCGAACGGCTGCTGGATTCAGGCGTCGAAGTCGACTGCGCGGACAACCTGGTCTGCGGGCGGCGCGAGAACGTGGCCCACCTCGACGGCAGGCCGGGCTTCCGCTACCTGCCCTGCGACGTGTCCGCGCCCGCCTGCCCCGAACAGCTGACGGGGCCGTACGACCTGGTCCTGCACTTCGCCTGCCCCGCGTCCCCCGCCGACCATCTGCGCCTGCCCCTGCACACCCTGGACGCCGGCAGCCTCGGCACCCGCAACGCCCTGCGGATCGCCGAACGCGACGGCGCCCGGTTCCTGCTTGCCTCCACCTCCGAGGTGTACGGCGATCCGCTCGTGCACCCGCAGCACGAGGGCTCCTGGGGCAACGTCAACCCGGTCGCCCCGCGCAGCGTCTACGACGAGTCGAAGCGGTTCGCCGAGGCCCTGGTCAGCGCGCACGCCGGCACCCGGGGCATCGACGCCGGGATCGTGCGGCTGTTCGACACCTACGGGCCGCGGATGCGCGCCCACGACGGCCGGGCCGTGCCCACCTTCATCAGCCAGGCCCTCGCCGGAGAGCCGCTCACCGTGACCGGCGACGGCCGGCAGACCCGCTCCCTGTGCTACGTGGACGACACCGTCGACGGCGTGCTCCGGGTCGCCGCGAGCCGGTCCGTGCGGCCCGTCGACATCGGCGGCGGCGACGAGATCACCATGGCCGACCTGGCCCGCCGCATCGTCGCCCTGACCGGCTCCATCTCCCCGGTCGCTTTCATCGACCGGCCCCTCGACGACCCGGGTCCGCGCCGCCCCGACACCACCCTCGCCCACGAACTGCTGGGCTGGTCGCCCGAGGTGCCGTGGGAGGAGGGCCTGAAGCAGACCATCGCCTGCTTCGCCGCCCTCCCGACGGACGGAGGGCCGGCCCTGCTGCCGACGGACGGAGGTCCGGACCCGCAGAGCTGACCACCCGCCCGTCCGCCCCGCCGCCCCTGGAGCCACGCGCATGCACGTCCTTGGAATCAACGCACTCTTCCACGATCCCGCCGCGGCCCTCTTCACCGACGGCACGGTCGTGGCGGCGGCCGAGGAGGAGCGGTACTCCCGCCCGGCCGTCGTCCACGTCGACGGCACCGCCCGCATCCAGACCGTGGACCGTGCCGGCGAACCCCTCGTCGACCGCATGATCGACGGCTTCGAACGGCGCACCGGACTGCCCGTGGTCGTCAACACCAGCCTCAACACCGCCGGCGAGCCCATGGTCGACGACCCCCGCGACGCCCTGGAGTGCTTCGGCTCGGCCCCCGTCGACCTGCTCGGCCTCGGCCCGTTCGCGATCCGCCGCGCGAAGGCGTTCGCATGAGCCCCGCGCCCGCCTACAGCGTCGTCGTCCCGACGGTCGGCCGCCCCTGCCTCGCCGAGTGCCTGCGCGCGCTCGCCGCCGCCGACGGGCACCCGCCGCACGAGGTGATCGTCGTCGACGACCGGCCCGCCCCGGACGGCGGCCTGCCACTGGAGCCCGCCGGGCTGCTGCTCGACCGGGTCCGCACCCTGCGCACGGGCGGCCGGGGTCCGGCCGCCGCCCGCAACGCCGGCTGGCGGACCGTGCGCACTCCCTGGACCGTCTTCCTCGACGACGACGTCCAGGTGCTGTCCGACTGGTCCCGGCTGCTCGCCGAGGACCTGCGGGCGGCCGGGGAGGACGTCGGCGGCATCCAGGGGCGGCTGCGTGTCCCCCTGCCCCTGGACCGCCGGCCCACCGACTGGGAACGCAACACCGCCGGCCTGGAGAACGCCGCCTGGGCCACGGCCGACATGGCCTACCGGACGGCCGCCCTCACCCGCGTCGACGGTTTCGACGAGCGGTTCCCGCGCGCCTTCCGGGAGGACGCCGACCTCGCGCTGCGCGTCCAGCGGGCCGGCTGGACCCTGAGCCGGGGGAGCCGCATCACCTGCCACCCGGTCCGCCCGGCCCACTGGTGGGCCTCGCTGCCCGTGCAGCGAGGCAACGCCGACGACGTGCTCATGAACCGGCTCCACGGACGCGACTGGTGGACCCGCGCCCAGGCACCCCGCGGCCGGCTCCCACGCCACCTGGCCGTGACCGGCGCCGCGCTCGCCGCCGCCTCCTGCGCGCTGGCCGGCCGCCGCCGGACCGCCGTCGCACTCGGCGCCCTGTGGACCCTGGGTACGGCCGAGTTCGCGCTCGCCCGCATCCTGCCCGGCCCGCGCACCGCCCGCGAGATCGCCGGGATGCTCGGCACCAGCATCCTCATCCCGCCGCTCGCCGCCCGGCACTGGCTGCGCGGAGTGATCCGCCACCGGCACGCCGCACCCCTCGGGGGTGGCCGGTGAGCACCGGCCACCCCCGTGAACTCCCGCTCGCGGCCGTCCTGTTCGACCGCGAAGGCACCCTCGTCCACTACGTGCCGTACAACGGCGACCCACTGGCCACCGGCGTGGTCAGCAACCAGTCCGGCGTCGGCCGCGGCCTGCTCACCGAGGACGAGGTCCGCCGCGTCAACGAGCGCGCAAACGCGCTCCTCGGCGGCCTGGACACCTGGCTCCACTGCCCCCACCTGCCGGACGCCGCCTGCCCCTGCCGCAAGCCCAGGCCCGGACTGGTCCTCGCGGCGGCGGCCCGCCTCGGCGTCTCCCCGCACGCCTGCCTGGTCATCGGGGACATCGCCGCCGACGTGGAGGCCGCCCACGCGGCGGGCGCCCGCGCCGCACTCGTCCCCAACGCGGCCACCGCCCCGGCGGAGACGAAACGCTACGCCGCCGAGCACGCCCCCGACGCCCTCACGGCACTCCGCCGGGCCCTCGCCCGAACGCCGGCGCCGGCGGGGACCCAGGCCCCCCGCACGCCCCCGAACCGCCCCGAAGCCCGGCCGTCCACGCACACGCCGGCCACCGTGCCCACGCCGGACGCGCGAGCGACCGGGCATACGTCCGACGCGCCCGCCTCCCGGCACCCGGCGGCCCCGGCAAGCCCCCGCGCACAGGACGGGACGCGGCCCAACTCCGTGCCCCGGCCGAAGGGTGAGACGCGCCGCGCGGTGGGGCGCTGGTCGCCGTGAAGGCGCTCGTCGTCCGGCTCGACAGCTTCGGTGACGTCCTGCTCGCCGGGCCCGCCGTGCGTGCCGTCGCCGCCGGCTGTTCCCACCTGACCATGCTGTGCGGGCCGCGCGGCGCCGACGCCGCCCGGATGCTGCCCACCGCGCCGCTGCTGCGGCTCGCCGGAGTCGGCCGGATCGGCGCCGACAGCGTCGACCACCCCGGCCGCCTGCTCGACGAACGGCACCGCCGGCTGCCGGACCGCCACGAGGCCCAGGCCGCCCTCGACACCGCCACCGCCCTTGGCTTTCCGCCGACGGCCGGAGACGACGGCCCCCTGCACGTCGTACCGCCCCCGGACACCGGCGCCCTGACCGGGCACGGCCCGTACGCCGTCCTGCACCCCGGCGCCAGCGCCCCCGCCCGCGCCTGGAGCCCCGACCGGTGCGCGGAAGCGGTCGCCCTGCTCGCCGACGCCGGGCACCGCGTGGTCGTCACCGGCGGCCCCGGCGAGCGGGCCCTGACCCGCCGGGTGGCCGGCGACCTCGCCGTGGACCTCGGCGGCCGCACCACCGCGCGCACCCTCGCCGGGGTGCTGCGCATGGCCGACGCCGTCGTCAGCGCCAACACCGGCCCCGCCCACCTGGCCGCGGCCGTCGGCACCCCCGTGGTGTCCCTGTTCGCGCCGGTGGTCCCGGCCGGCCGCTGGGCGCCGTACGGCGTCCCCGTGATCCTTCTCGGCGACCCGTCGGCGCCGTGCGCGGACACCAGGGCCCTGGTCTGGCCGGTGCCCGGACACCCCTGCCAGGACGAGGTCACCGGACAGGACGTCGTGCGCGCGGTCCACAAGCTCATGCAGGAGGGCTCCTCGTGAACATCCTCGTCTGGCACGTGCACGGTTCATGGCTCACGGCCTTCGTGCAGGGCCCGTACACCTACCTCGTCCCGGTCACCGAGGACCGCGGGCCCGACGGCCTGGGCCGGGCGGTCAGCCGGGACTGGCCCGCCACCGTGCAGGAGCGCACGCCGAAGGAACTCTGGGACAGCGACATCGACTTGATGGTGCTCCAGCGCCCCCACGAACTCGACCTGGCCCTGCGCTGGACCGGCCGCCGCCCCGGCGTGGACGTTCCCGCCGTGTACGTCGAGCACGACTGCCCCGGCGTGTCCGCCGAGCGGACCCAGCACCCGCTGGCCGCGCAGAGCCGGATACCCGTCGTCCACGTCACCCACTTCAACCGGCTGATGTGGGACAACGGCACGGCACCCACCGAGGTCGTCGAGCACGGCATCATCGACCCCGGGCCACTGTGGACCGGCACCGAACAGCGGGCGGCGGTCGTCGTCAACGAGCCCGTGCGCAGGGGCCGTACGACCGGGACGGACCTGCTGCCCCGCTTCGCCTGCTCGGCCCCGCTCGACGTCTTCGGCATAGCCACCGAAGGGCTCGCCGAGCGCCTCGGCCTGCCGCCCGAGCGGTGCCGCGGCCGGGACCTGCCGCAGGCCGCCCTGCACGCGGCGATGGCCCGCTGCCGGCTGTACCTGCACCCGGTGCGCTGGACCTCCCTGGGGCTGTCCCTGCTGGAGGCCATGTTCCTCGGCATGCCGGTCGTAGCCCTCGACACCACCGAGGTCAGGGAGGCGATACCCGAGGGCGCCGGGGTGGTCTCCAACCGCCTCGACGTCCTCGACGAGGCCATCAGGACGTTCCTCGCCGACCCGGAGTACGCGCGGCTGACCGGGGACGCCGCCAGGACCGCGGCCCAGGCCCGCTACGGAGAGCGGCGCTTCCTGGACGAGTGGGAGCGCCTGATCAAGGAGGTCACCCGATGAGCCGCAGTCTGCCCTCGGCCGGGCGGGTCGCCATGGTCTCCGAGCACGCCGGCCCCCTGGCCGCCCTCGGCGGACCGGCCGCGGGGGGCAGAACGTCTACGTGGCGCAGGTCGTCCGGCAGCTCGCCAGAAAGGGGTACCGCGTCACCGTCTACACCCGCCGTGACTCCACCGGACTGCCGGACCGGATGATCCTCATCGACGGCGTCCACGTCGTGCACGTGCCGGCCGGGCCGCCGGCCCCCGTCCCCAAGGACGAACTGCTGCCGCACATAACCGAGTTCGGAGCCTTCCTGGCCCGGGCCCCCCGTGACCTGCGCCTGCCCCCGCCCGGCACGCCCTCCCCGGCCCCCGGGGCGGTCGTCGTCCACCCCGGCGCCGCGTCCGGGGCGCGCCGCCGGCCCGTCGAGGGGCACGCCGCCGTCGTACGGTGCCTGCGCGCCACTGGACACCATGTGATGCTCACCGGCGGGCCCGGCGAGGAGCCCTGGTGCGGTCGGTCGCCGAGCGCGGCGGCCACCCCGCGAGCGGCATGCTGACCGGCGGACTGCCCTTCGGCGAGCTGTCCGCGCTGGTGGCGCACGCCTCCCTCGTGCTCAGCGGGGACACCGGCCTCGCCCATCTCGCCGTCGCCCCCGGCAGCCGCTCGGTCACCCTGTCAGGGCCGGTCTCCCCGCGCCTGTGGGTGCCGCCGCCGGGCCCCGGCACCTCGCCCTGTGGAAACCCGGCCCACCCGGCGACCCGCACGGCCGCACCCCCGACACCCGGCTGCTGCGCATCACCGCCTGCGAGGTCACCGCCGCCGCCCGGACCCTGCTCGGCCACGACGGCCGTCCTGATGCGCACCGGGCACCTGATGCGTACCGTGCCCGCGCCTCGGAGCCCGGCGCGCGCCCTCGGCCGCGCGCCCACCGCGCTGTCGTGGGCGCGGTGCGGGCGCGCCCCCTCCCGCCCGCACCGGAGCCGGCCCGTGAAGGCCACCCGCACGGCGGTATGTCGGACGAGGAAATCCGGCCCCGACACGCCCGGGGAGAGTCATTGCGTCGGGCAACCGGCGGAGGCAGAGTGAACCCCCCGGTCAAGACGCGGCTGGCTGACTACCTCCCCACAGGAAGTTCGGTCCCCATGGAAAACGGTCAGCTGTCCCACCCCCGCACCGCCGCCCTGTCCCTGAAGGCCGTACGGGAACGACGCCCCGAGGTGGGCCTGATCAGCGTGCTCAAGGCGCGCGGCACGGTCGACGCCTCCAACGCCCCGGAGTTCTCCGCCGCCCTGGCCGAGCACGTCGAGCGTGCCGACATCGCCGGGGAACACGCCGTCCTGGACATGACCGAGGTGTACCTCGCCAGCGCCGTCGCCGTGCGGTCCCTGGACCGGGCCACCGGGAACCTCGCCTTCTCCGGCCGCTCCCTGCCCGTCGTACAACCGCGGCCGCATGTACGCGAGATGCTGCGGCTCGCCGGGCTGCAGGGCGTGCGCGTCCACGCGACCATGGCCTCCGCGCTGCACGCCCTGGAAGACCGAAGACCGGTACGGCCCGAGCCCGGCGTCCGACGCTGACGGGCCGGGCGCACGCCCGGCGCGGTTGTCGGCCGGCCGCCTCCCGTGCAAGGTGGTGTGGAAGGTCAGGAAGGGGCCGTGCCTGTTCCGTGTGACGTCCTGTCTGGGTGATGCCATGAAATCCGCTTCCGACCGGCCCGGCGCCGCGGCTCCCCTGGTCATCGAGTCGTCCGTCGTCGAGGGCCTGCCGGCCGAGGGCGCGCTGCTGCTGCGCATGTCCGGCAGCCTCGACGCCGACGGCGCGCACGCCTGGTCGGAGGAACTGCGCGGACACCTCGCCAAGGCCGACCGTGCCGGACTGCGCCCCGTCCTCGACATGGCCCATGTGCTCCTCGGCGGCGCCGCCGTACTGCGCACGCTGAGCGAGGCCACTCTGGCCCGCACCGGACGCCCCGACCTGATCATCGTCCGGGCGCGCCCCGGCGTACGGGAAGCGGTGCACCTCGCCCGCCTGGCCGGCGTACGGCTCTACACCACCCTCGACGAGGCCCTGCGGGAGATGGCCCGGACGGTGACCCGGGTGGAGGACCTGCCGGCCTGGCGCTCCCAGATGGCCGATCCGCTGCGCCCGTCCTACGAGGACCTGCACAAGGAGGTCCGGGCCCTGCGCGCCCGGGTGCGCACCGCCCCGGTCATCGGCATGGCCCAGGGGACGCTGATGGTCCGCTACGGCCTGGCCGACTCGGGGAGCGCATTCCGGGTGCTGCGCGAGGCCTCGCAGCGGTTCAACGTCCCGCTGCGCGTCCTGGTGTCCGCCGTGGTGGTGGCCCGGCCCCCGGACGGCGCGGTGTGGTTCCCCGGCCGCCGCCCGCTGCCCGTGCCGGCGCTGCGGATCCTCGCCCGGGGCGGGCGCGACCCGCGCTACCGGCGGCAGATGATCGACGCGGTGCTGCACGAGGCGCTGGCCATCGGCCGGGCACCCGCCGGATACGTCCAGTTCGTCGACCCGGCCGTGAACGCCCTGATGCTGGAGACCCACCACGGCTGCGACGAAACCTTCCTGGACGTGCTCGTGCGCGGCCGGGACGAGGGCACCGCCGACGCGGCCGCCCGTACCCGTGGACAGGCCGTGAGCGTCCCGGACGTGGTGACGGACCCGCTGCTCTGCGACGACAGCCGGCGCGCCCTCCTGACCAACGGCACCCGTGCGCTGCGCAGCACCCCGGTCGTCTCCGGCGCCGGCTCCTGCCTCGGCGTGATCACCCTGCACTGGGAGGAGGCCGGCCGCCGGCCCACCGCCGGCCAGAGCGACGCGCTGGACGTGCTGGCGGGCGACACGGCGGCCTGGCTGAGCTGGTACCACCGGTCGGTCCTGCTGGACGCACTCGAACACGTGCACAAGGCGCTGAGCCGGCGCACCCCCTGAGCCGGCGCACCCCCTGAGCCGGCGGGCGGCCCGGTCGCGGGGGTGTGCGTCACCCGCGTCACCCGCGTCACCCGCGTCCCTCTGGGAACCCGGACCCCGCACGCAGCACAGTACGTACCCTTCCGGAGGGAGCGCGGCGCATGTCCAATCCGCAGCAGCCCGAACAGCGGCGCAGTGAC
Organism: Streptomyces sp. NPDC047028; assembly: GCF_040644095.1. Taxonomy (NCBI): domain Bacteria; kingdom Bacillati; phylum Actinomycetota; class Actinomycetes; order Kitasatosporales; family Streptomycetaceae; genus Streptomyces; species Streptomyces sp. NPDC047028. Next base: position 38,451 of record NZ_JBEYVS010000043.1, read on the forward strand.
AGGGGAGGCGCCACCCCGCAGGACGTCGGCGAACTCAAGGCCCGCCAGAAGGCCGGCCGCACGGGACCCCGCCCGCACGGCTCGGACAAGGGCGAGAAGGGCGGGGGCCAGGGCGGCGGAGTACCTCCGGCGCAGCGCCCCGACCATCCCTGACCCGCTGTCCACCGCACCGGCGGCCCCGAGGACGTCACCAGACGTCCTCGGGGCCGTCGCCCGTCCCCGGCCGCCGTCAGGCTCGGACCGCGTCCCCGGCCGCCAAGCTCCGACCGCGTCTCGCCCGCTAGGCTCGGAGCATGCGGATCTCCGTCTCCTCGGACATGGACGAACCCGTCGCCCGGCTCCTCGTCGAGGAGCTGCGGAACCGGGGACACGAGGTGCGGGCGTACGGCGCGCTGCGCGCCGGGGACGACGCCCGGTGGGCGGTCTGCTCCGCGGCCGCCGCCCGTGACGTCGGCGACGGGGCGGCGGACCAGGCCGTCGTCTGCTGCTGGACCGGCACCGGCGCCTCGATCGCCGCGAACAAGGTGCCCGGCGTCCGGGCGGCCCTGTGCACGGACGCCGGGACGGCGCGGGGAGCGCGGCAGTGGAACGACGCGAACGTCCTGGCGCTCGGCCTGCGGCTTACCTCGGCGCCCGTGCTGAAGGAGATCCTGGACGCCTGGTTCGCGGCCGAGGCGAGCCAGGACGCCGAGGACCGGCAGAACCTGGCTCACCTCGACCGCATCGACACCGGGCCCGACCGCGGCTGAGTGGAGATCAGTGGGCGCCGAGCCCGCCCCCGCCGAACGAGCCGCTCGACCCCTTGCTCCAGCGCGGGCGGCCCTGGCCCTGCCCGCTGTCGCTCGGCCTGGACTTCATGTTGTTCAGTTCGTACGGAGTGAGCGGGCGGCCGCCCTTCTCCATGTGCGGGACCTCCTGCGACTCCATGCTCTGCCGGACTTCGTGCACCGCACCCTCGGGGGGCAGGTGCGGCTGCTCGTCCGGACGCGGCCGCGGGGGTTCGCGGTACTTGATCCGCGAGTTCATCCAGAAGCCGCCCGCGAGCAGGGCCAGAACGACCACCGCGGCGCCGAAGAGTGCCAGACTCATCAGGCCGCTGGCCGCGGCCATCTGCATCGTTGCGGTATTCATAGATGAGGAATACCCCGCCCAGAACAGGACGAACCCGGGCACTTCCCGTGAGGTTTGCCCGTCCCGGCCCCGGCTACCCGGCCGGAGTGACACCGCCTACTTCCCAGCAGCAGCTCTACCGGTTCCTGGAGGACCGCTTCACGTGCGCCCAGGCGTGCACCGAGTGCGCCAGGGCCTGTGCGGTGCGCGCGAGCCTCCTCGACCCGGACGGCACCGAGCGGCAGGAGCGCGTCCGCCGCCTCGGCATCATGTGCGCGGAGGTGTGCGACGCGACCTGCCGCATGCTGTCCGAGCAGAACCGCCAGGACGAGGCCGGCATCCGGGTCCAGCTGGAATGGTGCCGCTCAGTCTGCCTCGACTCCGCGCACGCCCTCGACGAGCAGCCCGGCGCCGAGGGGACCGCGGCGTCCTGCCGGGACTGCGCCCGCGCCTGCACGGACTTCATGGCGACCCTGAACTGAGGTTCCCAATTTCTGGAACACGTTCTACGGTGTGCGCCGTCAGGACCGCCCTTGGGGAGCCTGGAGGCGCCGTGCATCTCGACCACACGCCCGAACAGCAGCGGCTGCGCAGCGAACTGCGCGCCTACTTCGCGCGACTGGTACCCGACCACGCATACGAGCGCTACGCCGAACCGGCCGCGCAGAAGCGGTTCTACCGCGAGACCATCCGCCGCCTCGGCGCCGACGGCTGGCTCGGTGTGGGCTGGCCCACCGAGTACGGCGGGCGCGGCATGACCGCGACGGACCAGTTCATCTTCTTCGACGAGGCCGCGCAGGCCGGCGTACCGCTGCCCCTGATGGCCCTCAACACGGTCGGCCCGACCCTGATGCGGTACGGCACCGACGAGCAGAAGGCGTACTTCCTGCCGCGCGTCCTGTCCGGCGAGATCGACTTCGCGATCGGCTACAGCGAGCCCGAGGCCGGCACCGACCTGGCCGCGCTGAAGACCCGGGCCGTACGGGACGGCGACACCTACGTCGTCAACGGGCAGAAGATCTGGACCACCAACGGCGACACCGCGGACTGGGTGTGGCTGGCGACGCGCACCGACCCCGGGGCCCCGCCGCACAAGGGCATCACCATGCTCCTCGTACCGACGTCCGACCCCGGCTACTCCTGCACCGTCATCAGGACGCTCGCCTCCCACGACACCACGGCCAGCTACTACGAGGACATCCGCGTCCCCGTCTCCCGCCGGGTCGGCGAGGAGAACCAGGGCTGGCGGCTGATCACCAACCAGCTCAACCACGAGCGCGTCACCCTCGCTGCGCACGGCACCATGGCGATCCGCGCCCTGCACGACGTGCAGCACTGGGCGATGGAGACCAAGCTCGCCGACGGACGCCGCGTCGTCGACCTGCCCTGGGTGCGCCGGCGCCTCGCTCAGACGCACACCAGACTGGACGCGCTCAGGCTGATGAACTGGCGGATGGTGACCGCCGTCGAGGACGGCACGCTCACCCCCCAGGACGCCTCCGCGGTCAAGGTCTACGGCTCCGAGGCCCGCCGGGACGCCTACGCCTGGCTCATGGAGATCGCCGGCGCCGCCGGACCGCTGAAGGAGACCTCGGCGGGCGCCGTCCTGCACGGCGAACTGGAACGCGGCTACCGCTCGGCGGTCATCTTCACCTTCGGCGGCGGCAACAACGAGATCCAGCGCGAGATCATCTCCTGGATCGGCCTGGGCATGCCCCGCGTAAGACGCTGACCCGCGTGCCCGGTCAGGGTGACCTCTCGCGCGACACGGCATGACCGGTTCGTCCAGGTCATGGCCGCCGCCGCCGACGTACCCCTGCCGGCATGTCTCCTGTGGCTCCCGGCGCTCTTCCCAAGGGGACAAGCGACCGCCGGGAGCGAGGAGCAGGCCGACCGGACGTAGGCTGGGCTGCCGAATGCCGTCGGCTTCACCGCGGTTTGGGGAGGGGGCCACGTGCCAGTTCCTGTGCCTGTTCACACCGCCGACCGGGGCGATCCAGGGCTGTTCACGCCGGGCTCCGTGACCTGGCAGATGCACGGCGACCCCATGATGTGGGTCGCCGGTGTTCGTGCCCTCTACCTCCAGGCCCTGCACCCGCGCGCGGTCCGCGGCGTCATGCAGAACTCCGACTTCCGCGGCGACGCCTGGGGCCGGCTCAGGCGCACCGCGAACTTCGTCGGCACGATCACCTACGGCACCACCGAGGCCGCCGAGCGCGCCGGCGCCCGGGTCCGCAGGATCCACCGCCTGTTGACGGCCACGGACCCCGCCACCGGCGAACGGTACGGCATCGACGACCCCGCGCTGCTGCTGTGGGTGCACTGCGCCGAGATCGACTCCTACCTGCACGTCCTGCGCCGCTCCGGCTACCCGCTCACCGACGCCGCCGCGGACCGGTACGTCCGTGAACAACGGGCCGGCGCCCGCCTGGTGGGTCTCGACTCCGACACCGTACCGGCGGACCGGGCCGCACTGGCCGCCTACTTCGAGGAGGTGCGGCCGGAACTGACCGCCGGGCCGGAGGCGCGCGAGGTCGACGACTTCCTGCGCCGCCCGCCGGTCCACCCGCTCCTCGTACCGGCCCGCGAGGTGCTGTGGCGGCACGTGGCGCACCTGGCGTACGCCTCGCTGCCGCCGTACGCCCACGCGTTGTACGGCAGACCGGCCCCCGCACCCGCCGCCGTGACCCGTGACCTGCGGACCACCGGGGCCGTGCTGCGCCTGGTCCCCGCCCACCTGCGGTGGCAGCTCCCGCCCAAGCACATCCTGCGGGCCATGGCGAGGCTCGGCCCGGCCGCGCGGCCTGCACCCCACAAGATCCACGGAAGCCAGAAATCTGACTGAGCGTCAGAAAAACTCTTCCCTCGTCCCGCCTCCTGCGGCATCCTGCGCCCATGCAGACGGAGCTGAGCGAGCAACTGGGGATCGAGCACGCCGTCTTCGGCTTCACGCCGTTCCCGGCCGTCGCCGCGGCCATCAGCCGGGCCGGCGGCTTCGGCGTGCTCGGCGCGGTCCGCTACACCGCTCCCGACGACCTGAAACGCGACCTCGACTGGATGGACGCGCACACCGGGGGCCGGCCCTACGGGCTGGACGTGGTCATGCCCGCCAAGAAGGTCGACGGCGTCACCGAGGCCGACGTGGAGGCGATGATCCCCGAGGGGCACCGCCGGTTCGTCCGCGACACCCTCGCCCGGTACGGGGTGCCCGAGCTGCCCGAGGGCGAGGCGTCCGGGTGGCGCATCACCGGCTGGATGGAACAGGTCGCCCGGAGCCAGCTCGACGTCGCCTTCGACCACCCGATCAAGCTGCTGGCCAACGCCCTCGGCTCGCCGCCCGCCGACGTCGTCGCCCGCGCCCACGACCAGGGCGTCCTGGTCGCCGCGCTCGCGGGCAGCGCCCGGCACGCCCGCAAGCACCAGCAGGCGGGCATCGACATCGTCGTCGCCCAGGGCTACGAGGCCGGCGGCCACACCGGGGAGATCGCCACCATGGTGCTCACCCCCGAGGTCGTCGACGCCGTCACCCCGCTGCCCGTTCTGGCGGCCGGCGGGATCGGCAGCGGACGGCAGGTCGCCGCCGCGCTCGCCCTCGGCGCCCAGGGCGTCTGGCTGGGCTCCCTGTGGCTCACCGTCACCGAGGCCGACCTGCACTCACCCGCCGTCACCCGCAAGCTCCTCGCCGCCGGTTCCGGCGACACCGTCCGCTCCCGCGCCCTGACCGGCAAGCCCGCCCGGCAGCTGCGCACCGAGTGGACGGACGCCTGGGACGACCCGGACGGCCCCGGCACCCTGCCCATGCCACTGCAGGGACTGCTGGTCGCCGAGGCGCTCTCCCGTATCCAGAAGTACGAGGTCGACCCGCTGCTCGGGACGCCGGTGGGCCAGATCGTCGGCCGGATGACGAGCGAACGCTCCGTCCAGGCCGTCTTCGACGACCTCACGCGCGGCTTCGAGCGAGCAGTCGACCGCGTCCACCGCATCGCCGGAAGGAGCGGCCAGTCGTGAGCACCCCCGCGAACACACCCCCCGCAGGATTCTGGGCGCAGGCCACCGCCGACCCGGACCGCCCGGTCCTCGTCGCCCCCGACGGCGAGGAGTGGACCGCCGGACGGCTGCACGCGGCCGCCAACCAACTCGTCCACGGCCTGCGGGCCGCCGGACTGGAGCGCGGCGACGCCTTCGCCGTCGTCCTGCCCAACGGCGTCGAGTTCCTCACCGCCTATCTGGCCGCCAGCCAGGCCGGGTTCTACCTCGTCCCGGTCAACCACCACCTCGTCGGCCCCGAGATCGCCTGGATCGTGGCCGACTCCGGCGCCAAGGTGCTCATCGCCCACGAACGCTTCGCCGCCTCCGCCCGGCACGCCGCCGATGAGGCCCGCCTGCCCGCCACGCACCGGTACGCGGTCGGCGCCGCCGAGGGCTTCCGGCCGTACGACGCACTCCTCGACGGACAGTCCGGCTCGGCACCGGCCGACCGCACGCTCGGCTGGGTCATGAACTACACCTCCGGTACGACGGGCCGCCCCCGCGGCATCCGCCGCCCGCTGCCCGGCAAGGCCCCCGAGGAGGCCTACCTGGGCGGATTCCTCGGCATCTTCGGCATCCGCCCGTTCGACGGCAACGTCCACCTGGTCTGCTCGCCGCTCTACCACACGGCCGTCCTGCAGTTCGCGGGCGCGTCCCTGCACATCGGGCACCGCCTCGTGCTCATGGACAAGTGGACGCCCGAGGACATGCTCCGCCGCATCGACGCCCACCGGTGCACGCACACGCACATGGTCCCCACCCAGTTCCACCGCCTCCTCGCCCTCCCCGACGACGTCAAGCGCCGCTACGACGTCACGTCCATGCGGCACGCCATCCACGGCGCCGCCCCCTGCCCCGACCACGTCAAGCGGGCCATGATCGACTGGTGGGGGACGTGCGTCGAGGAGTACTACGCGGCCAGCGAGGGCGGCGGCGCCTTCGCCACCGCCGAGGACTGGCTGAAGAAACCCGGCACGGTCGGCAAGGCCTGGCCCATCAGCGAACTCGCCGTCTTCGACGACGACGGCAACGCGCTGCCACCGGGGCAACTCGGCACCGTCTACATGAAGATGAGCACCGGCGGCTTCTCGTACCACAAGGACGAGGCCAAGACCCGCAAGAACCGCATCGGCGACTACTTCACCGTCGGCGACCTCGGCTGCCTCGACGAGGACGGCTACCTCTTCCTCCGCGACCGCAAGATCGACATGATCATCTCCGGCGGGGTCAACATCTACCCGGCCGAGATAGAGTCCGCGCTGCTCGCCCACCCCGCCGTCGCCGACGCCGCCGCCTTCGGCATCCCGCACGACGACTGGGGCGAGGAGGTCAAGGCCGTCGTCGAACCCGCCCCCGGACACGAGCCCGGACCCGACCTCGCCGCCGCCCTCCTCGGCCACTGCGCCGAGCGCCTCGCCGGCTACAAGCGGCCCAGGAGCGTCGACTTCGTGACCGAGATGCCCCGCGACCCCAACGGCAAGCTCTACAAACGGCGGCTCCGGGATCCGTACTGGGAGGGACGCACCCGGCAGGTGTGAGCCGGTTCTTGACCTGATCGTCCGCCGGGCCGAGGATCGGCTGTCATGACGCTGACGCAGGGACACGGCAGCACGGTCGACGGAGTGCTGCGGCGCAGCGCCCGCCGCACCCCGGCACGGGCAGCGCTGGAGTACCGCGAGCGCACCTGGACGTACGAGGAACTCGACGACGCCGTCTCCCGTGCGGCCGGGCTGCTGCGCGCCGAGGGCCTCGCGCCCGGCGACCGGGTCGGCGCCTACGGCCACAACTCCGACGCCTATCTGATCGCCTTCCTCGCCTGCGCCCGTGCCGGCCTGGTCCACGTGCCGGTCAACCAGAACCTGACCGGCGAGGACCTGGCGTACATCGTGCGCCAGTCCGGCAGCGCACTGGTGCTCGCCGACCCGGACATCGCCGGCCGACTGCCGGACGGGGTACGGGTGATGCCGCTGCGGGACACCGAGGACTCGTTCCTCGCCCGGCTGGCCGTCACGGAGCCGTACGACGGGCCCGAGCCGCGCGCCGAGGACCTGGTGCAGCTGCTCTACACCTCCGGCACCACCGCCCTGCCCAAGGGCGCGATGATGACCCACCGGGCCCTGGTCCACGAGTACCTGAGCGCCATCACCGCCCTCGACCTGAGCGCGGGGGACCGGCCGGTGCACGCGCTGCCCCTGTACCACTCGGCGCAGACCCACGTGTTCCTGCTGCCGTACCTCGCCGTCGGCGCGACCAACATCATCCTGGACGCACCCGACGGGGACCGGCTGTTCGAGCTGATCGAGGCGGGCCGGGCGGACAGCCTGTTCGCCCCGCCCACCGTGTGGATCGCCCTGGCCGGAAGGCTCGACTTCGCCACCCGGAACCTGGACGGGCTGCGCAAGGCCTACTACGGCGCGTCGATCATGCCCGTGCCGGTACTGCGCCGGCTGCGCGAGCGGTTGCCGGAACTCGCCTTCTACAACTGCTTCGGGCAGAGCGAGATCGGTCCGCTGGCCACCGTCCTCGGACCGGACGAGCACGAGGGCCGCCTGGACTCCTGCGGCCGCACCGTGCTGTTCGTGGACGCCCGCGTGGTCGACGAGAACGGGGCGGAGGCGCCGGCCGGCACACCCGGTGAGATCGTCTACCGCTCCCCGCAGCTGTGCGAGGGCTACTGGGACAAGCCCGAGGAGACCGAGGAGGCCTTCCGCGACGGCTGGTTCCACTCCGGCGACCTCGCGGTACGGGACGCCGACGGCTACTTCACCGTCGTCGACCGCGTGAAGGACGTCATCAACTCCGGGGGCGTGCTGGTCGCCTCCCGGCAGGTCGAGGACGCCCTCTACACCCACGAGGCGGTCGCCGAGGCCGCCGTGATCGGCCTGCCCGACGAACGCTGGATCGAGGCGGTCACAGCGGTCGTCGTCCCCCGCGGCGAGGTGACGGAGGAGCAGCTCATCACGCACGTACGGGAGAAGCTCGCGCCGTTCAAAGCACCCAAGCGGGTACTGCTCGTCGAGGAACTGCCCCGCAACGCCAGCGGCAAGATCCTGAAGCGTGAGCTGCGGGACCGGTTCGGGGGCCCGGAACAAGCCTAGCCCGGCTTCTGAACCCAGGGCCCGGCGGTGCGCCCCGAAGGGCGCGGGGAACTGCGCGACCAGCCCCCACCGGCCCGCAGTCAAGGACCGGCATCAGCCCTGCGCTCAGCGCCCCCGCAAGTCGACGATGCGCCGAATCTTCCCCACCGACCGCTCCAGCGTCTCCGGCTCGACGATCTCCACCGTCACGGACACGCCGACCCCGTCCTTCACGCCGGCGGCGATCGCCCGCGCAGCGGCCTCCCGGTCCTTTGGGCTCGCGCCGGGGCGGGCCTCCGCGCGCACGGTGAGCGCGTCGAGGCGGCCCTCCCGGGTGAGGCGGAGCTGGAAGTGCGGCGCGACGGCGGGCGTGCGCAGCACGATCTCCTCGATCTGGGTCGGGAACAGGTTGACCCCGCGCAGGATCACCATGTCGTCGCTGCGCCCGGTGACCTTCTCCATCCGCCGGAACACCCGCGCCGTGCCGGGCAGCAGCCGGGTCAGGTCCCGGGTGCGGTACCGGATCACCGGCATGGCCTCCTTGGTGAGCGAGGTGAACACCAGCTCACCCTGCTCGCCCTCCGGCAGCACCTCGCCGGTGATCGGGTCGACGATCTCCGGGTAGAAGTGGTCCTCCCACACGTGGAGTCCGTCCTTGGTCTCCACACACTCCTGGGCGACGCCCGGGCCCATCACCTCGGACAGGCCGTAGATGTCGACGGCGTCGATGCCGAACCGCTCCTCGATCTCCCGGCGCATCTCCTCGGTCCACGGCTCGGCCCCGAAGACACCCACCTTCAGCGAGGTGCTCCGCGGGTCCACGCCCTGCCGCTCGAACTCGTCCAGGAGCGTGAGCATGTAGGAGGGCGTGACCATGATGACCTGCGGGCCGAGGTCCTGGATCAGCTGGACCTGCCGTGCGGTCATGCCGCCGGACGCGGGGATGACGGTACAGCCGAGGCGCTCGGCGCCGTAGTGGGCGCCGAGGCCGCCGGTGAAGAGTCCGTAGCCGTACGCCACGTGCACCGTGTCGCCGGGGCGCGCGCCGGCCGCCCGCAGGGACCGCGCCACCATGTCGGACCACACGGACAGGTCACCGTCCGTGTAGCCGACCACCGTGGGACGGCCCGTGGTGCCGCTGGAGGCGTGGAGGCGGCGGATCCGGTCACGGGGGACGGCGAACATGCCGTACGGGTAGTTCTCCCGCAGATCGGCCTTGGTGGTGAACGGGAACAGGCTCAGGTCGGTCAGGGAACGGCAGTCCTCGGGGCGCACTCCCGCCTTGTCGAAGGCCTCCCGGTAGAACGGCACGTTCGCGTACGCGTGCCGCAGTGAGCCCCGCAGGCGCTCCAGCTGCAGCGCCCGCAGCTCCTCCGCACCGAGCCGCTCACCCGCATCGAGCAGATCCGCCGCATCCGCCATGGGGACGTCTCCCTCACCAATCGCGCATTCCGGACGACCGATCATTCGGTCGTGCCTCTCGGGGCCAGTAATTCAGGCCGGACGGTGTTCAGGCAAGAGGGAGGCCGGATTTTCCCCGGCCGGCCCGCGCGGTCAGGGGCGGCAAAGGCGTTGCGGCCGGGCCGGACCAGAATGCAAGATCGGCGGCATGACCAGCTTCCTCGCACCTGACGGCACCCGGCTCGCGTGTCACCTGAGGGGGGTGGGGGAGCCGCTGCTCGTGCTGCCCGGCGGACCCATGCGGGCCACGGAGTACCTCGGTGACCTGGGCGGGACGGTCGCACACCGCCGGCTGTCCCTGCTCGACCTGCGCGGTACCGGTGGTTCCGAGGTGCCCTCGGACCCGGCGACGTACCGCTGCGACCGGATGGTCGAGGACGTCGAGGCGTGGCGGGTCCACCTGGGGCTGGAACGGATCGATCTGCTGGCCCACTCGGCGGGCGCGTGCCTGGCGACGCTGTACGCGGCGCGGTATCCGAAGCGGATCCGGCGGCTGGTCCTGGTCACCCCCAATCCCTCGGCCCTGGGCATCCGCACGACGCCCGAGGACCGGCTCGCCGCCGCCCGGCTGCGCAAGGGCGAGCCGTGGTTCGCGGAGGCGTTTCCGGCCTTCGAGGCCTGGCTGTGCGGCGAGGGGGACTTCGACGACGTGTTCCTGCCGTTCTTCTACGGCCGCTGGGACGAGACCGCCCGCGCGCACACCGACGCCGAGGTCGGGCAGACCAACGAGGAGGCCGGCGACCGGTACTTCGGTGAGGGCGCGTTCAGCCCGGACGTGACCCGGGCCGCCCTGGCCGCCCTCACCGCGCCGGTCCTCGTGTACGCCGGGGAACTGGACGGGGGGCCCACGCCGGAGCTCGCCCGCCGCGCCGCCGAGGCGTTCCCGGGCGCCGAGTGTGTCGTACAGCCGGGTGCCGGACACTATCCCTGGCTGGACGACCCGGAGTGGTTCGTCAGCCGGGTCGTCGGCTTCCTCGACCGGGGTTCCGAAGAGCCCCGGTGACCTCAGGACTGGGCCCGCACCGCCACCTCGCGGGCCCAGCGGTAGTCCGCCTTGCCGCTGGGGGAGCGCTGGATGGCGTCCGTGATGACCAGCTGGCGAGGGATCTTGTAGCCGGCGAGCCGGGTGCGGCAGTGGTCCTGGATGTCGGCCAGCGAGGGCAGCCCCGCGCCGCTGCGCAGCTGCACGACTGCCGCCACATGGTTGCCCCACCTCGTGTCCGGCACCCCGGCGACCAGCGCGTCGTACACGTCCGGGTGGGCCTTGAGGGCCTGCTCGACCTCCTCCGGGTACACCTTCTCGCCGCCGGTGTTGATGCACTGCGAGCCGCGCCCGAGGACCGTGACCACGCCCTCCTCGTCCACCGTCGCCATGTCACCCAGCAGCACCCAGCGCTGCCCGCCCCGCTCGAAGAACGTCTCGGCGGTTTTCCGCGGGTCGTTGTAGTAGCCGAGCGGGACGTGCCCGCACTGGGCGACCCGGCCGGTCTCGCCCACGGCGACCGGCGCGTGCGTCGCCGGATCGACCACCTGGGTCCGGGAGTTGACCCGGATGCGGAAGCCCCGTTCGGGCCCGGAGTCGTCGGTCGCCGTGCCGTTGAAACCGGATTCGGAGGAGCCGAAGTTGTTCAGCAGCATGGCGTTCGGGACCAGTTCCCGGAACTGCCGGCGCACGGTCTCCGACATGACGGCGCCCGAGGAGGACACGCTGAACAGCGCGGAGCAGTCCGTGCCCTTCAGGGGGCCGGCCAGTGCGTCGATCAGCGGGCGGAGCATCGCGTCGCCGACCAGGGACATGCTGGTCACCCGTTCCCGCTCGACGGTCCGCAGCACCTCCTCGGGGACGAACTTGCGGTGCAGCACGACCCGTTGCCCGAAGTTGAAGCCGATGAACGCGGTGAGCGTCGACGTGCCGTGCATCAGCGGGGGGACGGGGAAGAAGGTGATCCCGGACCCGCCCGCCGCGACCCGCTCGGCCAGCTCGCCGGGCGTCCTCACCGGCTCTCCCGTCGGCGCCCCGCCGCCCAGGCCCGCGAAGAACAGGTCCTCCTGCCGCCACATCACGCCCTTCGGCATGCCCGTGGTGCCGCCGGTGTAGATGATGAACTGGTCGTTGCCCGACCGGGGGGCGAAGCCCCGCCCCGCCGAACCGGACGCCTCCGCCTCGGCGAACGGCACCGCGCCCGGCACCTCCACGGGCTCCGCGCCGGGCCCGGCCACCGGCCGCCCCGCCCCGACCCGCACCAGGTGCCGCAGCTTCGGCGCCCGGGGCAGCGCCGCGGCCACCCGGTCGGAGAACTCCGCGTCGAAGACCAGCGCCACCAGATCGGCGTCCCGGTAGAGGTACACCAACTCCTCTTCGACATACCGGTAGTTGACGTTCACCGGCACGACCCGCGCCTTCAGGCACGCCAGCACCGTCTGCAGGTACTCGACACCGTTGTACAGGTGCAGGCCCAGATGCTCACCGGGCCGGATGCCGCTGTCGATCAGGTGGTGGGCGATCCGGTCGGCGGCCGCGTCCAGCTCCGCGTAGGTCAGGCGGCGTTCCGCGCCGGTGCCGGGATGGTCGAGGTACACGAGCGCCTCGCGGTCCGGCACCGCGTCGGCCACCGACTCGAACAGGTCGGCAAGGTTGTACTCCACCGTTCCTCCTGGACCCCGGGCGTACGTACCTGACAGCTGTCGTCTCACCGTCGTCAGAGCGTCATCAGAGCAAAGGGCACGGCAACTGTGAAGGGTCCGCGCCAAGAAATCTGACTGACTGTCAGAAAACCCTTGAAGTGCCCACCCGCCTACTGCAACCTGTTCTCGTTCTCGTTCTTGTCGTCGAGGGGAGTTGGCCCATGGGCGGGACGGAACACCTCACCGTGCGGCGCGAGGGCGCCACCCTGGTGCTGACGCTCAACCGGCCCGAGGCCAGGAACGCGCTGTCGCTGCCGATGCTCGTCGGTCTCCACGACGGCTGGATCGAGGCCGACGCGGACGACACGGTCCGCTCCATCGTCCTCACCGGCGCCGGTGGCGCCTTCTGCGCCGGAATGGACCTCAAGGCCCTGGCCGGCGGCTCCATGGCCGGACAGCAGTACCGGGACCGCCTCAAGGCCGATCCCGACCTGCACTGGAAGGCCATGCTCCGCCACCACCGACCCCGAAAACCGGTCATCGCCGCCGTCGAGGGCCACTGCGTCGCGGGCGGTACCGAGATCCTCCAGGGCACCGACATCCGCGTCGCCGGCGAGTCGGCGACCTTCGGCCTGTACGAGGTCAGACGCGGCCTCTTCCCGATCGGCGGCTCCACCGTCCGGCTGCCACGCCAGATCCCGCGCACCCACGCCCTGGAGATGCTGCTCACCGGCCGCCCCTACACCGCCCGCCAGGCGGCCGGCATCGGGCTGATCGGGCACGTCGTCCCCGACGGCACCGCCCTCGACGGGGCCCTGGAGATCGCCGAACGGATCAACGCCTGCGGTCCGCTCGCCGTCGAGGCCGTCAAGGCGTCCGTGTACGAGACCGCCGAGCTGACCGAGGCCGAGGGCCTCGCCGCCGAACTCGCCCGCGGCTGGCCGATCTTCGACACCGCCGACGCCAAGGAAGGCGCCCGCGCCTTCGCCGAGAAGCGGCCCCCCGTCTACAAGCGCGCCTGACCCCGAGGAGCAACCGTGCCCGAAGTCCTCAAAGCGCCGCTCGTCCTCGAATTCCCCTTCACCCGCTCCCTCGGCCCCGTCCAGAGCGCCTTCCTCACCGGCCTGCGCGAACGCGTCGTCCTCGGGGTGCGCGCCACGGACGGACGCGTCCTCGTCCCGCCCGTCGAGTACGACCCGGTCACCGCCGACGAGATCCGCGACCTCGTCGAGGTCGCCCCCACCGGCACCGTCACCACCTGGGCCTGGAACCCCGCCCCGCGCCGTGGCCAGCCCCTCACCACCCCGTTCGCCTGGGTCCTGGTCCGGCTCGACGGCGCCGACACCGCCCTGCTGCACGCCCTCGACGCCCCCGGCCCCGACGCGGTGCACACCGGCATGCGGGTCCGCGTCCGCTGGGCGGGTGAGCGCACCGGCGCCATCACCGACATCGCCTGCTTCGAACCGTACGACGGCGAACCCGCCCAAGTCGCCGGTCACAGCGGAGCGTTCGACGACCCGGTCACCGGGATCGTCGCGCCCGCCCGGCTCGACTACACCTACTCGCCCGGCCGCGCCCAGTCCGCCTACCTCCACGCCCTCGCCGAACGCCGCACCGTCGGCGAGCGCTGCCCCGTCTGCCGCAAGGTGTACGTCCCGCCCCGCGGCGCCTGCCCGACCTGCGGGGTCGCCACCGTCGAACAGGTCGAGGTCGGCCCCCTGGGCACCGTCACCACCTTCTGCATCGTCAACATCAAGGCGAAGAACCTCGACATCGAAGTCCCCTACGTCTACGCGCACATCGCCCTCGACGGCGCCGGCCTTGCCCTGCACGGACGCATCGGCGGCATCCCCTACGACCAGGTCCGCATGGGCCTGCGCGTCGAACCCGTGTGGACCGACGGCGCCCGCTACCCCGACCACTACCGGCCCACCGGCGAACCCGACGCGGACTACGACACCTACAAGGAGCTGCTGTGACCCGGGACATCGCCGTCGTGGCCTTCGCCCGGACCGGCCTTCGCGACACCGGCGAGGACACCTCCGAGGTGGAGATGCTCATGCCGGTGCTGCACGAGGTCCTGGCCCGCACCGGCCTGCGCACCGCCGACATCGGCTTCACCTGCTCCGGGTCCAGCGACTACCTGGCCGGCCGCGCCTTCTCCTTCACCATGGCCCTCGACGGCGTCGGCGCCTGGCCGCCCATCTCCGAGTCCCACGTCGAGATGGACGGCGCCTGGGCGTTGTACGAGGCGTGGACCAAACTGCTCTCCGGGGACGCCGACACCGCCCTCGTCTACTCCTACGGCAAGTCCACGCCCGGCTCCGTGCGGGACGTGCTGACCCGGCAACTCGACCCGTACTACGTAGCGCCCCTGTGGCCCGACTCCGTCGCCCTGGCCGCGCTCCAGGCGCAGGCCCTCATCGACGCCGGGGACACCGACGAGGCCGCGCTCGCCGCCGTCGGCGCCCGCAGCCGCGCCGCCGCCGACTCGGCTGTCCCGCAAAAGAGTTCACTGGGTGACTACGTCGTACGGCCGCTGCGCACCGGCGACTGCCCGCCCGTCGGTGACGGCGCCGCCGCCGTGATCCTCGCGGCCGGGGACCGCGCCCGCGCCCTGTGCGAGCGGCCAGCCTGGATCCGGGGCATCGACCACCGCATCGAGGCCCACGCGCTCGGCGTCCGCGATCTCACCGACTCGCCGTCCAGCCGCCTGGCCGCAGAGAAGGCCGGCGCCTTCGAACGGCCCGTCGACACCGCCGAGCTGCACGCCCCCTTCAGCGCGCAGGAGGTCGTGCTCCGCAAGGCGCTCCGGCTCGGCGACGGCGTGCGTGTGAACCCGTCCGGCGGCGCGCTCGCCGCCAACCCCGTCATGGCCGCCGGCCTCGCCCGGATCGGCGAGGCCGCCGCCCGCATCCACCGCGGCGAGTCCGGCCGGGCGCTCGCCCACGCGACCTCCGGACCCTGCCTCCAGCAGAACCTGGTCGCCGTACTCGAAGGGGATCCGCGATGAGCAAGGAGCCCGTGGCCGTCACCGGGATCGGCCAGACCAAGCACGTCGCCGCCCGCCGGGACGTCTCCATCGCCGGGCTCGTCCGCGAGGCAGCCCTGCGCGCCCTGGACGACGCCGAGCTGACGTGGGCCGACATCGACGCCGTGGTCATCGGCAAGGCCCCCGACTTCTTCGAGGGCGTCATGATGCCCGAGCTGTACCTCGCCGACGCGCTCGGCGCCGTCGGCAAGCCGATGCTCCGCGTGCACACCGCCGGTTCGGTCGGCGGCTCCACCTCCCTCGTCGCCGCCAACCTGATCGCCGCCCGCGTCCACCGCACCGTGCTCACCCTCGCCTTCGAGAAACAGTCCGAGTCCAACGCCATGTGGGGACTGTCCCTGCCCATCCCCTTCCAGCAGCCCCTGCTGGCCGGGGCGGGCGGCTTCTTCGCCCCGCACGTGCGCGCCTACATGCGGCGCAGCGGCGCCCCCGACACCGTCGGCTCCCTCGTCGCCCACAAGGACCGGCGCAACGCCCTGAAGAACCCCTACGCCCACCTCCACGAGCACGACCTCACCCTGGAACAGGTCCAGGCATCGCCCATGCTGTGGGACCCCATCCGCTACTCCGAGACCTGCCCGTCCTCCGACGGCGCCTGCGCCATGGTCCTCACCGACCGCGCCGGGGCCGCCCGCGCGCCCCGGCCGCCCGCCTGGATGCTCGGCGGCGCCATGCGCAGCGAACCCACCCTGTTCGCGGGGAAGGACTTCGTCTCCCCGCAGGCCGGCAAGGACTGCGCCGCCGACGTCTACCGGCAGGCCGGCATCGCCGACCCGCGCCGGGACATCGACGCCGTCGAGATGTACGTGCCGTTCTCCTGGTACGAACCCATGTGGCTGGAGAACCTGGGCTTCGCCGAGGAGGGCGAGGGCTGGAAGCTCACCGAGTCCGGCGTCACCGCACTCGACGGCGACCTCCCCGTCAACATGTCCGGCGGTGTGCTGTCCACCAACCCGATCGGTGCCTCCGGCATGATCCGCTTCGCCGAGGCCGCCCTCCAGGTGCGCGGGCTGGCCGGGGAACACCAGGTCGACGGTGCCCGCAGGGTGCTCGGACACGCCTACGGCGGCGGATCGCAGTTCTTCTCCATGTGGCTGGTGGGGTCCGAGCCTCCCGACTCCTGACGGCCCGGCAGACTGTCCCTCCCAGGTGGCCTGTCGGCGTTCGTGACCGGTCGCTAGGCTGACCGCGGACGACGAACCGGGAGGAGCAGGGACGTGGCCGAGAGCATCACCCAGCGGCAGCCGCTCGCGGACTGGGACAAGCCGGAGCTGGACCTCAGCGGGGCCGAGTGGCAGTCCAGCAGCCGAGGTCTGGGCGATGTCCAGATCGCCTTCGTCGAGGGATTCATCGCGATGCGCAACAGCGGCAGCCCGGACAGCCCCTCCATCGTCTTCACGCCCGCCGAGTGGGGCGCCTTCGTCTCCGGCGCGCGGGAGGGCGAGTTCGACCTGACCTGACCTGACTCGCCGCGGCCCGCCCCCGCCCGCACCGGAAACGGAACGGGAGCCGAACCGGGGGTGTTCCGCGCCGATTTCCGGACACGCGACCAGCACAGCCCTCCCGGGGCCGACGCCTGAGCCAGGCTGACCCCGCAAGGGGGTGGGCAGGTCGTATTCCGGAGGTGAGGAACATGAACGCCGCACCGGTCGTCGCCGCGGTCGACGGGTCGGACGACAGTCTGCGCGCCCTGGAGTGGGCCCTGGACGCGGCCCGCCGGCGCGTGGCACCGCTGCGCGTGGTGCACGTACGGCAGTACGCCGCCTGGGGGCAGACCGACGTCCTGGTCGCCGGGCCACCCGACGCGGGCGGGGACGACGTGCTCGACGAGGTGCGCGACCTGCTGCGCGACCGTGCGGACCCGGCGGCCTTGGAGTACGTCGCCCAGGAAGGCGTGCCCGGTGCCGTGCTGCCCGAACTCGGGGCGGAGGCACAGCTGCTGGTCCTCGGCTCACGCGGGCGCGGCGGCTTCGCCAGCCTGCTCCTCGGCTCCAACTCGCTGGCCGCCGCACGCGACGCCGAGTGCCCGGTGGTCGTCGTGCCCCGGCCCGGCCGCGAGGTGCACGGGACCGGACCCGACGAGCCCGGGCCCCGGGTGGTCGTCGGCCTGCACGCCGACAGCCCCGACGAGGCGACGCTCGCCTTCGCGTTCGCCGAGGCGGCCCTGCGCGGCGCCCGGGTCCAGGTGATCGCCGCCTACCCGTGGCCGGTGCAGACCTGGAGCGCGCCAGGCCAGCTGGTGGCGCCCCTCGCCGACCAGGAGACCATCGAGCACGAGACCCTGGCCCTCGCCGACGGCTTCCTCGCCCCGCACCGCGAACGCCACCCGGACCTCCGCGCCGACGTCCAGGCCCTGCCCGGCGACGCCGCCGGCCATCTCGTCGCCGCCTCCCGGGACGCCGACCTGGTCGTCGTGGGCCGCCATCGCCGCCGGCTGCTCGCCCCGGCCCGCATGATGGGCTCCGTCACCCAGGCGGTCCTGCTGCATGCCGCGAGCCCGGTCGCGGTCGTACCACCGGCGCCGCCGGAGGAGTGAACGCGCGGACGGACCGGCCCGGCGGGCCGACGCCGGCGGGCGGTGCGCAGCAGCGCTGCCCGTGGGCCGCCTCGCGCGGGCGGGGCACGTACCATGGCCGCATGTCGTTCCTCCGCCGCCGTAGCGCCACCCCCGCCGGACCCGAGTTCGATGTGCTGGCCATGGACCCGGGCGACTGGCCGGGCAACCTCGGCGCGGGCCTGCTGCCCGCCCCCGACGGCTCCTGCCAGGGCGTCTTCCTGCGCTACGACCTCTTCGGCGGCCGCGGCCCCGCCATGATCATCGGCAACCTCCCCGAGGGCTCCCCGGCCCGCGACACCGACGAGGGCGAGATCCCCTTCGAGGTCGGCCAGCTGCTGCTGGCCCTGGAGAACGACGAGGAGGTCACCGTCGTCGGCGTCGAGGACACCCCCGTGCTGCAGGGCGACAACCTCCTGATCGTCCGCCGTCTGAAGCTCTCCGAGAGCCGCATCTCCTGCGTGCAGTTCGACCGCAGCGACGGCGTCCTCGTGACCATCGCCGCCTGGGACCGCCCCATCACCGACGACCTGTACGCCCTGCTGAAGCCGCTCCCGGCGGAGCTGTTCCAGCAGGGCTGAGGCCCACCGGCCACTAGTGCCCCGACGTCTCCAGCCGGACGTCGGCGGCGCGGACGAACTCCACCCGGTGGCCGTACTGGATCTCGTAGTACAGGTCCTGGCCGATCACGACCCGGTGCGAGTCGGTGGTGAAGGTGACCGCGTAGTAGTACTCGCCGGGCACCTCGTCACCGACCGCGTACCGCTGACCGGCCGGGATCGTGTACGGCAGTGGGACCACCGACTGCGCGGGCACCCCGGCCGGGTAGGCCTCCTTCTCCGGGTACGCGCGCCCGTACACCGGCACACTGGCCAGTCCGTCCCTCGGGGTGACGACGAGACCCGAGGCCGGCACGGCGGTCCGCTGTCCGCGCGGGTTCTCGAACCAGGCCTTCTGGCCCAGGTACCAGATCGCCGTCCAGTCGCCCCAGCGGTCGGCCACCGCGTACTGCTGGCCGGTGGAGACCCGCGAGGACAGGTCGTTGACCCCGTCGGTCGGTGACGTGCCCAGACCGATGTCCTTGATCAGCGGCGCGTTCACGTCGTGGTCGGAGTACAGCCGGACCTCGCTCGACCCGTGCGCCGGGCAGGTGTCGCCCTTGGTCTTGCAGCTCGAGTAGACCGGCTGGTTGTCCGCGTAGTCCGGCAGGATCGTCACCATGCCGGAGCGCGGACCGGCCGTGGGGTGGAAGGGCCGGCCCAGCAGCTGGAAGTAGTGCGCCCAGTCCCAGTACGGCCCCGGGTCCGTGTGCATGCCCGGGATGGTCGAGGTGGTCGGGCCGGGCACGTTGTCGTGGCCCAGGATGTGCTGCCGGTCCAGCGGGATGTCGTACCGGTGGGCCAGGTAGCGCACCAGCCGCGCCGACGAGCGGTACATCGCCTCCGTGTACCAGGCGTCCGGGTCGACGAGGAAACCCTCGTGCTCGATGCCGACGGAGCGGGCGTTGATGTCCCAGTTGCCGGCGTGCCAGGCCACGTCCTTCGCCTTGACGTGCTGGGCGATCAGCCCGTCGGTGGAGCGGATCGTGTAGTTCCAGGACACGTACGTCGGGTCCTGGACCAGGTTCAGCACCCCGTCCCAGGTGCCCTCCGTGTCATGGATGACGATGTACTTGATCGCCTGTGATCCCGGCCGGTCGCCGAGGTCGTGGTTGCCGTAGTCGTCGTTGCCGAACTGCGAGTACGGCGCCGGGATCCACTCGCAGGACACCGACCGCGGGCACTCGGTGTCCCCGGCCGGCGGGGTGCGCAGCCCGGTCCGCTTCAGCAGCGAGGTGTCCGCCTTCAGACCGGGCTGCGCCGCGAGCGCGACCAGCTGGCCGTCGTCGGTGGTGCGTTCCTCACCCGTGTGGAGCACGTCGTAGACGTCGTTCGCGTACGCCGCCGCGGTCGCCGTGTCGTCGGCGCCGGAGAAGCGGGCCACCGCCCCGTACCAGTCCGCCGGGTCGGCGCTGAGCGGCTCACCGAGCTGCTTCTGGGCGGCGGCGAGCAGCGCGGCGCCGCCGACCACGTTCTTCGCGGGGTCGGTGCGCAGCTCCCCGACGGGGATGCCGGTCAGCTCCGCGGCCTTGGTGAGCGTCTTCAGCCGGGCCGGGAGCGCGGATTCCTTCGGTGCCGTGGCCCGCGGGTGCAGGGCGGGGCGTGAGCTGTCGCCGCGGGCGTCCTCGCTGCCCGTGGACAGGTGCTCGGTCGCGGCGAGCGCGGCGCGGGCGTCGGTGAGGTGCATCGGGCCGTAGCCGCCGATGACACTGGGCGCCCCGTGGTGCGTGTTCCAGCGGGACTGCAGGTAGGAGACGGCCAGCAGGACGCTCTGCGGCACGTGGTACTCGGCGGCGGCACCGGCGAACGCGTGCTGGAGCCGGCCGGTGGAGGAGCCCGTGGCGGACTCGGGGGCGCCCTGGGACGGTGCGGCGCCCAGCAGCGGGAACAGCAGCGCGGCCGACGCGACGGCCACCGCCGTCCTGCGGGTGCGTCTGCTGCCGGGGGCGGGCCTGGGGTCGGTGGCGGATCCTCGCAATGCGGCCTCCTGAGGCGGATGGGCGTGGCGGTGCGTACGGAGCCGAGCGTGGGTCAGTGGTACCGGCTCGCCGACGTTCCGTCAATCATGCCTTCGGGCAGGCGATTTCCCTTGTCACACACCCGGCGCGGGAGTTTCGCGGCGGCGCTGTCCGGGCCTGCGGGGCGGCAGTGGTGTAGACCAATAAGTGGGATGGGGAGTCGTACGTACGGAGATCCGCGGTGGACCCCCGGCTGAGCGCCGCGCTCGCCGCCTGGGCCGAGGACCGCACCGCCGTCGCGCCGGTC
>NZ_JBEYVS010000044.1:0-57967 GCF_040644095.1 Streptomyces sp. NPDC047028
GGTCAGTCCGGCGTCGGCCGGTCCGGCGTCAGCACCGCGTCAGCGGCTCGTGGAGCTCACCCCTCCGCTATCACCACCGCCGAGGCCCCCGATCCGGGGTCCGGCCCTCCGTCGTCGTGGGCACTCAGGCGTCGTCCGTGAACAGCTCCTTCGCCACCCGGATGTCCGGGTTGCCGTACGCGATGTGGCGAAGGACCTTGCCGTACAGCGGGGTGCGCCGCAGCAGCGCGGCGAGCGCGGGGCGGATGCGGGTGGCGACGACGCCCCGGCCGAGCATGGCCGCGCTCTGCACGCGCTGGGTGCGCATGACGGCCGCGATGTCCGGTGCCCGGCGCGCCTCGAACGTGCCGAGGAACGCGGCGCTCGCGTCGCCCTCGGCCAGAGACGTGATCAGCAGCGGGTGCAGGGCGACGGCGTCCTGCACGGCCAGGTTGATGCCCTGGGCGCCGATTGGGCTGTGCGTGTGCGCGGCGTCGCCGATGCAGACGAGGCCGTCGACCGCCCACCGGTCGGCGCGCCCGGAGAACACGTCGAGCAGGCTCACGTCCTTGAAGGAGGTGATCTGCTCGCGGATCAGCTCCGCGTACGGCGGTGCGGCGGCGGCCAGCTGGTCCTTGAGGTGCTCGACGCCCCGGCCCGCGAGGTCGGCGTAGCCGCCGTGCGGCAGGGTCCAGCCGATCTGCACCTTGTCGGGGTAGGAGTCGTAGGCGAGGACGGGGCTGGCGCCGTGCCGGAAGACGCGGACGTCACGGCGTCCGGGCGTGCTGTCCGGGACGGACAGTTTGAACCACAGCACGTCCAGGTCGAACACGTCGCTGCGGCCGGCCCCGATGCCGGCGAGCCGGCGCAGCTTGGAGAAGCGGCCGTCGGCGGCGACGGTGACGTGTGCGCGGATCTCGCGGCGTCCTTCGGGGCCGTCGGCGCACACCCCGGTGATCTCCCCGCCGGGCCCGTGCAGCAGGGCGCTCGCCCGGTGTCCTTCGAGGTGGGTGAAGGCGTCGAACTTGGCGCAGTGCAGCACGAGTTCGTCGAGGAGGTGGGGCTGCGGGATGCTCAGCAGGTGGTCGTGGGGGGCGGGCAGGGTGCGGTAGTCGATGTCGAGCAGTACCCGTTCGCCCTCGACGAGCCGGAACCGGTCGTGCTCGTGGCAGCCGCGGGCCCGCGCCCCGGCGAGCACGCCGAGCTCGTCGAGCAGCCGCATGGCGCCGGGCTGGAGGATCTCGCCCCGGAACTCCCGGTGGTGCGCCCGGGAGCGCTCGACCAGGGTGACCCGCACCCCGGACTTCAGCAGGAGCAGGGCGAGGACCAGGCCGGCGGGGCCGCCGCCGACCACGCAGACGTCGGTGTCCGGTGCGTCGGCGGCGGGGACGGCTCCTGGCCCGGCGGTGCTCATCGGGTGCCGATGACGGGGGCCGCCGTCACCGTGCGCGAGGTGGTGAGCGCGGCCAGGGCCGCGTACTCGGGCAGTTCACGGGCGTGCCGGGCGGCGTCCGCGTCGCGCCAGCTCTCGACGGCGGTGTAGCGGCCGGGGCGGGGCAGGGAGCGGGCCAGGTCGAGCCAGGCGAAGCCGTCCAGGGCACGGGCGGCCTCGGCGTAGGCGCGGTAGGCGGTCTCGTACTCGCCCGCGTCGCCGGTGACGTCGGCGACGGTGACGTACTGGGCCTGGCCGCCCTCGTTCTCGGCGACCCGCAGGACTCCCATGGAAGGGTCGGCCTCGACGTCGACGATCCGGTGGAACTCGGCGGCGTGCGCCTGGAAGGTCTCCGAGCCGAGGACGGCCTTGAAGTCCTGCGGGGTCGCCCACCAGCCGATGTTGACGTACGTCCCCGGAGTGTCCAGGTCGCGGACGGCCTGGTGGGCACGGAAGCCGCCCTGGGCGCGCATCCACTGGACGTGGGAGCCGAAGTGCTCCTCGAAGTGGGCCGCCTCGGCGGGGTCCTTGAGGGTGAAGGTGTTGACGACGGTGAACTCGGGGGCCATGGCGGGAACCTTTCCGTTCGAGGTGGGCCGGGGCTGTGAGGCCGGACCCCGTGTCAGGTCGAGGAGCCGGGCGCGCAGGTCGCGGCGCTGGATCTTGCCGTTGCCGTTGCGCGGGATCGCGGGGACGGCGACGGCGTCCTGGACCCGCTGGTAGTACGGGAGCCGGGGGTTGACGTCGGCGAGGACGGCCTCGGGCGTCGTCTCCGGGTCGGCCAGCACGAGCAGGGCGCCCGCGACCGCCGACGAGTACGGGTGCGGCAGGTCCACGACGACGGCCTCGGCGACCGCCGGGTGGTCGAGCAGGGCGCGCTCCACGTCGGAGGGTGCGACGAGGAAGTTGTCGCACTTGAAGACGTCCTTGAGGCGGTCGACGAGGAACAGCCGCCCGTCGGTGTCGACGCGGCCGACGTCGCCGGTGGCGAACCAGCCGTCCGCACCGACCCCGCCGCCGCCCAGGTAGCCGGCCATCACCTGCGGCCCGCGCACCTCCACCTCGCCGGCCTCGCCCGCCGCCAGCACGGCACGCGTGTCGACGTCGACGATCCGGCACTCGGTGCCGAGGACGGGGCGTCCGACGCTGCCGTGCACGGGGGCGTCGGCGTCGTCGCTGTGGGTGAGCGGGGAGGTCTCGGCGAGGCCGTAGCCCTGGAAGACGGGCACGCCGAGCCGTTCGCCGAGCCGGGCCGCGGCGTGCGGCGGCAGCGCCGAGCCGCCCGAGGCGACGTAGCGCAGGGCGCGCGGGGCGGGCCCTGCGGGCTCGGCGGCGTCGGCGAGGCGGGCCAGGCGGACGGGGAGGCTGTAGTAGTGGGTGGCGCCGTAGCGGTCGGCGGCGGCCAGCGCCTCGGCCGGGTCGGGGCCCGCGAAGAGGATCTGCGGGGCGCCCGCGTGGACGGCCGAGTTGAGGTGCATCGGGTGGTACGTCGGCAGGTGGTTGAGGGTGACCGAGGCCGCGTCCAGGCGGTGGGCGTACGCGATCTGCGCGGCGTTCACCGTGAGGTTGCGGTGGGTGAGCCGGACCGCCTTGGGCAGTCCGGTGGTGCCGCTCGTGAAGTGCAGGCAGGCGATGTCGTCGCCGCCGCCCTCGTAGGGGGTGCCGGCCGGCGCGGTCTCGGCGAGCGCCTCCAGCGTGGTGTCGGCCGGGCCGCCGGGGGACGCGCCGCCGATGAGGACGACGCGCTCCAGGTGCGGCAGGCGATCGCGCAGGGCGCCGATCCGGGCGTACAGCGCGGCGTCCACGAACGCCACGCGCGCCTCACAGGTGCCGAGCACGTGGAGGAGGCCCTCCTCGCGCAGCAGCGGGTTGACGACGGCGGCCACGTGCCCGGCGCGCATCGTCGCGTAGTAGGCGACGGGGAAGTCCGGGTGCAGGACGGCGGCGACGGCGATCCGCTCGCCGGCCTGCGGCAGCAGCTCGCGCAGCGCGGCGGCGACGGCCCGGGTGCGCTGCTCCAGGGCGCCGAACGTGGTCCCGGTGCCCTCGGCGATCAGCGCGGTCCGGTCCGGGTACCGGCGGGCCGTCTCGGCGAGCAGCCCGTCGACCCGGGTGGGCACGGTGAGCTCCAGGTCAGCCACGGCGTTCCTCCGCGTACGCACGGGCGAGGTTCATGGTGGCGGTGCTGTTGGTGCTGAGCGCCTTGTGGACGTAGGCGCGGGCGTCCGCGACGGTGGCGCCCTCGCCGAGGATCCGCTCGACCGTGTCGGTGCGCAGCCGCACGTCGTGCCGCGAGGAGACGTCGACGCCGGTGCCGGACGCCTTGATGGTCCAGGCTCCGGTGTGGGCGGTCATCAGCAGTGGCACGGTGGTCTGCTTGTAGACGATGCGGCCGCCCGCCGCGTCGGGGAAGCAGACGCGGATCGACTCGGTGGTGTGCACGGAGCCGTCCTTGGTGCTGGTGTCCATGCGCATCACCTGCACGCCCGGCTCGTCCTCGGTGAGGTCGAGGGCGGCGACGTGCGGCAGCCGCTCGGGCCACAGGTCGGCGCGGTTCAGGAAGTCGAAGACGTCGGCGCCGTCGCCCTCGACGTGCACGGTGTCGGTGAAGGAGAACTCCAGCTCGGTGAGCCGGCCGCCCAGTTCGGCGACCTGGCGGATGTTGTCCAGTTCCTGGCCGCTGTTGCGGTCGAGGGCGGCGCGTATCCACTCGACGTTCTCGGTGGCGTCGTCGACGGCGCTGAAGTCGTGCCTGAGTTCCAGCCGGGAGCGGCCGGGACCGAGCTGAGTGACGATCCACTCGCCGCCCATCGCGGCCACCGGCGGCGTGGACACCTCCTGGCGGAAGGTGACGCGCAGCGCCTCCGGGTCGAGGGTGCGCACCGAGGTCCAGGACTTGACCGCGCCGTTGGCGGTGGCCCAGATGCGGATGCGCTCGAAGCCGTCGGACTCCTCCAGGTGTTCCACGTGGACGTTGGGAAGGAACCGCAGCGGCCAGGAGCGGGCGTCGGCGACGACCGCGTACACGGCCTCCGCGTCGGCGGCCACCTCGACCGCGTGCGTGGTCTCGTACGTCACCGGCTGCTGGACCGGTACTGCCATGGCGAACGCCTCCAAAGCGTGGATCTGCGTTGATCTGGTTACGGGTTTGGCGGGAGCGGGGGATCAGAAGTTGCCGAGGCCGCCGCAGACGTTGAGGGCCTGCGCGGTGATGGAGGCGGCGGTGTCGGTGGCGAGGTAGCCGATCAGGCCCGCGACCTCCTCCGGGGTGGAGTAGCGGCCGAGCGGGATCTTCGCCTGGAACTTCTGCAGGATCGCGTCCTCGCTGGTGTCGTAGGCGGCCGCGTAGCCCTGGCGGACGCGCTGGGCCATCGGCGTCTCGACGTAGCCGGGGCAGACCGCGTTGACGGTGATGCCGGTCGGCGCGAGCTCGTTGCCGAGCGCCTTGGTGAAGCCGACGACGCCGTGCTTGGAGGCGGAGTACGGGGCGCCGAGGACGACGCCCTGCTTGCCGGCGGTGGAGGCCACGTTGATGACGCGGCCCCAGCCGCGCTCGCGCACCCCGCTCTCGCGCAGGAACGCGCGGGTCAGCAGGAACACGGAGGTGAGGTTGGTGGCGATCACGTCGTCCCACAGCTCGTCGTCAAGGTCGGCGGTGACGCCGCCGCCCGAACGGCCCGCGTTGTTGACGAGGACGTCGATCCGCCCGTACGTCCCGACGGCCGCGGCCACCAGCGCGCGCACGGACTCCGCGTCGCGGACGTCCGCGGTGGTGCCGTTCGCCTCGTAGCCCTCGGCGCGCAGTTCCTTGACGGTCAGTTCGACGCTCTCGGCGGTGCGGGCGCACACGAACACCGCGTGTCCGGCGGCGCCGAGGGCCCGGGCCGCCGCCAGGCCGATTCCGCTGGTGGCCCCGGTGACCAGGGCGACTTTCTGCTCGTTGTTCGCCATCTCGGGCGCTCCCCTAACGCTGGTGGTGTCGCTGTTGCAGGTCCGGACCCGGACGGCGCCACGGTGCAGGGGTGTACTCGGGATGCGATGGAGCGGTGCTGGAAGGAGCGGTGCTCCGTCCCGTGTCGAGCGGGGCGCGAGGGCGGCGGCCCAGAGTCGGCGGCGACACCCCAGGCCCATCAGGAGGGACCGCCATGACCGTGACGGAGACGGAGTACGCGCAGGGCGCCGGCTTCGCCGAGCTGTACCAGCAGGTGCAGCAGTTCTACGCGCAGCAGATGCAGCTGCTCGACTCCGGGCGGGTCGAGGAGTGGGCGGCGACGTTCACCGAGGACGGTGTGTTCGCGGCCAACGCCAAGCCGGAGCCGACCGTCGGCCGGGACACCATCGCCGCCGTCGCCGGCCAGGTCGTCGCCCAGTACGAGCGTGACGGCATCCAGCGCCGGCACTGGATGGGCATGGTCGCGGTCGACGAGGCCCGCGGCGAGGTCGTCCGGGCGCGCTCCTACGCCCTCGTCATCGAGACGCCCCGGGGCCAGGCCCCGTTCATCAAGGCCTCCACGACCTGCGAGGACGAGCTGGTCCGCGAGAACGGCCGCTGGTTGGTCCGCCACCGCCTGATCTCCCGGGACGACCTGGCGTAGCCCACGCACCCCCTGAGGGCCACCGGACACCGTCCGGTGGCCCTCAGCCGTGCCGCACCCCCGCCCAGGGGCCAACGCCGGCCCCGCCTCGGGCAGTCCTCGCCTGACGGCCAACGCCCGCCCCCCCGGCCTCGGGGCCAGCCCCCGGCCCCGCCTCAGGCAGCCCCGCCTCCGCGGCCAACGCCCGGCCCCGCCTCAGCCAGCCCCGCCTCAGGGCCTACGCCCGCCCCCGCCTTGGGCAGTCTGCCGCCTGGGGCGGCAGGGTGGGCAAGGCGGCACCCGACGCCGGATGCGTCCCTCACGTGCCCGGAATGCGACCCCGGTACGGTCGCGTCTGCCGGGCCGGCCCATCGTCTCGGGCCCACGGCCGTCACTGGTTGCTCGCGCAGTTCCCCGCGCCCCTTACGGGGCACAGGCCGAGGGCCAAACGACCGCCGTTATGGGTTGCTCGCGCGGTTCCCCCCGCCTCCACGGGGCTCAGCGCAGTGCCAACTGCTCGATCTGCGGGACCATGTCCGCCGGCAAGGGCATTGACGCGATCTCGGTCGCCACCTCCCGCGCTGCCGACGCGAACCCCGGATCACCCAGCAGGGACGCCACCGCCTCCCGCAGCACCCCGGAGTCCGACTGCCCGTCCAGGGCCACCCGCACCCCCGCCCCGCGCGCGGCGAGTCGTTCGCCGTACACGTCGAGGGCGGGCAGTGCCTGGGGCAGGACCAGTTGGGGGAGGCCGCGGGCGAGGGCGGTGAGGCCGGTGCCGGCGCCGCCGTGGTGGATCAGGGCCGTGCAGCCGTCGAGGAGCAGGGACAGCGGGGCGGGGTCGACGACCTCGACGTTCGCGGGGACCGGGCCGAGGGCGGAGGCGTGCTCGGGGGTGAGGGTGATCAGGGCGTGTACGCCGTCGAGGCCGTCGAACGCCTCCGCGAGGGCCGCGATGCCGTCGAGGCCGCACTCGTCGACCGTCCGGGTGCTGTAGGAGACGCAGACCGTCCGCCCGGTCGTCGCGGCGCGCCGGCCGGGGTAGCCGCCCGGCCCGTTGTACGGCACGAAGCGCACCGGCCGCCCGGGGTCGGTGCCGGGGGCGACGAGGCTCGGCGGGCTGGGGTCGAGGAGCAGGGCGGGGTCAGGCAGTCCGCCGAGTGAACCCGACTGTTCCGCGAGGGATTTCAGGGCGCGGCGGGCGGGCTCGCGGGCCTGGGTCGTCAGCAGGTCGGGGCCCCAGCGGTGCACAACGCACGGCACGCCGAGGGCGCCCGCGACGATCGGCCCGGAGAACTCCAGCGGGTCGGACACGACCACGTCGGGCCGGAAGTCGCGGGCCAGCGACAGGTAGCCGTCGATGACGCGGCCCACCCTGCGCTGCCAGTTCGCCGCCAGTTTGTCCCAGTCGGGCTGCCAGCCCGGACCGGGCGCGGCGGTCCGGGCGGGTGCCTGTTTCGGCCGGACCGCCTGCGGCGCGGGAGGGGCGGGAGGCGGGGCGTCGACCTCCACCGCGTGCAGGCCGGCCGCCCGCGCGGTCGCCGCGGCGACGGGTTCGCCGCACAGCAGCACCTGGTGGCCCGCGGCGGACAGGGCCCAGGCCAGGGGCACGATGGGAAGCAGGTGACTGTTGACGGGGGTCACCACGAGCAGGACGCGCATTCGGGCTCCGTCTCAGAAGGCTGTCGTGAAGGCTGTCGTGAAGGCAGTCGGGAAGGCAGTCGTAGGAGGACAGAAAGGTCACGGCGCCCCGGCACGGGCAGCGGGGAGGCTGTCGTGCCGGGGCGCCGTGTCGGGGGGCCGGTCCGCGTGGGCGCGTCAGGCGGCGACCTGCGTACGGCTGTCGGCCAGGCTCTCGTTGATGTACGCCAGCAGCAGACGCGGGGTGTCCGCCTCGGCGAGGGTGTCGTCGGAGAGCTGTATGTCGTACTCGCGCTCGATGTGACCGGTGGTCTGGAGCACGGCGAGCGAGTCGTAGCCGAGTTCGGCGAGGGGGACGTCGAGGACGTCGCCGTCGAGGTCGACGCCCTCGGCCTCGCCGGCGCACTCGCGGAGCAGGGCGGTCAGTTCGTTCAGCGTCATGGCAGTGCCTTTCTTCGCGTTCTCGTGGGTCGTGGGTCGGTGAAAGGGGACGTGAAGGGGGCAGGCGGAGGAGCCGCGGGCATCAGGCCGCCGAGACCACCAGCGCCGCGTTGAACCCGCCCTGCCCGCGCGCCACCACCAGGGCGTTACGCAGGGGCGCCGGCCTGGCCTCGGTCACCAGATCGAGGCGGATGCCGTCGGCCGGGCGGGAGGTGCCCACGGTGGGCGGGATCACGCCGTCGCGCAGGGCGAGCAGCGCGGCGGCCACGTCGAGCGAGGCGCCGCCCGCGGCGAGCCGGCCCGTCATGGTCTTGGGCGCGGTGACCGGTACGGCCTCGGAGGCGAAGATGGCGGCGAGCGCGTCGGCCTCCGCACGGTCCAGTTCCGGCACCCCGGCCGCGTCGGCGAACACGACGTCGATGTCACCGGGGGCCAACCGGGCGTCGGCGAGGGCGAGTTCGATGGCGCGGCGCAGGGTGGAGGGGGCGCCACTGTCGGGTGCCGGGTCGAAGGTGGCGGCGTATCCGGTGAGCCGCCCGTAGATCCGGGCGCCGCGCTCGCGGGCCGCGTTCTCCTCCTCCAGGACGAGCAGGGCACCGCCCTCGCCGGACACGTGACCGCCGGCCCGCTCGTCGAAGGGGACGTACGCGGAGGCCGGGTCGGTGCCGGTGCTGAGCCGGCCGCCGGCCAGCTGGGCGGTCCAGCCCCAGGGGCAGACCGCGCCGTCGACGCCGCCGGTGACGATGAGGCCGCTGCCCTTGCGGAGCTGCCGCCGGGCCTGGCCGATGGCGTCGAGGCCACCGGCCTGCTCGGTGACGAGGACGCCGCTGGGGCCGCGCATGCCGTGCCGGATGGAGATCTGGCCGCTGTTGACGGCGTAGAACCAGGCGAAGGACTGGTAGGCCGAGACGTACTTGCCGCCCTTGCTCCACAGCGCCTCCAGCTCGCGCTGTCCGAACTCGAAGCCGCCGGCCGAGCTGGCGGTGACCACGCCCGCGGCGAACTCGGGGAGTTCCTTTACGGTGACGCCGGCGTCGTCGATGGCCTCCTGCGCGGCGGTCAGGGCCAGCCGTGTCATGTGGTCGGTCTGCGGCATCAGCCGGGACGGGATGTGCTCGGCCGCCTCGAAGCCGGGCACCTCGCCGGCCAGGGTGGCCGGGTAGCCGGAGGCGTCGAACCGGGTGACCGGTCCGATGCCGCTCTGCCCGGCGAGGGTGGCCGCCCACCAGGCATCGGTACCGAGCCCGTTGGGGGCGGCGACGCCGATGCCGGTGAAGACGGAGCCGGTGACCGGCGCCCCGGCGGCCCGCTCCAGGAGGTCCGTTGACGTACTCATGCTGCCTTCCGTTCCGGGCCGGTGAGGACCATCGCGCTCTGGAACCCGCCGAATCCGCTGCCCACCGTCAGCACGGTGTCGGTGCGCTGCTCGCGGGCGGTCAGCGGGATGTAGTCCAGGTCGCACTCGGGGTCGGGGTCGTGCAGGTTGGCGGTGGGCGGCAGCACGCCGTGCTCGATGGCGAGGGCGCAGGCCGCGATCTCCAGGGAGCCGATGGCGCCGAGCGAGTGCCCGATCATCGACTTGATGGAGCTGACGGGCGTGCGGTAGGCGTGCTCGCCGAGGCTGCGCTTGAACGCGGCGGTCTCGTGCCGGTCGTTCTGCTTGGTGCCGGAGCCGTGCGCGTTGATGTAGTCGACGGCGGTGGGGTCCAGGCGGGCCTCGTCGAGGGCGACGCGGATCGCCTCCGCCATCTCCTTGCCGTCGGGGCGCAGCCCGGTCATGTGGTAGGCGTTGCTGCGCGAGGCGAACCCGGAGATCTCCGCGTAGATGTGAGCGCCGCGGGCGAGGGCCTGCTCGCGCTCCTCCAGGACGAAGACGGCGCTCCCCTCGCCGAGGACGAAGCCGTTGCGGCTGGCGTCGAACGGGCGGGAGGCGTGCTCCGGGTCGTCGTTGCGCGGCGAGGTCGCCTTGATGGCGTCGAAGCAGGCGACGGAGATCGGTGAGATCGGCGCCTCGGTGGCACCGGCGATCATCGTGTCGGCGCTGCCCTCGCGGATGAGTTCCACGGCGTGGCCGACCGCGTCGAGGCCGGAGGTGCAGCCGGTGGAGACGACGGCGGTGGGACCCTGGGCGCCGGCGGTCCAGGCGACCTCCTTGGCGAAGGACGCCGGGACGTAGTAGTCGAACAGGTGGGGTACGGCGTACCGGTGGTCGACGTGCCAGTCGGCGCCGTCGCCGCTGACGATCCGGTACTCGGTGTCCAGGCCGGTGGTGGCGCCGACCGCGCTGCCGATGGTGACGCCGGTGCGCACCGGGTCGGCGCCGGACAGGTCGATGCCGCTGTCGGCGAGCGCCTCGCGGGCGCTGACCACGGCGAACTGGGCGGCCCGGTCCATGCGGCGGATCTCGCGGGCGTTCAGCCCGGCCGCCCACGGGTCGAAGTCGGCCTCGGCGGCGATCCTGGACCGGAACTGGGCGGCGTCGAAGAGGGAGATGGCCCGGGTCGCGGTGCGGCCCTCGGTGAGCAGGGACCAGAACTCCTTGGTGCCCACTCCGCCGGGTGCCACCACTCCGATGCCGGTGATGACCACACGCCGTGTCATCGCTGCCTCCCGGCCCACCGCCGCGCCCCGGACCGCATGGCGCGGTCGCGCTTCCTGGTCAGCTGCATCGCCCTGTCACCTCTCGCTCGTGCACTTGAGTTCTTCGGTCCGCTGTCTGGGCAGGACGGCCGCGGTGGGACCGTTCACCGCTGCCCCGACTGTGCCGCCCGCCTCTCGCGCCCGGCTCAACCCGTCCCGGAGAACGGCTGGTTGGAGGGCCGCCCCTGGTTGAAGAGCCCCCGACTGCGGACCGTCGGCGTGGTGCGTGCCGTCGGTCTGGCGCAGGCCGAGTGCGGCCGCCCGCAGGGTGCGCGGTGCCTCCTTGCCCCGGACGAAGAAGTGGTCGCCGGCGACGGTGCGCAGCCCGAACCCGGCGGGCGCGTAGTCGGCCCATTCGGCCATGCCGACGAGCGGCGAGATCGGGTCGTTGCGGGCGGCGAGCGCCAGCATGGGGGCCCGCAGCGGGGTCTGTTCGGTCTCGCACAGCGCGGCGGCCAGCCGCAGGTCGTCGCGGAGCGCGGGCAGCACCCGCCGCTCCCACACGTGCCCGCCCGCCGCGGCCTGCGGCGGCAGCGCCCCGTAGGCGACGAGGACGCGCAGCAGCTCCCGGTCGGGCAGTTCCGCCGACCGCAGCACCGGGGAGCGCAGGTGCGGTGGCTGTACGGCGCCGACGGCGACCAGGGCGGGCCCGGCCAGCCCGGCGCGTTCACGGGCCCGCGCGAACGTGTAGGCGACGAGACCGCCGAGGCTGTGCCCGTACAGCAGGTAGGGCCGGTCCTCCAGCAGCGGGCCCAGCAGCCCTTCCAGTTCGGCGACCAGTTCACCGGGGTCGGTGATGCGGGCCTCGCGGATGCGGGTCTCCCGGCCGGGCAGCAGCACGGGCACGACCTCGGCGGCGTCGCCGACGACGCCCTGCCAGGGGGCGAAGCAGGAGATGCCGGCGCCCGCGTGGTGGAAGCAGACCAGCCAGGGCGGACGCGCCTCGCCGGTCACGCGTCCACCAGGGCGACGGCCCGGGTCCAGCCGGCCCCCGCTCCCGCGATCTTCACGGGGAAGCAGGTGACGGTGAAGCCGCTCGGTCCCGGCAGGGCGTCCAGGTTGGTCAGGCGCTCGATCTGGCAGTACTCTCGGCGCCGGCCGGCGAAGTGGGCGGGCCACAGGACGGAGCGGTCGCCGCTCTCCTGGAAGCGCCGGATCATGTCGCCGAAGGGGGCGTCCAGGCTCCAGGCGTCGGTGCCGATGACGCGGACGCCGAGGTCGAGCAGGTGGTCGGTGGCGGGGCCGTCGAGGCCGGCGAAGTCGGTGAAGTAGCGCGCGGTGCCCGCGTGCCGGTCGGCGCCGGTGCGCAGGATGACGATGTCGAGCGGGTCCGGCGTGCGGCCCGCCTCGTCGAGGGCGCGCTCGATGCGCTTTCTGCCGATCACTCCGGTGCCCACGTCCCGTACGTCCAGCAGCAGTCCGGGCCGGTGGAACCAGTCGAGCGGCATCGCGTCGATGTGCCGGGGGGTGCCGTAGTCGCCGCGCGAGCCGTAGTGCGAGGGGGCGTCGACGTGCGTCCCGGTGTGGCTGGTGAGGGTGAGCGTGTCCAGGGACAGCAGCTCACCGCCGGGCAGGTCGGCCGGGTCGAAGTCGAGGCCGAAGTGCAGCTTCATCTCGTCGGCCATGTGCCGGGCGCCCTCGGCGGGCGTCATCACCTCGTGCACGATCGGGTCCGGCTCCCAGGCCGCGGCGTCGACCGCCTGGGACAGGTCGATGATCCGGGGCGCCTTCGCCGCACCTGCCGGTGCTGCCGCTGACGCCGCTTCTGTCACGGTCACGGTCACAGTGAACTCCCCACGGACACAGTCCTGTTGGCGCGTCCACCGCTGGACGGGGCGGAACGCGGCCGTTGATGGGGCAACCATCGCCGCGGCCGCTCGACCCGTGATCGAGACCGGCCACGGCGCCACTGGACACGGGCCCGCGACCGTCGGCCGGAGGGGCCGGCCGGGGCGGGCGGCTGTCGCCGGCCACCGGCGTGTGGAGCATGCCTCGGCAGGCGCGCAGGACAGCCTGTCCCGTGCGGCACCGTGTCCACCGGGGCTTCCTGAGCGGCCGGCCATCGCCCGGCACTGCCAGCGCATCCAGGCCATCGCTGGGCACGGGTCGGGGCACCCGGTCATCGCTGGGCACGAGCCGGGGCATCCGGCCACCGCCCGGCACGGATCGGAGCATCCGGCCATCACCCGGCACGGATCGAGGCACCCACCCATCGCCCAGCCCGGGTCGAGGCATACGGCCACCGCCCGGCACGGATCGGAGCATCCGGCCATCACCCGGCACGGATCGAGGCACCCACCCATCGCCCAGCCCGGGTCGAGGCATACGGCCACCGCCCGGCACGGGTCGAGGCATCCGGCCATCACCCGGCACGGATCGGCGCATCCGCCCATCGTCCAACGTGGGCCGAGGCACCCGGCCGTCGCCGGACACCGGTCGGAGGGCCAGGAGGGCCACGCGCCGGGTCAGACCGCGAGCCGCTCCAGGAAAGGGGCGTGCCGCTCCGCGTGGCCGGCCAGGTCCAGGGCCGGGTCGCCGTTGAGCACCGCCCGGTGCAGCCGCTGCAGCCGGTCGGAGGGGTCCACGCCCAGTTCGTCGACGAGCTGGTTGCGCAGGTCCTGGAAGACGTCGAGGGCCTGGCCGCGGCGGCCCGAGCGGTGCAGCGCGAGCATGCACTGCGCGTGCAGCCCCTCGTGCAGCGGGTGCCGGGCGATCAGTGCCCGCAGCTCGGCCACGAGCGCGCTGTGCCGGCCGAGGGCCAGCTCCGCGTCGATGCGACGCTCCAGGGTCGCGAGCCGGCTCTCCTCCAGCCGGACCAGCTCCACCTCCAGCATCGGCCCCACCTTGACGTCGACCAGGGCGGGCCCCCGCCACAGGGCGAGCGCCTGCTGGCACAGGTCGGCGACGGCCGCCGCGTCACCCCGGTCGGCGGCGGTGCGGCTGCGGGACACCAGCTGGTCGTAGGCGTGGACGTCGACGGACTCGGGGGCGACCCGCAGCGTGTACCCGCCGTACTCGGTGGCCAGGATGTCCTTGGCCGTACGGTCGGCGTCGGGGCCGAGCGCCTCGGTGAGCTTGCGGCGCAGCTGCAGGATGTACGTCTGCAGGGTCGTCGACGCGCTCCGCGGCATGTCGGCGCCCCAGATCTCCTCCATCAGCGTGGGCACCGGCAGCACCTGGCCCGCACAGCCGGCGAGCAGCGCGAGGATCTGCCGGGGCTTGCCCGCGCTCGGCACGATCGAGACCCCGCCCAGGTGTGCGCTGAGCGGACCCAAGAGCTTGATGTCCATCGGTTCCTCCCGTTACGCAGTGGGCCGGCGGGCTGCCGGGCGGACCGAGCGGTTCGGTCCGGGTCCACTGCGTCATCGAGACTCCCCTGACCTGCGCCGTTTCGACAGTGCGGTCGTCCCGAACCGGGGGTGAGGTTTCCCCGCTTCGAAGCGTGAATTTTTCATGTGCGCCTTGTGACGGCGGCACTGGCCGCCGGGCGGGGGGGTGGCGAGGATCGTTCTCGTCGCTGCGGGACGCGGCGGCATACGGATGAGTCACTCGACGGGGGAAAGCGATGAACATGCTTCACTGCACAACGGTTTCGGCTCACGACGACCTGCTGATAGAGGAACTCGGAACACATTCGGACGTCGCCGGCACGCGGGATCCCATCCCGTGCTACGTGACCGCCCTGCCGTCGTCCCGGCAGGCCAACGGCACGGCGGCCGCCTGACCATGGGCGCGCCTGGGGGAAGCGACAACACACTGCTGGGGTTCCGCCCGCATCTGCGGGTGGAACACGTCCCCGGTGAGGCCGTCTACGTCCTCACCGGATCGAGGGCCACGGCGCTGCACGGCCGCCACATCGCGCGGCTCGCCCCGCTGCTGGACGGGACGCGGAACATGGCCGAGCTGATCCGCCAGACGGAGGGCGCCCTCGGCGCCGAGCAGACCCGGAGTCTCGTCGACCGGCTCCGCACGGCCGGCCTCGTCACCAGCCGCGACCCGGGTGACCCCGGCTGCCCGAAGGGTGAGCCGGCGTACTGGGAGACGGCCCGCCTGGACGGTACGCAGGCGGCCAGGGCGCGGACGGCAGCCACCGTGCGCGCCCTCTCGGCGGGCGCCGCCCGGGCGGTGGCACGAAGCGCGCTGCACCTGGCTCTCTCGGACGCGGGCCTGACCGTGACCGACGCGGACACCGCCGCAGGCGCCGACCTCAGCATCGTCCTGTGCGACGACTATCTCGATCCGGCGCTGCGCGCCGTCGACGAGGAACACCGCGAGGCCGGGCGCCCCTGGCTCCCCGTGCTGGTCCACGGCACCGAAATCCACGTGGGCCCCTTTCTCGGCGTACCTGAGCGCGCGTGCTGGTCCTGTCTCGCGGACCGGCTCTGGCGCGGCCGGCAGATAGAGGCGCACATCCAGCGAGCGCTGGGACGCACGGGCCCGCTGCCCGGGCCCGACTGCGCGCTGCCCGCGGCAATCCGATCGGGCCTCGGCCTGGCCGCTCTGGAAGCAGTCAAGTGGCTTGCCGGATATCGGCATCCGGGGCAGCGGTCGCTGTGGGTCCTGAACACCCTGACAATGGAGTCCGCGCACCACCCGGTGCCGCGCCGTCCGCAGTGCGCGTCGTGCGGCGATCCCGGCCTGGTCGCCGCACGCGTGACAGGGCCGCTGCGACTGCGACGCCGTACGAAGACGGACACCACGGGCGGTGGCCACCGCGCCCTCACCCCGGACGAGTTCCAGGCCCGCTACGGCCACCTGGTTGACGAAGTGACCGGGCTCGTCAGGGACATACGGCAGGACTCCCGCGGCCCCGAGTTCCTCAACTCCTTCCACGCGGGACTCAACCCGGTCACCGCGCCGAACGGCGTCGCCGGACTGCGGACGGGACTGCGCGCCACCTGCGGCGGCAAGGGCACCACCGCTCTGCAGGCCCGCACGGGCGCCTTGGCGGAGGCACTGGAACGCTGCTCCGGCTACTTCCAGGGTGACGAGGCGACCGTGCACGGCAGTTACGGCTCGCTCGCCGCCGACGCGATCCACCCGGACGCCGTACAGCTCTACGACCCGCGGCAGTTCGCCGGCCGAGCCGAGTGGAACGCGACGCACGCCCCCGCGCAGCAGATCTGCGACCCGCTGCCCGAGGACGCCGAGATCGAGTGGACGCCGGTGTGGTCGCTGACCGAGCGGCGCCACAAGCTGCTGCCGACCGCGTTCCTCTACTACGACGTCCCGCAGCGCGAGGGCGCCGCCTACTGCATGGGCACCTCCAACGGCGCGGCGGCCGGCGGCACCCTGGAGGACGCCGTGCTCCAGGGCACGCTGGAGCTGATCGAGCGGGACGCGGTGGCGCAGTGGTGGTACAACCGGTTGCGCCTGCCCGGCGTCGACCTGGACGCGTTCGCTGACGACTGGACGCGTGAAATGCGTTCCGTGCACGCCTCGTTGAACCGCGACGTATGGGCGCTCGACCTCACCAGCGACCTGGGGGTGCCGGTGTTCGCGGCGGTCTCGCGGCGCACCGACAAGCCCGCGCAGGACCTGATGTTCGGCTTCGGCGCACACCTCGACCCGCGCGTCGCGCTGCGGCGCGCGCTGACCGAGCTGAACCAGCTGCTGCCCCCGGTGGCCCTCGCCGCTCCCGACGGCACCGGATACGACGTACGCGACCCGCTCACCCTGGACTGGCTGCGCACCGCGACCACCGAGCACCAGCCGTACGTCACCGCGGACCCGGCCCGCCCGTTCACCACCCCCGACACCCACGCCTACGCCCCCCGCGCCGACCTGCTGGACGACGTGGAGGCGCTGCGCGACCTGCTCGGCGGCCACGGCCTGGAGATGCTCGTCCTCGACCAGACCCGGCCGGACGTGGGCCTGCCGGTGGTGAAGGTGGTGGTGCCGGGCCTGCGCCCGCACTGGCCGCGGTTCGCCCCCGGCCGGCTCTACGACGCGCCGGTGGCCCGGGGACTGCTCAGGGAGCCGACCGCCTACGACGACCTCAACCCCTACCCCTTGTTCGTCTAGCCGCCCGCACTCGTCCACCGCCCGCCCGAACCGGAAGGAGGTCACCATGAGCATCAGCAGCCTCGGCGCTCCCCAACTCGCCGAATATTGGTCCCTGCTGGAGGACATCGAGGTCGACCTCGGTACCGGCCCGGGCGCGCCCCTTGTCCTGTGCCGGGCAGGACAGCGGTTGCGCATCGAGGCGCCCAGCGAGCAGTTGCGCGAGGCAGTGCGGCGCATGCAGCTCGGGGCGGTCACCCTGCGCAATGTGGTGCCCGACTTCCCCGAGTACGACACCCCGGAGACCAAGCCGGGCCCCACGGCCCGGAAACTCGCCGGAGACCTTCAGAAGCTGGGCGGGCTGACGGTCCGCACCCTCGAGGCGGGTGGCAGGCCGCTCCTCTCGTTCGTTCCCGTCCGCTCGGGAGCGAGACTCGCCCCTCGCCCACTGGAGCCCGTGTCCGGACCGGCGCTCGGGCTGGTCGGCACGGTACTCCGCCGCCCTTACGGAGCGTCCCTGGAGTCGGCGGCCTCGCGCTACCGCGCGGAGTTCCACGGCCCGCACGCCCTGGCCTTACTCTCCGGTCTCCGCCACCGCCACACGCTGCCCACCACACCGGTGGCACTAGCCGCGGTGGCCTATTTGCATGCAGCAAAGTTTCTGTTGTGGGACTCTAAACCACAGGTCAAGGCCGATTCCGGCAATTCAACTCGGCAAAGCGCCCGGCTAGGCTGGCAGAGCCTGGGCGGAGTGACCAGTCCGCTCGAAGAGCACAGGCGGGGGGAACGTTGAGCCGCACGACCATGGCCGACCGGGCCACGGATCTGATCCGGACGGTGCGCGAAGACACGCCGGTACGTCTGTCGGTGGCCGGTACGGCCGCGCTGGCCTTCGGGTTCTGCGCCATCGACATGGCATTCGTCGTCGACGAGCGTCCGTCGGGAGGCCGTCTGCTGCTCGCCGGAGCCTGCTTCGTCCTGCTCTTCGGTCTCCAGCTGTGCCATTCCTTCCCCGAGTTGTTCCGGCTGCCGTACAGAGCCCGGTACCTGACGCTGGCCGTGCAGGCCGTCCTGTCCTTCGCGCCGATGCTGCTGTTCGGCGAGGCCTTCCTCGGCATGCCCCAGCTCTTCGCCGCCTCGGCCCTATTGCTGCTGTCACCCGCGGTCGCCTGGCCGGTGAGCCTGGTGGCGATTGCCGGCATGATGTGGGCGTCCGTGATCGTGGGCGACAGTTACGACTACTTGTACGGTCTGGTGGAGGTGGCTCTCAACGTCGCCATTCTGTACGGCTTCTCGCGCTACCACCGCCTTTTCGCCGCCGTTCACCGCGCCCGCGGAGAACTGGCCCGGCAGGCGGTCGCCGCCGAACGCCTGCGTTTCGCCCGTGACCTCGACGACCTGCTGGGCATCAGCCTCTCCACGATCACGCTCAAGTCCGAGTTCGCCGCCCGGCTTCTGCCGGGGCGCCCGGAGCAGGCCGGCAGTGAGATCACCGAGATGCTCGCCACCAGCCGCAAGGCCCTCGCCGACGTCCGCTCGGTGGCCCGAAGCTACCGGCCCCTCTCACTCACCGAGGTTCTGGAGTCGGCACGCTCCGTACTCACCGCGGACGGCATCAGCACGACGCTGCGTGTGACCGAACTTCCCCGGCTCGCCCCCGCCACCGAGACCGCGCTGGCGACCGTGCTGCGCGAGGGGGTGACCAACGTGCTGCGGCACAGCGAGGCCGAGCGCTGCACCGTCTCCGTCGCCGTGTCGGCCGGCGGCGGCACCATCACACTCAAGGTGCTCAACGACGGAGTGCGGGACGGGACAGACCGTGACGGCGGCGACTCGAAAACCCTCGCCGTCCTGACCGATCGCGTCGAGCGGCTCTCCGGCACCCTGGTCACGCGGCGCAGCGGCGGCTGGTTCCATCTCGTCGTCCGGGTCCCCGTCGTCTCCGAGGACGACCTCGTGGAGCCCACAGCCATCTCCGGTTCGTGGAACGGAAACCGGGCCACCGTGCCCGCCGTCCGGACCGCCACGGCCCTGACTGTCGGGATTCTGGCCGCCTACCTCCTGCAAGGCGTCACCGTCACGTCTGGCAACGGTGTCAGCGGAGGCCGCCTGGCTCTCGCGGCCGTCATCGTCACTGCGGGCGTGGTGCTCCAGTGCTGGCAGATGTTCTCCACGGCCCGTAGCGGCCTGGTGCGACGTATGGTCCTAATCGCCCAGCTGCTGCTCGCCTTCGTCCCGTTCGCGTACTACGGCGTCGCCTGGTCCGACGCAGCCGGCATGGCGGCGGGCACCGCCTTGATGGTCCTCCCCCGGCCCCTCTCCTGGCTGACCTACACAAGCGTCGTCCTCGGCAACCAGGTCATCCTCTACGAACTCGGCCTCCACGACATCGCCCAGTTCTCCTACCAGCTCTTCATGACCGCCATGACCGGTCTCGTCGTCTACGGCCTCTCGCGCCTGCGGGACCTCGTCGAGGAGGCGCACCGGACCCGGGCCGAGCAGGCCAGGCTCGCCGTCGTCAGTGAACGGCTGCGCTTCGCGCGGGACCTGCACGACCTGCTGGGGTACAGCCTGTCCACGATCACGCTGAAGTGCGAGCTGGCGAAACGGCTCGCCGTGCGCCGGCCGGAGCAGGCGCGCGCGGAGATCGGGGACGTGCTGACGACGAGCCGGCAGGCGCTCGCCGACGTACGGACGGTCGCTCGCGGCTACCGCCCCATGTCACTGGCGGACGAGGCGAGTTCGGCCCGTTCGATGCTGACGGCCGCCGGGATCCGCGCGACCCTCGACCTCGGCCACACGGCCCCGCTGAGCGCCGCCGCCGACACGGTGCTGGCGACGGTGCTGCGCGAGGCCCTGACGAACGCGCTGCGGCACAGCCAGCCGCAGGAGTGCCGCATCTCCACGGCGGACGGGACGAACGGCGCGGACGGCACGGTCGTGCTGTGCGTGGCCAACGACGGTGCGGCCACGGGCGATCCGCGCCCGGACGACGCCGGCTCCGGGATCGGCAACCTCACCACCCGGCTGCGCCGGCTCGGCGGCACCCTGGACGTCGCGCACAGTGGCGGAACGTTCACCCTCACGGCGCGGGTGCCGCACGACGCGCAGCACGCGCCGGCCCGGGACGACGCCGACGACCTCGGTCTCGACCTGGACCTCGGCCGCGAGGCGGTCGCGGCGTGAGGTCACAGCCAGCCGGAGTCCCGGGCGATGCGGATCGCGTCGACGCGGTTGCGGGCGCCCAGCTTGGTGACGACCGTCGTCAGATAGTTGCGGACCGTGCCCGCCGACAGGTACAGCTTGTGCGCGATCTGGGCGGGCTCCTCGCCGTCGGCGGCGAGCCGCAGGACCTCCGCCTCCCGCTCGGTCAGCGGCGACGCCCCCGCGTCCAGGGCGGACAGCGCGAGCTGCGGGTCGATCACCCGCTCACCGGCCGCCACCTTGCGCACCGCCTCGGACAGCTGCTCCGGCTCGGCGTCCTTCAGCATGAAGCCCGAGGCGTGCGCGGACAGCGCCCGGCGCAGATTGCCCGGGCGGCCCAGGCTGGTGAGGATCAGCACCCTGCAGTCGGGCACGGTCGAGTGCAGGGCCTCGGCCGCCGTGATGCCGTCGGTGCCGGGCAGGTCGATGTCCAGGACCGCGACATCCGGCCGCAGCTTCTGCGCCGTCGGCACGATCTCCGCCCCGGAGGCCAGCTCGGCGACGACCTCCAGGTCGTCCTCCAGTTCGAGCAGAGAGACCAGGGCACGGCGCAGCATGTGCATGTCTTCGGCGATGAGAATGCGGATCATGTCGAGTCCCCCACTCGGCGCGATGGAGCCGAGGAGTCGTTCTCGGCCATGTGGACGGCGTTCAGAGATCCGATTATGCACCTGCGTCCGCACGGGTCCGCCATCTCGCGGGAAGTTCGCCGCCGAGCCGTCGGCCGGGCCGTTCACCGCTCCGGTCGCCGGTCAGGTCGCCCCGCCGGGTGCCGGGCGGTTCGCCGGTCCGAGCAGTTCCACGATCTCGCCCATGAACCCCTCGTCGAGCATCGTGGCGACGCCGGTGTCGGCGCCGTCGACCCCGCCGCTGTCGCCGAGTCCCGCGTCCTGCCGGGCCACGCTGATGAGGTAGCCGTCGGGCAGCCAGTGCGTGCCGAATCCCCATTCGCCGTGACTGGCCGGCCGGCCGTCGGGCCCGCACAGCTCGCCGTCGGAGCCGAAGCCGAACTGGTGGAACCCGAGCCGCATGCCCTGCCCGAGCGCCTTGGTGTAGGCCTCCTTGAGGGTCCAGATACGCAGGAGTTCCCGGTTGCGGGCGGCCTCGTCCAGGTGGGCCAGCCGGGCGCGTTCGGCCGGACTGCACAGGCTGCGCTCGACGGCGGCGTAGCGGACGCGCCGGTCGGACAGTTCGGTGTCGACACCGATCCGACCGCGTCCGCTGAGGGCGACGACGATCAGGTCCCGGGTGTGGCTGAGGCTCAGCTCGATCTGGCCGCAGCCGCGAATGTAGGGCCGACCGCCCGGTTTGTAGCTCAGCTCGACGGACCCCGGATCGACGCTCAGGGCCGCGCCGACCGCGTGCCGGACCAGCAGCCGGGACGCGGCGAACCGGGAGCGGGCCGTGGGGTCGGTCAGCCCGCTGAACCGCTCCCAGTCCCGGCCGCCGAGCAGATTGCGCAGATCGGGGTCGGCGAGGGCTGCGGGCAGCCAGCGCTGCCAGTGGCCGTGCACGACCGCGTGCCCGTGCCAGCGCAGGGCCTGCCGGACGGGGGCCCACGGGCCCTCGATGTTGGGGACGTACAGGGGCTCGCCCACGGCGAGGGCGGGCGCGGTGGTGCCGGTGCCTGTGCCGGTGATGGCAGCGTCGGTCAGGGCGGTGCCGGTGATGGCAGGGTCGGTCAGGGCAGTGTCGGTCATGGCAGGTCCTCTCCTTCCGCCAGGGGCGTGCGGTGCAGGTCGTAGCCGGTCCCCGCATGGAGCCGCGCCACCACCTCCGCCAGCACCCGGGCCACGCAACCTTCCGGTGGTTCCGGCAGGTCGAGTCCGAGGCGGCCCGCGAGCCTGCTCAGGGCGAGCAGGACCCAGGCCGGGTCGCCGGTGAACGTGCCGTCGTCACGGCAGCGTTCCCACAGGGCGAGCACCGCGCCGGCCGCCGAGAGCAGCGCGTACCGGTCGACGAGCGCGCACCACTCGGGGCTGCTCAGGTCGGGCCGGGCGCCGGCCGGCAGGGCGGCGCAGCGGTCGTGCAGCGCCCAGAGTTCGGCGGTGAAGCCGCGCGCGTACGCGGCGAGCGTCCGCTCGTAGGCGCCCTGGTCTCGGCGGTCGCGCAGCCGTCCCGCGGTGGCGTTCAGGGCGGCGGCGAGGAAGTCGTCGCCGCCGGCCACGGCGAGCGCGCCCAGATCGAGCGGGGGCAGCTCGCCCCGCGGCCGCAGCACGGCGTCGGGCGGTTCGGCCGCCCGGAACCAGGACGTGCGGGCGAGCAGCGGGAGCTGGGGCGCGATGACGGCCTGGCAGGCGGCGGTGCCCGCGTGCCCGAGGCCGGCGGCCGGCAGGTCGCGCAACAGCTTCGCGGTCAGCGCGCGGGTGATCGGCAGCGCCGCGTCGGTGCTGTCGGCGGCGAGCACGGTGGTGAGGGCCTCGACGTCGTCCCGCAGCAGTTCGGGCACCAGGTACTTGACCGCCGCGGCGGCCAGGTGGGCGCTGTCCGGGAGCAGGTGGAGCGAACGCAGCGTCGCCGAGGCGAACGCGTCGCAGGCCAGCAGGTCCGCGAAGACGCCGGCGAGCAGCGGCCCGTGGCGCCCGAAGTCAGCGCGACCACTGCCCAGTTGGGCCCGTACGGCGCCGCGCAGCGCGGTATCGACGGAGGCGATCGCGGCGGCCGGGATGAGCGCGCGGTTGAGCTGGAAGGTGCGCAGTGCGAGCCGTACGCCGTCACCCTCGGCGCCGACCAGGGCGTCGTCCGGGACCGGGCAGCCGTCGAAGTCGAAGCCCGAGAAGTGGCAGCCGCGCATGCCTCCGGTGACCTTGCGGGGCAGAGCGCGTACGGCGCCCTCCGGGAGTCCGGCCGGGTCGACGAGGAGCACGGAGTGGCTGCCGCGACCGGGGGCCGGGGCGTCGGCGGTGCGGGCGTAGACGACGAGGGCGTCGGCGCGCTCGGCGTTGATCACCATGTCCTTGCGCCCGCTGAGGGCGTACCCGCCCGACCGGCCTGGCCGCGCGGCGAGTTCGCCGCGCAGGACGGCGCTGCCGTGGGCGAGGTTGTGATGCACGATGGCCACGCGGCCGCCGCCGCACAGCAGGCCGGCCAGGTGGGCGCGCTGCGCCTGTGACCCGGCCGCCCATACGGCGGACGCGGCGAACAGCGACGTGATGCCGTGCCCGAACCCGAGCGCCAGGTCCCGGCGGAACACGGGCCGCACGGCCCGCGCCAGTTCGTCGGCGCGGGTCAGGCGCCCGCCGAGGGCGGCCGGCACCAGGCGCGCGCCGAACCCGCACGCGGTGAGCACCTCCTCGGCCGGGGCGAGGAGTTCGGACCGCTCCTCCGCCTGGAGCAGCGCCCGGAATCCGTACGGGTTCGCCGCGTCCCAGGGGTCGCCGAGCCGCCGCTCCAGCTCGGCCCCGGCGTCGGCCGCGCCCGTCAGGGCGACGTCGTCGGGAACGGCGGCCGACACGGAAGCGTGGTCGGAAACGGCTGTCACGAGTGGATCTCCGCTGCGATGCGCTGCTTGATGGTGCGCAGTTCCTCCTGGCGGGCCGGGGAGAAGCCCGTGCCCTCGGGTCGTTCCGGGATGTCGGCGCCCCCGCTGATCCGCCAGCCGGAGCCGCACTCGACGAGGGAGCGGTGCTTGACGGCGTAGTACCCGGCGGGCCCGTGGTCGAGGGCGACACCGGCGGCGCCGGCCGCGGCGGCGACCAGGTGCGGGTGGAAGCGGGAGGTGATCCAGGTCTGTCCGGCGGTGGCCGGGAACCCGTCCGTCAGCAGTGATTCCGCGCTGTAGGTGCGGGCGGCGGGCCAGCGCCGGGCGGCCTCGGCGAACACCTCGTGGTCGTCGCCGGGGTCGCACTCGACGATGCCTATCCGCTCGCCGTCGCCGCCGCCCTCTCCCCACGCCTCGACGGTCTTGACGGCGAAGTCAAGGAGTTCCACGGTCTGCGCGCAGACCATCACCGGCGGCAACTCCTCCCCGCCCGTCCGGTACAGCTGGGGGCCGGCGTCGAGGAAGAGGTCGTCGCCGGTGCAGCGGGCGTCGGTGCGGGCCAGGGCCCGCAGGGAGACCTCGTCGCGCACGTCGAGCACGGTGAACGGTTCCACGGCGTGCCGCAGCGCACTGCCGTCGTCGTCGAAGGCGGGCCACAGGCCGAGTCCGGTGAGCGCGGCGCGGCCGCCCGAGCGGCGGACGGCCGCGCCGGCCCCGGCGACGAGGCCGAGGTGCTG
Source organism: Streptomyces sp. NPDC047028 (assembly GCF_040644095.1). Lineage (NCBI taxonomy): Bacteria > Bacillati > Actinomycetota > Actinomycetes > Kitasatosporales > Streptomycetaceae > Streptomyces > Streptomyces sp. NPDC047028. Next base: position 24,133 of record NZ_JBEYVS010000044.1, read on the forward strand.
GGGGCAGAGCCCGTTGACGTAGCCGCCGCCGAGCAGGTGGACGACGTCGGCGGCGAGCAACTGCCTGAGCCCCGCGTCCTGTTCGGCGTCAGGGGCGAGGACGGCTCGCTCGACCCTGGCCACCGCCTCGGCGGGGCCGGGGCGGCCGGGGGCGCGGGAGAGCCGCCACAGGGTATCGGTGAACGTGGCGCGCGGGTGCAGACCGCCGAGCGTGCGCTGGGCGCCTGCGGGGTCGACGCAGTCGAGGACGACGTTCCGTTCGGGGTCGGTGCGGGCGAGGTGCCGCAGCCAGCCCGCTGCGATGGCCTCGTCGCCGTAGTTGGGGATGCCCGCGGCGGCGATCAGATACGAGGTGGCGGTCATGCCGGGACCTGTCTTTCGGTGCGGAGGAGGAGGGGAGGTCGTCATTCGGCGCTCGTCATACGGCGGCGGGGATGCGGAGCAGGTCGTCGATGTGGAGGGCGACTTCGGCGGGGCTGGGCAGCGCGTCGAGTTCGGCGCGCAGCGCGGTGAGGGCGGCGCGGTGCGGCCCGTCGCCCAGCAGGGCGGCCAGCGCCGGGGCCGCTGTCGCGGGGTGCTGGTCGTCGCCGACGAGGACAGTGCCGGCGCCGCTCGCGGCGATCCGGTGGCCGGTCTCCGAGTAGATCGGGGAGCGCGGCAGCACCAGTTGGGGGATGCCGCAGTGCACGGCGGCCAGGGCGGTCCCGGCGCCGCCGTGGTGCACGACCGCGTCCGCCCCCGCGAGCAGCAGATGCATCGGTACGGCCTCGGCGACCTCGACCCGGTCCGGCAGCGGGGGCAGCAGCGCGCGCTGTCCGCCCCCGACGGCGAGGACGATGTCGGCGTCCATGCCGCGGGTCGTCTCCAGCATGTCGGCGAGGGCCCGGGTGACGGCGGCGGTGTCGGTGCGGCTGAGGGCGACCCCGGTGGTGAAGACGATGCGGGGTGCCGTGCGCGGTCCGGTGGGGGCGGGGGGTACGGCGCCGGGCCCGTTGTAGGGGACGTGGCGCACCGGGACGCGGCGCACGGGCAGGGAGTCGCCGAGCGAGGTGCTGGGCGGCGCGGGGTCGATGAGGGTGCCGGTCGCGGGCCGCGGCTCCATCCCGTACTTTTCGAACAGGCGAGAGTACTCCGGGAGTTGGTCGCCGCTTTGCGGGTCGCGGTCGGTGCCGGTGACCGTGCCGACCTCCCAGCCGTGGGCGAGGCTCGGCACCCCGCACACGGCGGCGATCACCGGGCCGGCCAGGCTCAGCGGGTCGTGGACGACGAGGTCGGGCCGCCAGGTGCCGGTGAACGCGACGAGGTCGTCGAGCATGGCGTCGGCGACGAGTGTCTGCCGGGTGGTCGCGGCCCGCAGGGTGCGTGCCTGGGCGTCGTTCAGCAGCTCCGGGCGGGTCGCCCAGCCGGCCGGCCAGGTGCCCTCGTACCAGGCCTTGAAGTCCTCCCTGTTCCCGGCCGACTTGAGGTCGACGGGCCGGCCGACGGCGACGGCCGGCAGTCCGGCCGCGACGATCGCGTCCGTGCAGGCGGGCGGTGCCGCGATCCGCACGTCGTGGCCCGCGGCCGTGAGGGCCCAGGCCAGCGGCACCATGGGGAAGAGGTGCCCGGGGGCGGCCCAGGTGACGAAGAGTGCGCGCATGGCGGTGGTCGGTCCTTCCGCGGCAGAGGGGCGAGGGCGAAGGTCGTGGGGGGCTGGGGTCACCAGACGGCGTGCAGGGCGGCCAGCAGCGTGCGGGCCTGCATGTTCAGGAAGTAGCCGCGGCCGAGGAGTTCACCGGCCTGGGCGAGGGAGACCCACACGTAGTCGTCGGGTACGTCGCCGAGGTCGTCCGGCGCCTCGACGACGAGGTAGCGGTTCTCGGCCCGGTCGAAGCGGGCGCCCTCCTCCGAGACCATCACGTCGTACCGCACGCGCGCGGGCGGTGCGCCGAGTACCTCGCGCAGGAAGCGGGGGCGCTGCCGCTCGGGCAGGTGCCGGTGGTTGGAGGGGGTGCACTGCACGGTGGGGCACAGCTCGACCACGTCGAGGAGTCCGGCCTCGCTGCGGGCGTGCAGCAGCACGTGGAGGACTCCGTCGACGGCCCGGGTCAGCAGGGCGCAGACGCCGCCCGGCGCCGGGACCAGCAACGGCTGGGCCCAGTGGCCGACTTCGCGGCTGGCCGCCCACACCTCGGCGCCGGTGATGCCGAAGTACCGTCCGTCGGACCGGCCGAGGGCGCCGTCGGCCCGCCGCCAGCCCCCGCCGACCTCGGCCAGCGGGATGCTCTGCTGCTCCACGCGGGTGCGGGCCTTGATCTCGTTGACGGCGCTGACGAGCGCGGGTGTGCTGTGCACGGTGGGGGCGGCGGGGGCGAGCGAGCGCAGCAGGGCGGCGCCGTAGCCGTCCCGGGCAGCCGCCTCGTCCACCTCGTACGACAGGCAGGCCAGTACGGAACTCGCCTCCATCGACACGAGGTTGTCGCGCCCGAGCAGCCGACGGATCTGGCCGAGGGTGAGCCAGCAGAAGTCCTCGTGGCCGGCGACGTCGCGCGGGTCGGCGACGACGACCATGTGCCGGTTGCGCTTGCGCAGGAACCAGGAGCCCCGCTCGGACTGCAGGCTGTCCACGAGGACCCGGCCGGCCGACGGCGCGACGAAGTGCTCGGCGTGGTGCGGTCCGCGCCCCTGGTGGACGCCCATCAGGTTGGACCGGGTGGCCTGCACGGTGGGTGCGAGGTGGACGGTGTTGACGTTGCCCGGTTCGGTCTTCGCCTGCACCAGGAAGTGCCACACGCCGTCGAACTCGGCGACGAGGAAGCCGAGGACGCCGATCTCCCGCTGGCTGATCACCGGCTGTTCCCAGCATGCGCCGGGCCCGCCGTCGCCGGTGCGCACCCGCAGTCCCTCGACGGCGAAGAAGTGGCCGCTGTCGTGCCGCAGGTCCCCGGTGTCCGGCGCGAAGTGCCAGCCGTCCATCGCCTCCAGCGGGATCCGCCGCACGGTGAACCCCTCACGGGCCTGCCGCTCGGCGAACCACCGCTCGAAGACGGCGTTGGGCATGACCGCGCTGTCCCCGGCCAGCGCGGACAGGGCGAGCGCCTCGCGTACGGCTCCCGGGGCGGGCGTCGTCCCGACCGGGGCCGTCGCCGGCTCGGCCATGGCCGGCCCCGTCGCAGCCGGGACCGGCACCATCCCCGCCGAGGCCGGCGCCGTCTCAGCCGCGGGCATCGGACGTCAGTCCTTCGATGACCGGTACGACGCTCGCCGGCAGCGGCTGGGCCTCGATGTCGGCGCGCAGGGCGGCGGCGCCCTTGCGCAGGCCGGGCTCGTCCAGGATCCGGGCGACCGCCTCGCGCACGGCGTCGGACCCGGCCTGCCCGCCGTCCTCGCGGCCGGCGTCGAAGAGGTCCTGGTCGATCTGCAGGCCGGCGCCGACGGCTTCGAGCCGGTCGACGTTGAACCGCCCCTCGGGGATCTTGGTGATGCCGACCTGCGGCACGCCCTGCGCGGCGGCCGTCATCATCACGCCGGTGCCGCCGGTGTGCACGATGGCGTCGCAGCCGTCGAGGAGCATGCTCAGCGGCACCCAGCCGACGGGCCGCACGTTCTCGGGGAGTTCCCCGAGGTGGCGCAGATGGTCCTGCTCGGTGGCGCCGACGGTGAGCAGCACCTCCACGTCGAGGTCGGCCACGGCCCGTACGACCCGCCCGAAGGTCTCGATGACGCCGACGCCCATCTTCTTCTGCTGCGAGGTGCCCCAGGTGACGCAGACCCTGGGGCGGCGCGCGGGGCGCAGCAGCCAGTCGGGCTCGGCGCCGGGGCCGTTGTAGGGGACGTACCGGATCTGCTGCCGGGCGATGTCGCGCTGTCCGGGCCAGCGCAGGCTCGGCGGGCAGGGGTCGATCCACAGCGTGGGGTCCACGCGGGGTTCGACTCCGTGGCGTTCGAACAGGCGCAGGTACTCCGGGTTGGGCTCGGTGCCCGTGCGGTCGGCGATCTCCAGGCGCAGCAGGCGGGCCATGCCGTAGAGGTGGGAGACGCTGGGGATGCCGAGCACCTGGGCGACGACCGGTCCGGCGAAGGTCACCGGGTCGTGCACGATGACGTCGGGGCGCCACGCGCGGGCGTACTCCAGCAGCCCGTCGACCATGTGTTCGGCGACGCTGAACTGCTTGAGGGCGAGCTGGTCGGTGACCCGCACCCAGGCGGCGTCGTCCGGCTCGTCCTGGCGCGCCTTCCGGGGCCGGAAGACGTCCCGGGCGTACCAGGCGGCCGCGTCGATGTCCCGGCCCACCGTGACGGAGGGGATTCCGGTGCGCTCTGCGGCGTCGGTGAGCGCGGGCGTACTGGCGATCCGCACCTCGTGGCCCGCCGCGATCGCCGACCATGCGGTCGGCACGAGCGGATAGACGTGGGGGCGCGCGGCGTAGGTTGAGAACAGGATGCGCATCTCGTGCGGTCTCCTCGCATACGGCGGCTGGCTCCCCGACGCTAGGACCGCCCCCCGGAGCTGTCCTTGAGCCCGTCTCGACCTGCGGGATCGGTGTGCGGACACGCCTCCGGGGCGAGCGCCGCACGCGCTCGCCCCGGAGTTGCGGCGGAACCGGTCAGGCCCGCACCAGTTCCCGCTCCCCACCGGAGTCGGAGCCCGAACCGGAGCCGTTGTCCTGACCGTCGGCCGGGCCCGGGACGCGCAGCCCCTCGCCCTCCACGTCGACGTTGGGCAGGGCGCGGTCCAGCCACTTCGGCAGCCACCAGGCCCGCTTGCCGAGGAGGGCGAGGACGGCCGGGACTATGGCCATGCGGACGATGAACGCGTCGAAGAAGACCGCGATGGCGAGGCCGAAGCCGATCATCTTGACCATGGCCTCGCTGGAGCCGATGAAGCCGGAGAAGACGGCGATCATGATGACGGCGGCGGCGGTGACCACCCGGGCGCCGTGCCGGAAGCCGGTCACGACGGCCTGGGTCGGCTTCTCACCGTGGACGTAGGCCTCCCGCATGCGGGTCACGAGGAACACCTCGTAGTCCATGGCGAGGCCGAAGACCACGCCGACCATGAAGATCGGCATCATCGACATCACCGGACCGGTCTGCTCGACGTTCATCAGGCCCGACAGCCAGCCCCACTGGAAGACCGCGACGACGGCGCCGAGGGCCGCGAGCACGCTGAGCAGGAAGCCGAGGGCCGCCTTCAGCGGGACGAGGACGGAGCGGAAGACCACGATGAGCAGGAGGAAGGCCAGGCCGACGACAAGCGCCAGGTAGGGCAGCAGGGCGTCGTTCAGGCGCTGGGAGACGTCGATGTTCATCGCCGTCGAGCCGGTGACGAGGACCTCGGAGTCGGTCGTGGACGCGATGTCCTTGCCCTTGTCGCGGATCGAGTGGACCAGGTCCTCGGTGGTGGTGGAGGACGGCTTGGACTTCGGTACGACGGTGATGGTCGCGGTGTCGCCCGCCTTGTTCGGCGCCGGCGGGGTGACGCTGACGACGTCCTTCAGGCCCTTGATCTCGTCGCGGACCTTGGTGAAGTCCGCCTTGGGGTGGGCGCTGTCCTTGGCGTCGACGACGACCATCAGGGGGCCGTTGAAGCCGGGTCCGAAGCCGTCGGAGAGGAGGTCGTAGGCGCGGCGCTGGGTGGTGGAGACCGGCTGGGAGCCGTCGTCCGGCAGGCCCAGTTCGAGGGAGGCGGCGGGCACGGCGGCGGCGCCGAGGCCGAGGACGCCCAGCAGGAGGACGGCGACGGGGCGGCGGACGACGAAGCTCGCCCAGCGGGTGCCCATGTTGGGCCGTCCGGGCTTCTTGGGCGCCCGGCCGCCGCCGAGCAGCCTGCTCTTCTCACCGGCCGGCTTGACCCGGCGGCCCACGTAGCCGAGGAGCGCCGGGATCAGGGTGAGCGCGATGAGCACGGCGACGGCGACGGTGCCGGCGGCGGCGATGCCCATCTTGGTCAGCATCGGGATGTTGACGACGGACAGGCCGACGAGGGCGATGACGACGGTGAGCCCGGCGAAGACCACGGCGGACCCGGCGGTGCCGACGGCGCGCCCGGCCGCCTCCTCGCGTTCGCGGCCCTCGGCGAGTTCGGCGCGGTAGCGGGAGACGATGAACAGGGCGTAGTCGATACCGACGGCCAGGCCGATCATCGAGGCCAGGGTGGACGTGGTCGAGCCCAGGTCCAGCACGTCGGCCAGCGCGGTGATGGTGGAGACGCCGATGCCGACGCCGATGAGCGCGGTCAGCAGCGGGAGCCCGGCCGCGATCAGTGAGCCGAAGGTGATGACGAGGACGACGGCGGCGATCGCGATGCCGATGACCTCGCTGGAGCCGGTCTCGGGCGTGGCGTTCAGCGCGTCGCCGCCGACCTCCACGGTGAGCCCGTCGTGCCGTGCGTCCTGCGCGGCGTCCTTCAGGGCGTCGCGGGAGGAGTCCTCCAGCTCCATGCCGGAGACCTTGTACTTCACCGAGGCGTAGGCGATGGCGCCGTCCTTGCTCACGGCGTGCCCGGTGTAGGGGTCGGCGACGGAGACGACCTCGGAGCCGGCCTTCAGCTCCTTGACGGTCTTCTCGACGGTCGCCTTGTTGGCGTGGTCGGTCATCTTCTCGCCGCTCGGCGCCTTGAAGACGACCCGTGCGGTGGCGCCGTCGGCGCTGGCGCCCGGGAAGCGCTGTTCCAGCAGGTCGAAGGCCTTCTGGGCCTCTGTGCCCGGGATGGAGAAGGACGTGTTGCCGGCGGTCGGCGCGGTGGCGGCGCCCACCCCGGCCAGGGTGAGCAGCGCGACCCACAGCAGCGCGACGAAGTGCCGTCGCCTGAAGGCGAGCCGGCCGAGTTTGTAGAGGAACGTGGCCACGAGGGCGTACTCCCGGTCAGGTCGTGGGGTTCTTCTGGGCAGGGGTGATCAGCCCGGCGACGTGAGCGGTGACGTCAGGTGGTGGGCTTGCTGGGGAACTGGGGAGAGGCCTTCTCGGCGAAGGACTCTACGAGACGGGGACGCCGAGGGCGGGGAGGACGACGGCGTCGATGTACGAGATGAGGAACCGCTGGGTGGGCGGCTGGTCGTCGAGCAGCGACCGGGTGGCGAAACCGCCCACCATCATGTGCACCATGAAGTCCAGCGCCGGGCAGTCGGGACGGACCTCGCCCCGGTCGACGGCCCGCCGCAGGACCTGGCGGAAGCCGCCCATCTCGGGGTCGATGATCTGCTCGCGGAAGGCCTGGCGCAGGTCGTCGTTGTGGTGCATCGCCATGGCGACGCCGCGCATGAGCGCGGAGTTCTGCTCCATCGCGCAGTCGTCCTCCTGCGCCACGAGGGCGTGCAGGTCGCCGCGGAGCGAGCCGGTGTCGATCTCGTCGGCGTGGCCCCGCTTCATGTGTCTGAGGGCCCGGACGACCAGCTGCGCCTTGCCGCCCCACTGGCGGTAGAGCGTGGCCTTGCTGGAGCGGGTGCGGGCGGCGACGGCGTCCATGGTGAGGGCGTCGTAGCCGACTTCCCGGAGCAGGTCGAGCACGGCCGCGTACAGCTCGGCCTCGCGCTCGGGCGTGATGCGACTGCGGCGCCCGGTGGCGACCTCGGTCATCCGCCTCTCCCTTCCCGCTCCCGCTCCGGTGTCCCGCGTCCGAACGACACGATCGTCGTGTCCCGCACTCGAACGACACGATCGTCGGACGACATGGTTTGGTACGTGATGAATGTACCGCAGCACCCTACGAAACGAAACCGTTTCGTACGTGTCGTCGGTCACGAGTGTCGGACCCGCATAAGTTGCTGGCCCCCGCCACCCGGAAAAGCATGGGGAGGTGAGCTATCTGCGCCTGCCCCACCTCAACGGCGACCTGCTGTGCTTCGTGGCCGAGGACGACCTCTGGCTGGCCCCCCTCGACGCCCCCGGCCGCGCCTGGCGGCTCACCGTCGACCGCACCAAGGCGGGCCACCCCCGCTTCTCGCCCGACGGCCGCCGGATCGCGTACACGACCTGGCGCAGCCTCGTTCCCGAGATCCACCTCGTCGACGTCGACGGCGGGCCCGCGCGGCAGCTGACGTACTGGGGAAGCACCGACACCCAGGTCTGCGGCTGGACCCCGCCCGACGAGGACGGGCACAGCGAGATCCTGGCCGTCGCCTCGCACGGCGAGCCGTTCTCCTACTTCACCTGGGCCTACAAGGTCGGCACCGACGGCGACCCCGGCCGCAAACTGCCCTGGGGCCCGGTCTGCGACCTCCAGGTCGCCGACCTCGACGGCAGCCACCAGACCCTGCTGCTCACCGGCACACCACCGCACGAACCGGCCGCCTGGAAGCGGTACCGGGGCGGCGCCATGGGCCGGCTGTGGCTGCACGGCCGGCGGCTGCTGCCCGACCTCGGCGGGCACCTGCACTCGCCGATGTTCGTCGGCGGCCGGATCGCCTTCCTCTCCGACCACGAGGGCGTCGGCAACCTCTACTCCTGCGCCTACGACGGCACCGGTCTGCGCCGCCACACCGACCACGACGCCTTCTACGCCCGGCACGCCGCGAGCGACGGCACCCGGGTGGTCTACCAGTGCGCCGGCGACCTGTGGCTGGTCGACGACCTGGCCGCCGGCGCCCGGCCGCACAAGCTCGACATCCGGCTCGGCGGGCAGCGCGCGGGCCGACGCACCTACCAGGTGCCGGCCGCGCAGCACGTGGACGGCATCTCCGTCGACGAGACCGGCCGGGCCAGCGCCGTCGTCGTACGCAACGGCCTGTACTGGCTCACCCACCGCGACGGCCCCGCCCGCACCCTCTTCGACACCCCCGGCGTCCGGGTCCGCCTCCCGGAGATGCTGGGCACCACCGGGCAGGTCGCCTACGTCACCGACGCCGAGGGCGACGACGCCATCGAGATCGCCCACCTCCCCCGCGCCACCGGCGCCCGCGCCCCCCGCAGACTGGCCTCCGGACAGCTGGGCCGGGTCCTGGAGATGATCAGCGACCCCCTCGGCGAACGCCTCGCCGTCGCCTCCCACGACGGCCGCCTGCTGCTGATCGACACGGGCGCCACGGCCGAGGAGGAGCCGGAGGCCCCCGATACGGCGGCGGAGGCGGCGGACGGGCCGGTCACCGAACTCATCCGGTCCGCCAACGGCCCCGTCCGCGACCTCGCCTTCTCCCCCGACGGCTCCTGGCTCACCTGGTCGCACCCGTTCATCGGCCGCTCGCTGCGCCAGATCAAGCTGGCCCGCATCAAGGACCGGCACATCGTCGACGTCACCAACGGCCGCTTCGAGGACGAGAACCCCGTCTTCACCCGCGACGGCCGTTACCTCGCGTTCCTGTCCTGGCGCGGCTTCGACCCGGTGTACGACGTCCACACCGGTGACCTGTCCTTCCCGCTCGGCTGCCGCCCCTACCTGGTCCCGCTGTCCTCGGCGACCCCGTCCCCGTTCGCCCTCAACCCCGAGGGCCGCCCGGCCGCCGGGGGGCTCGACCCGCTCCAGGACGAGGACACCGGCGAGGCGGGCACGGTGACCGTGGAGGTGGAGGGCCTGGAGAACAGGGTCACCCCGTTCCCCGTCGTCGCCTCCAAGTACTCGCGGCTCTGCCCGGTCGCCGGCGGCGGCCTGGTCTGGCTGCGCTGGCCGATCTCGGGGGCGCTCGGCGAGACCTTCGCCAACCCCGCCGACATCAGCGGACGCCCCACGCTGGAGTACTTCAACATCGCCAAGGCGAAGAAATCCGAACTCGTGGACCACCTCGACTGGTTCGCGGTGAGCGGCGACGCCAGCCGGCTCGTCGTCGTCGACGAGGGCGAACTGCGCGCGGTGCCGTCCACCGAGCTCGGCGACAGCGACTCCACGGTCTGGATCGACCTGCGCCGGATCATCCACCGGGTGGACCCGGCAGCCGAGTGGCGCCAGTCCTACGACGAGGCCGGCAGGCTCATCCGGGCCTACTTCTGGGACCCCGGGATGTGCGGCATCGACTGGGACGCGATCCTCGACCAATACCGCCCGCTGGTCGAACGGGTCGCCTCCCCGGACGAGTTCGCCGACCTGCTGCGCGAGGTCCTCGGCGAACTGGGCACCTCACACGCCTACGTCACCGCCGCCCGCCGCAACGAGGGCCCGCCCCACTACCAGCGCTGGCAGGGCCTGCTCGGCGCCAACCTGGCCTGTCGCGACGGCCGTTGGGCGGTCAAGCGCATCCTGCCCGGCGACTCCTCCGACTCCAAGGCCCGCTCACCGCTGGCCGGCACCGGCATCCGCGAGGGTGCCGTCCTCACCCACGTCGACGGCCGCCCCGTCGACCCGGCCACCGGCCCGTACCCGCTCCTGGCCGGCTCCGGCGGTACGACCACGGACCTGACGTTCGCCCCGGCCGGCGGGACCGGCCGGGCCCGGCGGGTCGCGGTCGTCCCCCTGATCGACGAACGGCCGTTGCGCTACCAGGACTGGGTGGCCAAACGCCGGGGTGTGGTACGGGAGTTGAGCGACGGCAAGTGCGGCTACCTGCACATCCCCGACATGGGCGGCTCGGGTTGGGCCCAGTTCAACCGCGACCTGCGCCTCGAAGTGTCCCGGCCCGCCCTGATCGTCGACGTGCGCGGCAACGCCGGCGGGCACATCAGCGAACTCGTCATCGAGAAACTGACCCGGACCATCCTCGGCTGGGACCTCACCCGGGACGCGGAACCGGTGTCGTACACCTCCAACGCCCCCCGGGGCCCGGTGGTGGCCCTCGCCGACGAGGCGACCTCCTCCGACGGCGACATGATCACCGCCGCGTTCAAGCTGCTCAAACTCGGCCCGGTGGTCGGCCAGCGCACCTGGGGCGGCGTCGTCGGCATGACCGGCCGCCACCGCCTCGGCGACGGCACCGTCATCACGGTCCCCATGAACGCGGCCTGGTTCGACGCCTACGGCTGGTCCGTCGAGAACCACGGCGTCACCCCCGACCTCGAAGCCCTCCGCACCCCCCTCGACTGGGCCGAGGGCCGCTACGCCCAACTCGACGACGCGGTCCAACTGGCCCTGAAACTCCTCCAGACCACCCCCGCCGCCACACCCCCCGACTACACCAACGTCCCAGACCGCTCCCGCCCGGAACTCCCGCGGCGCACATAGGAAGCAGCAAGACTGTCCCCCTCCTCCTCCCCTCCCCCCCCGCAGGCGTCCGGGACGCTTCCAACACGCGGCACGGCAACTCCCCTAGGGGCGCGGGGAACTGCGCGACAAGCCACAACGCACCCGCACACACAGCGCACCGCACCCCCCGACAAAAACGCAGGGCACCCTCCGAAAACGAAGGGCGCCCCACGCCAAGCTCACTCGGCAGAGCCAAGCGAACTACACCTCGAAGTCGCGGTCGAACCGCTCCCCCATCTCCTGCTCCGCCGTGTCGTCCATGTCACGCATACCCTCGCGACCCCGCTCGGACGGCTGCTGACCGGAACGGCCCTGCTCCTGACCCTGCCGGCCACGCTCCTGCTGACCACGCTGCTGCTGGCCCCGCTGGCCAAGACGCTCACGGGCCTCGCCCATCTCGTCCTCGGCCTGGTTCTGCCACTCGTTGGACTTGTCCTTCATACCCATGTGGGTTCACTCCCGTAGTGGGTGAGGGTGGGGAATCGGCCCCTGAGTGGGGCCTCGACCAGATTCACACGGCCCACCACGCTACGCATTTCGATCAGTCACGGTCCGTAGCCCGCGCCGCCTCATCCGCCGCCCCACCTGCGCCGACGAGCCCGGAACGCATCCCCTGCAAACGGGACCCGAACCGCCGCATCTCACGCTGCCCGACCGTTCCGATGAGCCCCGGCAGGTACCCGCGCACGCCCTGCATCCCGCGCAGCCACCACTGCCCGTAGACGTGCGCCGAGCGGCGCTCGATCCCGGCGGCGATCCGGTCGACGGCCGGCCCCAGCGGGTACGTCTTGTTGGACGGCCACGGCAGCCGCTGCCGGAGTTCCTTCATGACGTCGTCCTGGTCGGCCCCGCGCACCATGTCGGTGTCGGTCCACGACAGGTAGCCGACGCCCACCCGCACGCCCTGGTATCCGACCTCGGCGCGCAGGCTGTGCGCATACGCCTCCACGCCCGACTTGGACGCGCAGTACGCCGTCATCATCGGCGCCGGCGTGATCGCGGCGAGCGAGGCGATCTGGAGCAGGTAGCCCCGGCTCTCGACCAGCACCGGCAGGAACGCGCGCGCGGTCACCGCCGAGCCGATCAGGTTGACCTCGATGACCCGCCGCCAGGCCTGCGGGTCGGAGTCGATGAACGGACCGCCGGTCGCCACACCGGCGTTGGCGACGACGATGTCGACCTTCCCGAACCGCTCCTTGACCTCGCCCGCGACCCGGCTCATCGCCTCGTGGTCGGTGACGTCGGCGTACCAGTACGCGCTGTCGCTGTGCAGCCGCCCGGAGACCTCCTTGAGCTGCTCCTCCTCCAGTCCGACCAGCGCCACCTTCGCACCGCGCGCGGAGAGCTTGCGTGCCAGCAGTTCGCCGACCCCGCGGGCCGCTCCGGTGACGACGGCGACCTGCCCTTCGAGGCTGACCGTGCTCATGCGCCCTCCTTGATCTGCGCGGGGGTGCCCCCCGTGACGTATGTGGTGACGAGTTCCCGGATCCGGCCGGTCACCTTCTCGGGAGCCTCGACCGGGGTCATGTGGCCGACGCCGGTCAGCTCGGTCAGGCCGACGCACTGGGGCAGCGCGGCGGCCAGGGCGCGGGCGTGCACCGGGGGCGTGAGCCGGTCGACCGCGCCGTGCACGATCGCGGTCGGCACGCGCAACTCCCTTACGCCGTGGTCGAGATCGAGCGCGGAGAGCACCTTGGACCAGGCGTGGCGCGCGGCGCGCGGGCAGGCGTGCACGATCCGCGCGCAGGCCTCCACCATGTGCGGGGCCGAACCCGGGCCCATGGTCCCGTACTTCAGGACGCGCAGCGCGACGGGCGTGACCGGGCCGAGCGGGGCGCGCGAGCCGAGGACGCGCTCGGTGATCCAGGTGCGCACCCGCCCGGCCGGCAACGGTACGACCCGGGACTCCGCGACCAGCCGCGAACTGCCGGTGCTGCACAGCAGTACGGCGGCGGCGTGGGACCGGAACAGGGGGCGTTCGGCGGCGGCCATGACGGTCATGCCGCCCATGGAGTGCCCGACGACCAGGGCCTTCTCGCCGGGGGTGAGGGTCGCGGCGAGCACCGCCTCCAGGTCGTCGGCCAGGGCCTCGGTGGTGCAGGCGTGGCTCACGGGGCTGCGTCCGTGGCCCCGCTGGTCGTAGGCGACGACCCGGTGGTCGGCCGCCAGCTCCCGTATCTGCGCGGCCCAGAACGCGGTGGAACAGGTCCAGCCGTGGGAGAGGACGACCGGGGGCGCGTCGTCGGGGCCGTGTACCTCGACGTGCAACCGGGCACCGTCGGCGGACTCGACGGTCAGGACCCGGGCGGGGGTGGGCGGGGCGTAGGGACCGCTGGTGACGGATGCGCTACGGCCGCTGCTGCTCCGGCTCATGCGGCGGCCTCGCTCTTCGACTCGGCCTTCTTCGCGCTCGCCCTCGTCTTCGGCTTCGGCTGCTCGGCGGGCCGGCGGATCACCTCGTACTCCGCGAGATCCACCCGCCGGGTCGCGCGCCGGAACTCCGTGGTCGTACCGGGCCAGATGGTGGTGTTGCGGCCGCTGGCGTCGAGGTACCAGCTGGTGCAGCCGCCGGTGTTCCACACGGTCCGCTTCATCCGCTCCTGCACCCGGTGGTTCCAGTCCTCGACGGCCGCCGGCCGGGCATCGAGGGCCGTACGCCCGCCGAGGACGTCCAGTTGCCGTAGATAGTCGGCCATGTAGTTCAGCTGGGACTCGATCATCAGGATCATGGAGGAGTTCCCGAGGCCGGTGTTGGGCCCGATGATCGTCATCCAGTTCGGGAACCCGGCGGCCGAGGCGCCGCGCAGCGCCTGCATGCCGCCCTTCCAGGACTCGGCGAGGGTGCTGCCGTGGGCGCCGACCACGCGCTCGGCGATCGGCATGTCCGTGACGTGGAAGCCGGTGCCGAAGATGATCGCGTCGACCTCGGCCTCGGAGCCGTCGGCGGCGACGACGGTCGAGCCCCGGATCTCGCTGAGCCCGCTCGCGACGACGTCCACGTTGGGCCGGGCCAGCGCCGGGTAGTAGGTGCTGGAGAGCAGGATCCGCTTGCAGCCTATGCGGTAGTCCGGGGTCAGCTTGGCGCGCAGGGCCGGGTCCTTGATCGCGCGGCCCATGTTGCGCAGGGCGAGCTTCTCGATGAGACCGAGTTCGTCGGGGCGCTTGGTGAACGCCTGCACCTGGAGTTCGCGGATGCCCCAGAGCAGTCCGCGCCGGGCCTGGGTGGTGAAGGGCACCGTGCGGTGCAGCCACCGCTCGCCGCCGCTGATGGCGCGGTCCGCGCGGGGCATCACCCAGGGCGGGGTGCGCTGGAAGAGGGTGAGGCGGCCGACCTCGGGCTGGATGGCGGGCACGATCTGGATGGCGGAGGCGCCGGTGCCGACCATGGCGACGCGCTTGCCGGCGAGGTCGTAGTCGTGGTCCCAGCGGGCGGAGTGGAACACCTTCCCGGGGAAGGAGTCCAGGCCCGGGATCTCGGGGATCTTCGGGTCGGACAGCGGTCCGGTCGCGGAGACGACGACATCGGCGGTGAGGGAGCCGCTCGCCGTCTCGATCTCCCAGCGCAGCTGCTCGGCGTCCCAGCGCATCAGCTTGACCTCGGAGTCGAAGCGGATGTGCGGGCGCAGCCCGAAGACGTCGGCGACGTGCTCCAGGTAGGCGCGGATGTGCCGCTGCCCGGAGAACGTGCGGGGCCAGTCGGGGTTGGGCGCGAAGGAGAAGGAGTACAGGTGGGAGGGTACGTCGCAGGCGCACCCGGGGTAGCTGTTGTCACGCCAGGTGCCGCCGACGCTGTCGGCCCGCTCCAGGACGACGAAGTCGGTGATCCCCTCGCGGCGCAGCCGCACGGCGGCTCCCAGCCCGCCGAATCCGGACCCGATCACCGCCACCCGTACATGCTCGTGCTGGGCCATGCCGAAGCCTCCACGCCTCGCTAGGACTCCGCCAGTGAACACTGGCGCAATGGGACTGTAGAGCAGCGGCGTACCGAGCGGTAGGGGGTGCGGCACAGAAGTTACCGGCGGTACAACATAGGCTTCGGGCGTGGCAGAACAGGCAGGACGTCCCGAGGCCCGGCGCGAGTACCGCATGGAGGAACTGGCCCGCCTGGCCGGCATCACCGTGCGCACCCTGCGCTTCTACCGCGAGCGCAAACTGATCCCGCCGCCCCGCCGCGAGGGCCGCCTCGCCTGGTACGACGAGCATCACCTGGCCCGCCTGCGCACCATCGCCGCCCTGCTGGAGCGCGGCCACACCCTGAACGGCATCGCCGAGCTGGCGGAGGCCCTCGACCAGGGCCGTGACGTCGCGGACCTGCTCGGCGTCGGCACCCCCACCGAGGAGGAGCCGGTCCGCCTCACCCCCGAGGAACTCGCCGCCCGCTTCGAGGGCGAGGTCACCCCGGAGAACCTGGCCGCCGCGATGGAGCTGGGGTACCTGGGCACCGACGGCGACGAGATCGTCCACATCAGCCGCCGCCTGCTGGACGTCTCCTCCGCGCTGGTCCGCGAGGGCATCCCGCTCGCCGAGGTCCTCGCCGCCGGCGCCCGCGTCCGCGAACACGCCGACGCGATGGCCGCCCTCTTCGCCGACCTCATCCTCCGCCACTCCCCCGAGGAGGACCTCCACCGCCTGCGCCCCCTGGCCCGCAGCGTCGTCGAGGCGGAGATCTCCCTGGCCCTGGACCGGCGCCTGAGCAAACGGGACTGAATCCCGGGGCCTCAGGGCCGGTCGTAGACCACCGTCACCGGCGCGTGGTCCGACCAGCGCTCGGCGTGCGTGACGGCCCGCTCGACGACCGCCTTGACCGCGCGCTCCGCGAGCCCCGGGGTCGCCACGGCGAGGTCGATCCGCCAACCTGCGTCGTTGTCGAAAGCGCGCCCCCGGTAGGACCACCACGTGTACGGCCCCTCCGTGTCCGGGTGCAGGGCGCGGACGATGTCGACGTAGCCGCCGTCCGCCGGGTCGAGGACGCGGCTCAGCCAGGCGCGCTCCTCGGGCAGGAACCCGGAGTTCTTGGTGTTGCCGCGCCAGTTCTTGAGGTCGGCCTGCTGGTGGGCGATGTTCCAGTCGCCGCAGACCACGACCTCGCGCCCCTCGGCGGCGGCGCGGGCGCGCAGCTCCTTGAGGTGGACGAGGAAGGCGTCCATGAAGCGGATCTTCTCGTCCTGCCGCTCGGTGCCCACCTCGCCGGAGGGCAGGTAGAGGGAGGCGACGGTGAGGCCGGGCAGGTCGGCCTCGACGTAGCGGCCGCTGCCGTCGAACTCGGGCGAGCCGAAGCCCACCCGGACTGCGTCGGGCTCACGGCGGGTGTAGAGGGAGACACCGGCCCGGCCCTTGGCGGCGGCGGGCGCGTGCACGACGTGCCAGCCGTCGGGCTGCCGTACGCCCTCGGGCAGCTGGTGCGGCTCCGCGCGGACCTCCTGCAGGCACACCACATCGGCCTGCGTCGTCGCCAGCCACTCCACGAAGCCCTTCTTCGCGGCGGCCCGCAGTCCGTTCACGTTCACACTGGTCACAGTGATCAAAGCACACTCCTCATTGCCCTCTGTCACGACGGCCCACGGGTCAGGTTCCCAGACCGGGGGAACGTCTACGAAGAGGGAACCCTTTCGCTTGCCCGCGACGATCCGCCGCACGAGCGCTGCTTCGATCTGAGCAGAGCCCGCCTACACCTTCTTCGCAAGTTGCCGGGCGCCGCTCGACGTGACGTCACGGTGTGACGCCTCGATGTCACGCCTTATGGGGTGACGGCATCAATCGAACACCGGAGGTCATCATGCCGCGTACACGCAAGGACGAGGCGCCGCTCCTCGTCGACGGGCCGGTCATGCAGGGCCGATACATGGAACTCGACGACTACACGGTCTCCTTCGAGACTTTCCCCGAGGACGCCGACGGCACGCCGGCCTTCCTCGGGCTGCCCGACGACCGCTGCCAGTGCCCCCACTGGGGCATGGTCCTCTCGGGCCGACTGGAGCTGCGTTTCCGCGACCGGACCGAGGTCTACCGGGCCGGCGACATCTACTTCGCGTCTCCCGGTCACGTGCCGGTGGTGGCCGCGGGGACCGAGACCGTCGACTTCAGCCCGACCGAGAAGCTGCGGGAGACGACGGCGGTCGTGGCCGCCAACATGAGCAGCGCGGGAGGTACCCGATGAGCACCACGCAGGTCAGTGCCGAGAACACGGCCCGTGTGCTGGCCGACAAGTTCATCACGTTCCTGGAGACCGGCACCGCGCCGCAGGAACTGTTCACGCCGGACGTGTTCGTCGACTTCACCCTGCCGCGGTGGCGACTGCAGGCGCAGGGCACTCAGAACGCCCTGGCGCTGCGCACGGCCGGCCACCCCGGGCCCAGCCGAGTGCCCCGCTCCCGGCTCGATGCCACGACGACAGGGTTCATCCTGGAGGTCGAGGAGCAATGGGAACAGGATCACGAGTCCTGGTACTGCCGGGAGCTGTTCCGTGCCGACGTGTCCGACGGGTCGATCTCCCAGCTGTCGGTGTACTGCACCGGCGACTGGGACCGAGCCCGGGTGGCCGAACACAGCCGAACGGTGCGGCTGCTCAAACCCTGAGAACGCACCCGACCGCAGTAGGGTCTGATCATGGAGTCCGCGGCCGAACAGGCTGCCGCCGCCCGGGCGGCGCTGCTGAAGGCCTACGCCCAGGCCCGTGACAGCGGCGACGCCGAACTCATGGCGGCGGCGGCACTCGACCTGCCGTCCAGCCAGCGCTTCGGCACGCATCCGGGCCAGGTTCCCGCCCTGATCCACGAGGCCTACGCGGCGGCCGCCACACCGGTGAGCCGCTGCCGCCTCGCCGCCGCGCTGGCCCGGGCCTGGGTCTACGGAGGCGACTCCCGGCGTGCGGTGGGCTTCGCCCGCGAGGCGCTCGACCTGGCGGACGAGCTCGGTGATCCTGAGGTCTCCGCCGACGCCCTCGACGCCGCGCTGGTGGCCCACTGGGGTCCCGACGACTTCGCCGAGCGGCTGCTCCTGTCGGCCCGCCTGGCCGACGCAGCCGCCCATCTCACAGATCCTGCACGTCAGCTGACCGCCCACCTGTGGCGGCTGACCACCGCGTGGGAGTGCCTCGACGTCGTCTCGATTCAGCGGCAGCTCCGCGCACTGGACCTCCTCGCCGAGGAGTCCGGCTCCGCGCGAAACGCCTTCTTCGCCGCATCCCGCCGGGCCATGCACGCCCTGGTCGTCGACGACCTCGATGCGGCCGACCGGCTCATCGCGCAGTCCGCCGAGCTGGGTGAGCAGGCCACCGAGCCGGACCTGGATGCGGTCCTGCACAGCCTGGCCGCCGCCCGCGCCCGCCGGACCGGGGACCTCGACATACTGCGGAGCGAGGCCGCCGCGTTCGCCGAATTCGGCGCCGCGGAGGGGGTGCCATCGGTGTCAGCCGAGGCCGCAGCGCTCTGGCTCGCCGCCGACGAACCGGACCGCGCACGGGAGCTGCTCGACCAACTCGCCGGCAGCGGGCTCGACGCCGTCCCGCGCGACGTCGACTTCCTGCTCACCGTGTCCTCACTCGTCGAGGTCGCAGCCGGGCTCCACTGCGAGGACCTCCTCGAAGAAGGCGCCCGCCTGCTGGAGCCCTTCGCCGGCCGAGCGGTGCTCAACACCGGCGCGGTGATCTTCCACGGCGTCGTCGACGACTACCTCCACCTTTGCGAACAGGCTCTCGGCCGCGCAGGCGCCACACGCTGGCACCACAGCGCGACCTCTTGCTACCAGCGGATCGGCGCCGGCTGGTGGCGCGAGCGTCTCAACGCCCCGACGGCTCGGACCCCACCGCCCCGGGAGCTCACCGCTCGGCTGCGCCAGGAGGGCGACCTCGACTGGGTGGTCGGGAGGAGCGGCGCCACCTTCGTGCTGCCCGACCTCAAGGGGCTGCACTATCTGCGTGAACTGCTGCGCAACCCGGGCGTCGAGATGAGCGCGCTCAAGCTGTCCTCCTCGGCCCCCGGCCACGCGCCGGTCGTCGTCGACGACACGGACACCGGAGAGGTCATCGATCGGCAGGCCCTGGCTGCCTACCGCGAGCGGTTGCGCGAGATCGACGCCGAGCTCGACGACGCCGGGCCCTGGACCGGCCAGGCCGACCTTGCCCGGCTGCGCATGGAGCGCGAGGCGTTGCTCGCCGAGGTGCGCGCGGCCACCGGCCTGGGCGGACGCCATCGTCACTTCGGTTCGAGCCACGAGCGGGCCCGTGTCGCGGTGCGCAAGACGATCGCCTCCGCCCTGGACCGCATCCAGCAGCACGACGACGCCCTCGCCCGGCTGCTGCGCGACACCCTCCACACGGGCACGTCCTGCCGTTACGACCCGGATCCCGCCCGGCCGGTGACCTGGCTGCTCGACCGTCCACGACCCGAGCCCGGGAGCGGCCCTCAGGCGGACGCCGGCCCCGGCGACGAAACGGGTCGTGGGACGCCTTGACCAGCCCGTGGCCGCGTGGTCGTGCTCAGCCGTGGCTCCACTCGGCTCGGCGGACGGTTTCGGCGAACTGCTCGGCGCCGACGACCGCCTCGCGAAGGTCGTCGGGCCAGTGTTCGACGAGGTCCGCAGCCCAGTTGGACCAGTCGGCGACGATTCGGTAGTAGTCAGTCAGGAACCGTCCGACGAGCAGAAGTTGGGCGGCGCGCTCGGGAAAAGGTCCCTCTCCCGCCTGGTAGTCGCGGGCCGCGGCGAGGTTACCCCGGTTGCGTTCGACAGCCCAGTCCCGTGCGGCGCGCAGGGTGGCCAAGGTGTCTAGCGACGACGCAGATTCGGCGAAGAACACCTGCAGCAACTGTTCGCACTCCAGCACCGGGCCGTCGCCCGGCTCGCGCAGCCAGTCCGCCAGCCTGTCACGGCCGTCCGGGGTGATGGCGTAGACCGTTCTGGGGCGCCGGCCCACCATCTGGCGCTCGGCGCGTGCCAGCCCGTGGCGGACGAGCTTCTTGGGCTCTTCGTAGATCTTGCTCTTGGCCCGGGGCCAGATCCTTCCCAGGCTGCGGTCCATCTGCTGAGCGAGTTCGTAGGTGCTCCATGGCCGTAGCGAGAGCAGGCCGAGGATCGCGTAGGACGTAGTGGTGAGTGCCGGGTCGCTTGACATCGCCACCTCCGAGGCGTAATCCGGACATTAGTCCCAAAGGGAGTATAAGGCAGGTGGTCGAGATGACCAGGACGCTTCGAGTCGCCCCGTCCAACGCCGACCAGGCCCGCGCCTGGGACGGCAGCGAGGGTGAGTACTGGGCACAGGAGGCCGACCAGTTTGACCGTGCCCTTCGCGCCTACCGGACCCGCTTCCTGGACGCCGCCGGCATCGGCCCCGCCGAGCGGGTCCTGGACATCGGCTGCGGGACGGGTGAGACCACCCGGGACGCGGCCCGCCGGGCCGGTGCCGGGCACGCGGTCGGCCTCGACCTGTCGGCCGAGATGCTCAGCGTCGCGCGGCAACGGGCCGCGGCGGAACAGCTGTCCAACGCGGTGTTCGAGCAGGCCGACGCGCAGGTGCACCCGTTGCCCGAGGATGAGTTCGATGCGGCGATCAGCCGGACCGGCACGATGTTCTTCGCCGACCCCGCCGCGGCGTTCCGCAACGTCGCCCGAGGGCTGCGCCCCGGCGGCCGGTTCGTCCAGCTCGTCTGGCAGGTCCCACAGCGCAACGAGTGGTTCACGGCCTTCACCACCGCGCTGGCGGCGGGCCGGGACCTGCCCACTCCGCCACCGGACGCGCCCGGCCCGTTCGCGCTGGCCGACCCCGACCGCGTCAGCGCGCTGCTCACCGACGCGGGCTTCCGAGCTCCGCACATCGAAGCGCTCACCGCACCGATGCACTTCGGCGCGGACCCCGAAACCGCCCAGCGGTTCGTCACCGGCCTGCTCGGCTGGCTGCTCACCGAACTCGACGAAGACGCCCGGGCTCGTGCCCTGGCCGATCTGCGTGCGAGCCTCGAGGCCCACCGCACGCCCGAGGGCGTGCTCTACCCGTCGGCCACCTGGCTGGTCACCACTGCCCGTTGCTGAGTGCGCCACTGGGACACCGATCTCCAAGGAGGTGGCCCGCCATGGGCTACTTCGCCGTCACCCGCGAAGCGGGTCCCGCCTGGTCGTGCTCGCCGGTCCCCTGTCCGGCACCGAGCAAGGACGCCTGCGCGCACTGCTGATCGTCAACGCGGACAACGAGACGCAGATCCTGCGTCCGACTTGTCAGGCAGGGCCGGCTCCAGGGTGCAGGGCGGCGCGGCGGGGCAAAGGTCTCCGGGTGCGGCACTACCGTCATGAGGGTGACGGGAATCAATGCCGACCAGCGGTGGTCCGAGTCGATGCCGGCGGCCTATGAGCAGTACCTCGTGCCCGTGGTCTTCCGGCCCTTCGCCGAGGACCTGACCGCGAGGGCGGCGGCTCTCCACCCTCGGCGCATCCTCGAACTGGCTGCGGGTACAGGCGTGTTGACATCGCACCTGCTCGCCGCAGCACCGTCGGCCGACGTGACGGCCACCGACCTGAACGAGGCCATGGTCGCCTTCGGGTCGGCCCAGGCCCCAGGCGCGGAGTGGCGGCAGGCCGACGCGCAGCGGCTGCCCTTCTCGGACGGAGACTTCGACCTGGTGGTCTGCCAGTTCGGCGTGATGTTCTTCCCCGACCGGATCGCGACCTTCACCGAGGTGAGGCGGGTGCTGGCCTCGGGAGGGCGGTTCTTGTTCAACACCTGGGGCCCGCTCGGGACGCACGCCTTCGAGGTCGCGCTGCAGGCGGGGCTGGAGCTGGCCTTTCCGATCGACCCGCCGCGGTTCTTCCCGACGGTTCCGCATGGCTACGCCGATCCCGCTGTCGTTGCCGCCGATCTGGAGGCCGCCGGGTTCGACGTCGAGGAGGAGCAGGAGCTGACGCTTCAGGGCCGGGCCGCCTCGACCGCCGATCTTGCCAACGGGTACCTCGCCGGGACACCGGTGCGCGCGGCCGTCGAGGAGCGCGGCGACGGACCAGCCGTCCGGGCCACCGTCATCGAGGAGATGACGGCCCGTCTGGGCCCCGGGCCGGTCACCGCCCCGATGACTGCGTACGTCTTCCGCGCCGCGGCATGACGACCGGTGCTCATCGGGCACCTGGCCCTGTCTGTCACTCCCTCGGCCGACCCGACCACCGCACAGCCTGCGCTGGAGCGCCGTGGCGAAGACGACCGCGAGGGCAAGCACGATGAATCGACTGCCCCGGCGCGGCGCACCGGTCCTCAGCGCTTGGCCGCGACGTAGTAGACGTTGATCGGGTCGCCCTCCACGGACTTGATGTCGATGTTCTCGAAGGACGCCTCCTTCAGCATCCGCACCGCCGTCTCCTCCCCCCACGCGGTGCCCAGGCCGGCTCCGCCCGTGCTGAGCGAGGTCGTCATGCAGTAGAAGACGGAGAAGCCGTAGAGCGCGGGCGCGAACGGATGTCCGACGTTCGCCTCCAGCTTGCTGGACGCGGCGATGTCCCCCATCAGGAACGTGCCTCCCTCGCGCAGGCCCCTCGCGATCGCCGCCAGCGTCTCGGCCGGCCGCGCCAGGTCGTGGATCACGTCGAAGGCCGTGATGAGGTCGTACTCGCCGGTAATATCTGTCGAGTCGGCAAGCGTGTAGTGGAGGTTGGCCAGCCCGGCGCGGGCCGCCTCGGCGCGCGCGGTCCCGATGCCGGCGTCCGACTGGTCCAGGCCGTGGAAGCGGCTGGCGGGGAAGGCCCGGGCCAGCACGAGAGGCGCGTGCCCCTGGCCGGTGCCCACGTCGAGAACGTCGATCCCGGCGCGCAACCGCTCCTCGAGCCCCTGCACCAGCGGCACGATCGTGTCCACCAGCGCCAGGTCGTAGACCCGGGCGGTCTCCTCGGCCTGCAGGGCCTGGAACCGTGGATAGGCGGCGTACGGCACGCCGCCGCCGTCGCGGAAACAGCGCACGACCTGCTGTTCGACCTCGCCCATGAGCGCGACGTAGGGCATCATCCCGGCCAGGTTGTCCGGGCCCGCCGCGGTGGTCAGACACGCGGCGTGCTCCGGCGGCAGAACGTACGTCTGTTGCTCCGGCTCGTACTCCACGAAACCGCCGACGACCATGCCGCCCAGCCACTCGCGCACATACCGCTCGTCGAGGTCTGCCGCCTTGGCTATGTCGGCGCTGGTCGACGGCGGAAGGGCGGCCAAGGCGTCGAACAGGCCGCACTGGTGGCCGACGCTGGCGAGCAGGGCGAGAGCGGCCTTGTTCAGGACATCGGCGACCTCCCCCGCGAACGCCTCCTGCCTGGCGGGATCCAAGGGCACCTGGTGCGCATCAAGGGTGGACATCATCGCTCCTTCCGTCCGGGGCGGATGCGACGCATCCACGAAGGCCGGTGTGCATTTTTTACGTTACGCCCGGAATGCGGACCTGATTCTTACGGCGTGAGGACGTCTCGAGCAGCCAACGCCGCGGGGCCGTGCGGCCTTGACAGGGGTTCCAGATGGCGTTGAGTCCGTTTCCGGTAGCGGTCGCGTCCGGGTTATGGAATCCCTGGCGGACGAGTCGCCCCAGGCGGGAACGGGTGACGTCGATCGAGGGCTCGTCGGTGGGGCAGGCCGAGGCGCTCGTGCAGGTCACGGACGCGGAACACCTGTAGCGACAGCCTCGCCACTTCCGCACCACGGCTGGTGACGGCCGCCGAGACGGCCGCCGCGTGCGTGGTCCGCGTGATGGCTATGGCCGCCAGGGCATCGGCGCCTACGGGGGCGGTGGCGCGTGACCGAGCCCACCAACACCGCCGCGATCGCGGGCGCCCTCGCCGAGCCGCGCGGCGCGGCGCGATGGCCGAGGGGTTCGCCACCGTCAACGGATCGTTGGCCCTGTTCGCGCAGCGCGGCGGCCAGACAGACAAGGCCCTCGCATGCACTGACCCTGCGCACCGTTCGGGTCACAGTCAGCACCCGAGCACGATGCCGGCCGGGGAGCGGCGCCCGAATTGTCTCGTTGTGTGGACCGAGCGGGAAGCGCTGACCGCAAATACGTACGATGTCCGGCGTGAACTTTCGCCGTGTCCCCTTCGACCACCCCGACGCCGTCAAACTCAACGACGAGGTACAGGCCGAGTACCACGAGCGGTACGGCGACGGCGGCGACGCCACCGAGCTGGACCCGTCGGACTTCCAGGCGCCGAACGGGACGTATCTGATCGCCTACGACGAGGCCGACCGGCCCGTCGCCACGGGCGGCTGGCGCCGGCAGGACGCGAACGACGAGGGCAACGCGGACGGCGACGCCGAGCTGAAGCGCATGTACGTCGTCGCCGCTATGCGCGGCCGGGGACTCGCCCGGCGGATGCTGGCCGCACTGGAGGAGGACGCCCGCGCGGCGGGACGGGCCCGCATGGTCCTGGAGACCGGCACCAAACAGCCGGAGGCCATCGCCCTGTACCGGTCCTGCGGCTACGAGCCCTGCGGGAAGTTCGGCTACTACCGCTTCCACGAGGACAGCCGCTGCTTCGCGAAGGGGTTGTAGGGGCTGTAGGGACTCCTGCCGGGAGGTGTACGGGGGCTCACTGCCAGCCGTTGCTGCCGGCCGGAGTGGCCTGCCAGCCGTTGCTGTCGCCCGTCGCCGTCTGCCAGCCGTTGCCGTCGGCGAGGGTCTGCCAGCCGTTGCTGTCGGGGGTGAGCTGCCAGCCGTTGCTGTCCGGGGTCGCGGTGACGGAGGCGCCGCTCAAGTGGGACGCGAGGGACGGCTGGAAGTGTGCGGTGGTGGCCACGGCGGTGGCGGCGACGAGACCGATGAGCGCGGCGGCGACGTTCTGCTTGGCACGAACGGACATGGCGATGACTCCGGTTCGACGGGGGTGGGTCCGGGTTGCCCCGGCGGCCGGGGCGTTCTCCCCGACGCCATGAATCTCTCACCACCGCATGGCCGGAACCGTTCGCTCCGCCGCCACCTTGCTGCACGCCCGCGTCAGCATGGTGTCAGCGACGGGTCAGTCCGGCGTCGGCCGGTCCGGCGTCAGCACCGCGTCAGCGGCTCGTGGAGCTCACCCCTCCGCTATCACCACCGCCGAGGCGATCCCCGCGTCGTGGCTGAGCGAGAGGTGCCAGCCGGTGACGCCGAGTTCCGCGGCACGGGCGGCGACGGTGCCGCGCACGGCGAGCCGGGGCCGGCCGGTGTCGTCGGTGAGCACCTCCGCGTCCGTCCAGAGCAGGCCGGGGGGTGCCCCGAGGGCCTTGGACACCGCTTCCTTGGCGGCGAAGCGCGCGGCGAGCGAGGCGGGGCCGCGCGGATCGCCTTGCGGGGTGAGCCGTTCGGCGGGCGTGAAGACGCGGGTCAGCAGGCCCGGCGTACGGCCCAGCGACTCCTCGAAGCGTGCTGTGTCGGCCACGTCGATGCCGACTCCGACGATCATGGTCCGGGACATCCTCTCGGGTACGGGTCATCGTGAGCGGCTACCGGTGACTGCGCCGGTGCCGACGGCTCAAGCACGCACGGCGTACAGCAGCAACTCCCGCATCTCCGCCCAGCGTTCGAGCAGGTCCCGACGGCGGGTGAGGGTGTCGGAGATGTGCTGGAGGCCGAAGAAGGCGGCGACGAGAGTGCGGGCCGCCGAAGCCGGGTCGACGCCCTCGCGCAGTTCGCCGGCCTGCGCGGCCTTGCCGAACAGGTCGGTCGCCAGCTCGGTCCAGCCGACGTACGGCGTCGGCAGCGGCACGTCGATCAGGGACCGCTCGATCTGCAGCCGCGCCCCGCCCTGCACGATGGTGTCCCCGTGGAACGCCTCCGCGCACCCGTCGAACATGGCCACCAGCGTGTCCATGGGCCCGAGCCCCCGGCGCTGGGCGCCCTCCAGCAGGGTGGGCCAGCGGCCGTAGTGGGCCTCGACGACCGCCACCGCGAGGGACTCCTTGGACGGGTAGTGGTGGTAGACGGCGCCCTTGGTCATCCCGGCCCGCTCGGCCACGTCCTTCATCGAGGTGTCCTTGAAGCCGTGCTCGGCGAACAGCTCGGCGGCCTTGAACAGGACGAGGTTGCGGGTCCGGATGGCCCGGTCCTGACGGGGTTCGGGACCGCGGGCCACCGCGGACTCCGCGGGCTTCGCCCAGGATGCGGGCGTCGACGACGCTGCCATGGCGGCTGCCTCTCTCGTACGTGCCGCCCGGCCGCGGGATACGGGCCGGACGCCGGTGTGGCCGGGTGGGACGAGACCTCCGACCGAACTGTCATTGCAATATACCTTCCCGGCGGTATATTTTCGATCCGCCAGTGAGCGCGGCGCTCCAACGCCCGCTCCGGCAAAGGCTTCTGCATGCCGCTGACGTTCTGGGGGGACGTAAACATGCACGCAACGCACCAGCCGATACAACTCGCCGGCATACCGGCCGCGCCCGCCGCGGCCGACGCACTCGGCGAGAACGAACTGCACGGCGCTGATCGGGAGTTGTCCTTCGACAGCTGTGTACCCAGGAACCTGGTCCACAAGCAGGCCGTCGCCGAGGTGTTCCTCACCGACGTGCTCGCCCGCGACCGGGACCGGTTCGCCGTCGCGGCGCAGTGGCCCCGCGACCACGTGTTCTTCCAGCCGGGCGCGGACGGCTGCGGTGACCCGCTGCTGTGGATCGAGACGGTACGCCAGATCAGCATCTACCTCTCCCACCGCTTCTACGGTGTCCCACACGGCAACCAGTTCATCCTGATCGACACGGGCTTCGTCATCGACGACCCGCAGCCGCCGCGGCCCAGCGCCGCTCCGCTCGCCGTGACACTGGACGTCAGCGTCGACGTCCAGGCGCAGGACGCGCGCCGGCTGGCGGCCTCGCTGGAGGCGGTCGTCTCCATCGGCGGCGTCCGGCGCGGTACGGCCACGCTGACCTGGCAGGCCGTGGACCGCCGTCGCTACGACACGCTGCGCAGGCGGCGCGGTGGAGCGCCGGTGATGTCTGGGACCGGTGCCGACCGGAGCGCCCTGGTCCCGTCGGCGGTGCCGGTGCTCCCGGCGGCCGTCGGGCGCAGGCACGAGGCGAACGTCCTGCTGGCCGCGCCGCCGGGAGACGGCGACCGCTGGCAGTTGCAGCTGGACGACTCGCACCTGGTCTTCTTCGACCACGCGCTGGACCACGTCCCGGGCATGGCCCTCGTCGAGGCGTTCCGCCAGGCGACCGCGCTGGCCAGCAGCCGGCAGGGGGCGCCGGACCCGGCGCCCCGGCTGTGGGCGCTGACCTCCGGCCGGCTCGCCTTCCACAGCTTCGCCGAACTCGACGCGCCGGCCACGGTGGACGCCACGCGGGCCGACGGGGCCGAGACCGCCGACGGGGAGCGCGCGTTCGAGGTGGCCGCCACGCAGGAGGGCCGCTCGCTGGCGACCGGCCGCCTGACCGGCCGGGCCCTGCCCGTCGCCGGGCACCGGCCCCGTACCCTCACGTCCGCGGGCGGTGCGGCGTGACGACCTGGATGGAGGAGAGACGCCCGGCGGAACATCGCCGGCCCCAGGTGCAGCCGGTCCGGTTGCAGGCGCGGGTGCCGCAGCCGCGTGCCCCGTGGGGCGCCGGTCCAGCGACGCCCCGGACCCCGATGGACCTGCCGGGCGGTCTCGCCGCCCTGCGTGAACTGGCCCGCACGAGCGCGCCCGAGCTCGAGGAGAGCCGCCGGCTGACGCCCGAACTCGCCGAGTCCATACGGCGGTCCGGCTTCGCCCGGCACTTCGTGCCCCGGCGCCGGGGCGGGAGCGCGGGCACGTTCGCCACGGCGCTGGCCGCCACGGCCGCCGTCGGCGAGGAGTGCGCGGCGACGGCCTGGTGCGCGGCGCTGTACGCCGCACACGGCCGGCTCGCCTCCTACCTGCCCGAGGAGGGGCAGGCGGACCTGTGGGGCGCGAGTCCCGACGTGCTGGTCGCGGCCGCGATCTTCCCGCCGTCCGGCGAGGCGGTCGACGTGCCGGGCGGCTGGCGGCTGACCGGCCGCTGGCGGTACGCGAGCGGCGTCGACCACGCCGACTGGGTCCTGCTCGCCTGCTCGACCGGCGCCGAGGGCAACCGGGAGCACCGGGTGTTCGCGGTGCCGCGCGAGCGGTGCACGGTGTACGACACGTGGCGCACGCTCGGGCTGCGCGGCACCGGCAGCAACAGCGTGGGCGTGGAGGGGCTGTTCGTCCCGGCGCACCGCACCTTCACCCTGGCCGACCTGGGCCGGCCGACCGGCCTGGAGCGCTGCCACCGGGTGCCGGCCGCGATGGTGGCCGCGCTCCAGTTCGTCGCCCCGGCGCTCGGCGCGGCCCGCGGCGCGCTGCGCGACTTCACCGCCGACCTCGCGGGCCGGCCACTGCCCGACGGCCGCCCTCGGCATGAACTCGCTTCCTTACAGGATGTGTTGACGTGCGTGGGAGCGGACGTCCACATGGCCGACCTGCTGCTGGAGAAGGCCGCCTGGCGGGCCGACCGGGGGCATCCGGCGCCGCTCGCGGTGGCCGAGAACATCCGGGACGGCGCGACCGCGATCCGCCTGTGCCGTTCCGCGGTGGACCGTCTGCTGGCGGCGTCCGGTACGGCGGTCCAGTCCGAGGACCACCCGCTCCAGCGGCGCTGGCGCGATGTGACGGCGGCGGCGAGCCACGCGACCCTCGACTTCGAGGCGGCGTCGGCGACGTACACGCGAGCGGTGCTCGCCGAGACGCCGGGGCTCGCGCGGACCGGGACGACCGCCCCGACCGGGATGACCACCCCGCACCCTCATTCCGGACCGGCCGGGGAGCGCGCGTGAAGGGCGCGGCGACCGCGCTTGCGCCGGCACCCGCCGGTGCCCGGCGGGCCGCCTTCTTCGACGTGGACGAGACTTTGCTCGGCGTGAAGTCGCTGGTCGGCTTCTGGGCATTGTGGGAGCGGACACCAGAGGGAAGCCAACGCGCCGATCAGTTCCGGGCGTTGCTGCACCGGATGCGGGACGGGTTACCCCGTGCCGAGGCGAACCGGGCGTACTACCGGCTGTTCGCCGGGGTTCCGCTCGCCCGGTTCGAGGAGGTGTCCGACGAGTGGTACGCCGGCGCGCGGAGCGGTGCGCGGGCGGCCGTGCCCGCCACCATGTCGGCCCTGCGCCGGCATCAGGGGCGCGGCGACGCCGTGGTCCTGGTCTCGGGTTCGGCGCGGGCCCTGCTGGCCGGTCCGGCCCGGGACTTCGGGGCCGACCTGGTGCTGTGTGCCCGGCAGACGGTCGTCGGCGGCGTCCTCACCGGTGAGGTGGACGCCCCGCTGATCGGTCAGGCCAAGGCGCTCGCCGTGCGGCGCGTGCTCGCGGCGTGGGGCATGGACCCGACCGGCTGTCACGCCTACGGCGACCACACGAGCGACCTGCCCATGCTGCGCTCGGTCGGGCACCCGGCGGTCGTCGCGCGTGACCCGGAGCTGGCCCGGCGGGCGCGGGACGAGGGGTGGGACGTACTGCCGTACGCTCCGGGCCCGTTGCCGCGCGCCGGCGGTCCGCACCACTGACGGACACCGGCCCGCCTCCCCCTCCCCTCCCCGCCCCACGCCGACGGGAGGGAGGAGACGGGCCCGCGGAACTGGCCGGAACCCGTGCTCTTCGAACCAGTCGCACAGCTGAAAACATTCCTTCGGGATGGTATCTTTGTAGGCACAGCCTGGACGATGACAGAAGGTGGGCCATGGCCAAAGTCGTGAAGCAGGAGCGCGCCCGTCGCACCCGGCAGCACGTGCTGGACGCCGCCGCGCTGGAGTTCGCGGCGCACGGTTACGCCCACACGACGCTGAACGCGGTCGCCGACCGCATCGGCATGACGAAGGGCGCGCTGTACGGGCACTTCGCGTCGAAGGACGACCTCGCCGACGCGCTGGTCGAGTCGGGGCGGGAGTTCTGGCAGTCGGCGGCGGCGAAGGCCGAGGCCTCCGGGGACTCACCGATGACCCGGCTCGGCACGGTCGTGCGCACCCTGGCCCGGGAACTGCACGAGGGCATCCGGCTGCGGGCGGCGTTCCGGCTCGTGGAGGAGCGGCTGCTGGCGGGCGACCGACAGGAGAACCTGCTGCTGGACATCCAGGGCCATATGACCGACCTGGTCGAACTGGCCCGACGCGAGGGAGAGATCAACCCCTGCTGCCCCGCCTCGGATGTCGTGGAGCTGCTGCTCGCACTCGTCTCCGCCGTGCAGTCCGCCACCCTCTCGGCGGCCGGCATCAGCCCGGTGGAGTGGTTGGAGAAGATCTGGAACACCCTGCGCGAGGTCCTGCACACCGAGCGGCGAGCCGTCGCCACGTGCACCGCATCTGATTCCGCCCGCACCTGACTCCGCCCGCATCCCGCACGCCCACCGCACCCCCCACCGAACGCGCCACCGGAGCACGGCGCATCGCATCGCGACGCGGCGTCGAAACATTCCTTCCAGAACGTATATTTCTGGTCCGGTCCGCCCCACGGGCCGGCCCCAGGGGGAGAACGAAGCCATGTTGGATCTGTCCTGCCTCGGACTGAGCACCGAGGACGTACGTGCCTACGAGTGCTGCCTCAAGCATCCGCGCAGCACCGCCGAGTCCACGGCCGAGGCGCTCGGCACCGAGCCGGGCGAGGCACAGGCCGTCCTGGGCCGGCTGACGGAGTTCGGGCTGCTGCGCGCCGACGAGGACGGCTCGCTCAAGGCGGTCGATCCGGTCATCGGCATCGAGCGGCTCGTCGAGCAGCGTTTCGCCGAGCTGAACGACGAACTGCGCCGTGTCTCCTCCGCCCGGGGAAGCATCAGCGCCCTCGCCGAGAGCTTCCGGCAGGGCAGCGCCCGGGACACCCCGCTGGACATCGAGCGGCTGACCGGCCTGCGGGAGATCCGCGAACGCCTGGACGACCTGGCCTTCTTCGCCCACAACGAGGTGCTGGGGCTGCAGCCGGGCGGCGCGTTCGAGCCGGAGATGATCGCCGCGTGCCGCCCGCTGGACCTGCGCTGCCTGCGGCGTGGGCTGACCCTGCGCACGATCGTCAGCCGGGAGGCCGTGGAGGACCCGCTGACCCTGGCCTACCTGCGCGAGATCGTCGCCCAGGGCGCGCAGGTCCGCTACACCGACCAGTCCGTGGAACGCCTCATCATCTACGACGGCGGCCTCGCCGTCCTCCCCGTCGACCCCGCCGACAGTGCCCGCGGCGCCCTCGTCGTACGGCAGGCCGGGGTCGTCCAGGGCATGGTGAACCTCTTCGAGCAGGTCTGGGCGGGCGCCCGCTGCGTGAGCGGGGCCGGCGCCGCGCAGGAGACGCTGAGCGAGGCCGAACGCGAGGTGCTGCGCATGCTGTGCGAGGTGGAGAAGGACGAGGTCGGCGCCCGCCGCATGGGCGTCTCCCTGCGCACCTTCCGCCGCTACGTCGCCGACCTCATGACCCGCCTCGGCGCCTCCAACCGCTTCCAGGCAGCGGTCATCGCCAAGGAGCGGGGGTGGTTGTGAACTGTGGGGTCCCCTCCGGGACCCGCCCTTCGGGACTCTTCCGGACCACTACCGAAGGGCGGCTCCCGGGGGCGGGGGAGCGGGAACGCTGTCAGTGCCTTGCGAAGCCCGGCGCGGCCGAGGGTTGGGTCGTCACCGGGCACCATCGGGACCTCCTCACGTACGTGGCACCCGACGAGCCGGTGATCGGTCGGAGATAGCCGTCGGGGTGTACGGGCGCGGCAAGCGCGACCGGGACGGCACCGAACTGCGTGTCATCCGCGTCGAGGACAACCGCGACGCGCCGAGCCCTGTGTAGGTCTCCCGGCGGCGGGCGGTCAGCGCCCTGCCGACCGGGCGACGCGGAAGCCCACGTCGTCGACTTGGAACGTGGGGTGGCTGCGGCGGCGCACCGAGGCTCGGCAGCTCCAGTGTTCGTCGAACCAGCCGCCGCCGCGCAGGACACGGTAGGTGCCGTAGACGTCGGGGTCGTACAGGTCCCAGCACCACTCCCAGACGTTGCCGAGCATGTCGTACAGGCCCCAACGGTTCGGCTGCTTGCCGCCCACCTCGTGGAGCCTGTCCTGCGAGTTGGCGCGGTGCCAGGCGATCTCGTCGAGCGGGCCGTAGCGGGGGCCGGTCGTGCCGGAGCGGCAGGCGTGCTCCCACTCGGCCTCGGTCGGCAGGCGGTAGCCGTCGGCCGACCGGTCCCACTCGACGATCTCGTTCCCGGCCGGGAAACGGTAGGCGGGTGTGAACCCGGCCCGCTCCGACAGGGTGTTGCAGAACCGGACGGCGTCCCACCAGGAGACGCCCTCGACGGGCAGCCCGTCCCCGTGGGCGCTTCCCGGCCGCTCGCCGGTGAGCTGTTCGTACAGTGCCTGGGTGACCTGGAAGCGCCCGAGGTGGAACGGCGCGACCTCGACGGACCACCTGCGGTCCGTCCGCCGGTCCGACAGGGTCACCCGGCCCGGCGGTACGGCGATCGTCTCGTTCCCCGGCCCCGTGTCCATACCCATGAGCACATGATCCCATCGGGCGGGGCCGGGGCCGGGTCACGACGGGCTGTGCCAGGTGGGGCGGGGGTTCCGGCGCCACACCGGCGCCGTTTCGGGTGCGCGGGTCCAGGGAGCAGGGGTCCGGGGCGGTGAGGCCGGGTCCGGCTGGGGTGGCCGGGACAGCAACAGCACGGTCAGCGCGGCGAGTTCGTGGGCGTCGGTGCGGCCACGGACGATCCTGAGGACGGCTTCGGCGTCCAGGAGGGGACGGCCGGCCGGGACCGCGCTCACTGGGGCTGGTTCCCGTGCTTGCGGCCCGGCAGCGGGGCGTGCTTGGCGCGCAGCACCGCGAGGGCGTCGACGAGGCGCGCACGGGTCTCGGCGGGGTCGATGACGTCGTCGACGAGGCCGCGCTCGGCCGCGTAGTACGGGTGCATCAGCTCGCTCTTGTACGCCTCGACCAGGCGGGCGCGTTCGGCGTCCGGGTCGGGCGCCGCGGCGATCTCCCGGCGGAAGACGACATTGGCCGCGCCCTCCGCGCCCATCACCGCGATCTCGTTCGTGGGCCAGGCGAAGGAGACGTCGCAGCCGATGGAGCGGGAGTCCATCACGATGTAGGCGCCGCCGTAGGCCTTGCGGAGGATGACCTGGACGCGGGGCACGGTGGCGTTGCAGTAGGCGTACAGGAGTTTCGCACCGTGGCGGATGATGCCGCCGTGCTCCTGGTCCACGCCGGGCAGGAAGCCGGGTACGTCGACCAGGGTGACGAGGGGGATGTTGAAGGAGTCGCACGTGGCGACGAAGCGGGCGGCCTTCTCGCTGGCGTGGATGTCGAGTACGCCGGCCTGGGCGAGGGGCTGGTTGGCGACGATGCCGACGACGTGGCCGTCGAGGCGGGCCAGGGCGCAGACCACGTTGGTGGCCCACCGCTCGTGCACCTCGAAGTAGTCGCCGTCGTCGACGATCTCCTCGATCACCGGCCGGATGTCGTACGCCCGGCTGGGGTCGGCCGGGACCAGGTCGGCGAGCCGGTCCGTGGGACGGTCGGGGAGGTCGTCCGGGACGACGGCCGGGGGCAGTTCGCGGTTGTTGGCCGGGAGCAGGGACAGCAGGTGTCGTACGTCGTCGAGGCACTCCTCCTCCGTGTCGTACGCGAAGCCGGCGACACCCGAGACGGTGGCGTGGGCGTCGGCACCCCCGAGGGCGTCCTGGGTGATGCGCTCGCCGGTGACCGCCTGCACGACGTCGGGGCCGGTGATGAACATCTGGGCGATGCCGCGCACCATGAACACGAAGTCGGTGAGGGCCGGGGAATATGCGGCGCCGCCCGCGCAGGGGCCCAGCATGACGGAAATCTGGGGGATCACC